>JBCCTX010000236.1:0-12230 GCA_039197765.1 Bacteroidota bacterium
CCAAACGGGTTCAGGCAAGTTTCAATATAAGCAAGTATCAGCATTCGAAGCGGATAAAGCTTTTGAGGGAACCTGTGGATTGATCTGGGATCGAGATGGAGATGGAGATAATGATTTAATGGTAGGCCATGGAGGAAATGAGTTCAATAAAGGCTTTGCCTCCTATGCATTGAGGTACTACGAAAATGATGGACAGGGAAACTTTTTCCCCAGACCAGAGCTGGCTCCCAAAGGGGGAGGGAATTTTTCCGTCATCCGGGCTGCTGATGTAGACGAAGACGGAGACTTAGATTTGTTTGTCGGAGGCAGAGTCGTACCAGGAAATTATGGTCTAATTCCTACCAGTTACCTACTAATTGACGAAGGTCCTTTAGGCTGGAGAGATGGAACTACCCAAGCGATAGGTACTTTGGGAATGGTTACAGATGCCTTATGGGATGATGTAAACGGAGATGCGCGGCCTGACCTTGTGGTAGTAGGTGAATGGATGCCTGTTACTATCTTTTACAATACGGGAAATGACTTAGAAAAGCAAGAAGTAGCCCAAACCAGAGGCTGGTGGACTTCCATTGCCAAAGCCGACCTAGATGGGGACCAACAAACAGATTATATCCTAGGGAACTGGGGACTCAACACAAAATTTCAGGCAAGTGGGGAAAAGCCCCTATCACTATATGTAAAGGACTTTGACAACAATGGAAAAAGTGAATTTATCCTGAATTGGTATCCTCCCCTAGAAAAACAGGCCTACCCTTTTCCCACAAAGATGGAACTCACCGAACAACTTCCCCATCTCAAGAAGAAAATCCTTAAATATGCTGAATATGGCGGCATAACCTATGAGTCACTTTTTAGCCCTGAAGAGCAACAAGGTGCCCTTAAGTTCACTACAGAACAACTGGCTTCTTCGGTTCTATTCAAAGGAAATAACGGATGGCGCTTGGAAGCTCTACCGAGACCGGCTCAAGTGAGTGCTGTATATGGAATTTGCACAGAAGACTTTAACCAGGATGGGCACTTGGACATTTTCCTAGGGGGTAACCTATACGACCTTAAACCTGAAGTGGGTAGAGCAGATGGGAATCGAGGATTGGTTTTGTTGGGAGATGGAAAGGGAAATTGGGATGCCCTTAGTCCTGAGGAATCTGGGATGCGCATAACAGGAGAAGTACGGGATGTGCAGGTGATGACTCTTGCCAATGGGGAAAAAGTACTGCTAGTAGCTCGTAATAATGAGAAGATGCTGGGATGGCAATGGTAACTAGCATCAAAGCTCTACCCCTTTGTAGATCTGTTCTAAGGATAATTCACAGTCAATAGAGGCTAATCGAATATTTCCAGCAATATTTCTTTGCGTTGTATCTACCCAGTGTCCCAGTTTCATTTGAAAGGAAGCCTGAACCCAAGCCTGATCTTAGCGAATCAATACATATTCCTGAAAGGAGGGGAGGGTTTTATATTCGTAAAATTTTCCGGAGGGACCATATAATTCCGTAGAAGGGGAAAGAATTTCTACAATGAGTAAGGGATTTGTAACCACCGTAGTAGATCCATCCGGCAATTAAATCTTTTCACAAATAACCACTGCATCAGGAAATAAAATATGGTTAAATTCTGGAATGAAGATTCTCGTATCACTGGTAAGAACGTGGTATTCTTGCGCTTGCTTATCAAGGGCAATAGTCCATTCTGTAATACTCTAGCTGCAATTTTGTTATGAATAGGGTTAGCCCCTGCCACTTGCTGGACATTTCCATTGCAAAACGCGTGTTTCTCCAGAGATTGTTGTTCCATCTCTAGATAGGATCCTAATTTTCTCCAATATCTACCAAAAACCCTAATACCCCTTACCCTATTCCATAAACCCTCTTCTACCGCTTGTCAATCTCAATGACAATTCCCACCAAGTTTTTATCCTTGGCATCTGCCAAAAAATCAATGGTTTGTCCTGCTTCAAATTTCACATTGTCAATCCGTTGGTTTGCCATTGCATTGACGAGCTTATTGGCATAGTCACCACGCGCCGCATTAATCCGACTGTTAAATGCATTGTAATCTAACTCGCGTTTGCTCACCACAATGGCAATACGGTCGCGATTACCCAAATCATCTGCAACCATCTGATAGTCCTTGGGAAATAATCTCGTACCAACAATCCCGCAGTAAGCAGAATGCTTAGGCGTATACGGAAATAGGACATAGCTCGATCCATCGGTTTCCTCACCGAATACATATGTGTAGCAGGCCTTAGAATTGGTAACTTCTACCTTGAAGGAGTCACGTACCCGTATCGGGTTCATGGTGCGGAATACAAAGGGGCTATTTGTCTTCTTCATTCCCAGATTCCGCTTGGTTCCATCATCTACTAAACCGAAGGAAACCGCTAACTCTGTATCGTCATCGGTAGAGCTTCCCATGGGATGTAAGCCATAGGCCTCTTTGGTAAAGTGATCGAAATCGCGGTAACTCACCCATGCGACTCCATTTTCTCCCCATTCTGGCCCCCAGCTATTCATAATTTGAAAAGAGCCCCCATTTCGGTTATCGTCATATCCGATTACACACATTGCATGACCGCTGAATCCGCGCTCTGAATATTCATCTCTACGGGGTTTCCAATCTGGCCGCCCCATCATATCATACATGAAGGTACCTCCCACAGCCATTCCAATGACCACGGGGGCTCCTTGAGCGATATTCTGACGGATTGCTGCTAAATCAGTTTTATAGTTACTTGCTCCATAAGAGAGTCGATTGTATCCTGTAATCTGATACCTACGCCCTACCTGGATTTCAGAGGAGGAAGGTTGTCGTCCGCAAGAGCGTTCATCGTAGCGGAATTGCCCCCAGGGTAGACCTCCATTTTGCTTCATTGACTTCATAGCATCCACCAAATACGACCCCTGGCAACCTTGTAGGGCAATTTGGTTGTACAGATATGCAGGGCTGAAGACTACAGCTTCTGGGCTTTGCCCCGTCTGTCGAGAATGAAGGATGGTACGTGCTGCAAAGGCACTTGCCCAGCCCACACAAGATCCTTGTGTTCCTTGGTGTCCTCTGGGAGGCGCAAATTCCAGCAGGGAAACGCGCGAGGGAATGGTATTCTTAGAACTTGAAGTCGCCAAGGGCTCAAAAACCATAGCTTCATCATAGCGTTCTTCACTAAGGGAAGCTCCCATTGAAAAGGGGTTGTTGGAATCCGTATTTTGGGAAACGTCTTGGAGCATCCCATCGATGCTTCCTCCTCCAAAATACCAGATGGCAACCGCAATACCCAGGACTAGTAGGGCCAGCTTGGGTTTCTTAAACAGATAGAGAATCAAGGCTAACCAGCCCAATCCCGTTGGAAATTTTCCTCCTCCACCACCTCCCCGACCGGGGTCTTGAGGATCTTGAGAGGCATCTCCATCTTGTTCCATTCTAATAGGCATAACTCAAAAATTTTTATGGTCCGTTGGGGTTATTGCAGTTTTGCAAGTAAGATACAAATTTCTATTTAGACACAGAAGACGCAGAATTTTTATGACTTTCGCGGACTTCTTATAAGTATAAAAAGCGGGTTGACCCCCAATTATTCCTTTCTGGATAATAGAAATAGCTTTAAGAAAATGAAGCGATTTGTTCTACTACCATTTTCAGCGTATCTTTACCGATGCAAGTCTGTACGACCAGATCCCCCTGAACTCCGCCAGGTCCGGAAGGAAGCAACGGTAGGGGGTTGATCGGTGCGATATGGGCTTGCTTTTTTTGTTTTACAAGTTAGGAGACACTGATTGTTTATTACTTTACTGAGGAATTTTGACGTTTAGATTTTAGACCTATGTCTCCAGGATTAGAGTTTTCTTCCCATCAAATATATCTCAATAGATGTCTGCAACTTGCTGCTTTGGGAAGTAGTATGGTCTATCCCAATCCCCGGGTGGGGGCAGTAATTGTACATGAAGGCCAGATCATTGGAGAGGGGTTTCACCAGTTTTCAGGGGGGCCTCACGCAGAAGTGGAAGCTGTAAACGCCGTTGAAGATCGTTCCCTACTCCCCCAATCTACTATTTATGTAAGCCTTGAGCCCTGCAATTTCCACGGAAAAACACCTGCTTGCTCAGAACTTATTCTTAGACATAAAATCCCCAAAGTGGTTATTGGTTGTACAGATCCCAACCCAAAGGTAGCAGGAATGAGTATCCAGCGGCTGAGGGAAGCGGGTGTGGAAGTAAATATTGCCCCAGATCCCCAGCCGTTTGAAGAAGTCATTCGGGTATTTCGAACGAACCAATTAGAAAAACGACCCTACGTCGTCCTGAAATGGGCAGAGTCTCAAGATGGATTTATTGCGGGCTTAGATCATATGGGGATTCCCATTCAAACGCCTATAACAGGCCGAATGGTCAAGGAAGAGGTCCACAGACTAAGAGCCTATCACCATGCCATCATGGTCGGTCGTAGGACCGCTGAGATTGATAATCCCCAATTGAATACCCGACTGTATCCAGGAGAGAATCCCATACGGATTGTTTGGGACAAGGCGTCGAAACTCCGTACTGACCTTGGACTACTTACCGATGGAAAACAGACATTGGTTTTGAGCGATTCAACCACACTAGCTTCCCAAACGGTTTCCTATTATCAACCCAAACAATGGGAGAACCTCCTAGAGATTTTGCAAGGCTTATACAGCGACCAAAGTATTTGTAGCATCCTGGTTGAAGGAGGTACTCAGCTACTCCAGCAGTTTATTGATCAGGGGATATATGATGAGGTGTATCGCTTCGTAGGAAATAAGAAATTAGGTAAAGGGATAGAGGCACCCAATATTTCCACCTTACCCTCTATGGATACCAATCGATTATTGGGAGAGGACAGGCTTTTCATGTTACCCTAGATAAACCTCAACGTTTTTAACCCAAAATAGGGATACAGTTATTGGTAGAACAGAATTCCAATTCCTTACACAGGCGCGTAGCGACTGACATCTTATTCCACCATGAGTTCCATTAAAGCCTCAGCTGTTCTACGTCCCTTTTCTTTCACCATATTCCGAGGGGTATTGTCTCCTACTTCATAGGTCAGGGACTCTGCGCCGAAGGTATGAAAGAAAAAATTCGAAGACGTAACGACGAGTCCCTCTGACGGGCCTGGGCGGATGTTGGGCTTGTACCCTTCCATACCCTGAGTAGAATTTTCAATCATTTTGGGAACTAAGCCTGGCATATTTCCTACCAATGCTGGGTTAATCGTATAATAGATGTCTTCCCAGGTTGAGTGGAAGTCCACTCCAAAGAAAAACTTTCCACCTCCCTTTACTTTCTCCTTCATAAAATCCCGCACAGCCTGTGTTTCCGGTTGATTGAAATCCCCCCAGTCCCTGTTGAGGTCTATTCCTCCCACTCCATGCCGCCAATGTCCCAAGTCTACCCCATCGGGGTTGACCATGGGTATAACGTAGGTATTGTATCTACTTCTGTAGGTTTTAGCCGTTTCGCTAGCACTACACAAGCCTTCCACAAAGGCTTTCATGGCCAGATATCCTGGTATTTCGGGCGGATGTTGACGAGAAAGTACCATATTCATTTTGCTATCGTCCGCTTCACCAATCTTCATTCCATAGATTATTTTTCCTTCTCGGCTCTTCCCGACGGTAAAGGTCTCAACAAAGGGGTAGGCTGCAAGAGAGTCTATCCAGTCTTTATTGTGAGCGGAAGTCAATAACTCTTGAGCAGAAACCCAAAGGGTGTCAGGCCCGATGGGCAGCTTCAGCGTTACATACGTTGGTAGAACTCTACTTTGAGTGCTATCAGGAACAATAAAAGGATCATAGTTTTCCTCTATCACATCCGTCCAATTTTTTCCGTCCTTGCTCAATTTGGGATAATAGCGGTGGCGGGTTCCATCTGGATAGGTAAGTCTCAGCTCAATCTCCTTTTCCTCATCGGCCCATACTTTGAAAGCATACCAAGGACTGAAGTTAATAGGCGTATTTTCAGGAGTGATCAACACACTAACTTTATCCGAACTGGTCAAAACAGCTCCATTCATGCGAGCCCCTGCAAACTGGTTAGAAAGGTAAATCCCTTCCCCCAAGTCAAAAATGCCTACATACTGCTTCTGGATAGGTCGAGTGAGGGTGCTTACTTTTTGGATAGGGTCTTGTCCAGACCATTGCTGGGCTTGTTTACAGGCAGAAATAAAAAAAAGCAACCCGATAGAGAGAATGAGCCGATATATTCCTTTAGAATTCATACAAGGAGGGTGATTGAGGTGTAGGATGAATAGAATTAATTCAAGTTAACCAATTTTTTTCTTTACCTCTCCAGCAAGGATGAACCTGATAAACGGAGTCGTTGCGTGGAACTCCTGTGAGAGATTGAAAAAGAAGGAGTCTGTGTATTCTCTACACAAGTACTCCATCTGGGATAGCTTAATTCTGGCAACAGCCCAATCTGTAAGTTGCACAATCCTCCTTTCTGAGGATATGCATAATGGCCAACAGATAGGTTCTGTAACCACAAAAAACCCATTTCTCAAATGGTAAAAAAGGGCCAAATGACTGGCAAATGGCCCCTTATTGTCTGGTGAAAAATGTCTTTACAACGTTCCTCTCAAAGCCTGCTCTCTTTCTAGCGCTTCGAACAAGGCCTTAAAGTTGCCTTTACCAAAAGAACGCGCCCCTTTGCGTTGAATGATTTCGAAAAACATGGTGGGCCTAGCCTGAACGGTTTTGGTGAATATCTGTAATAAATACCCCTCTTCGTCTCGATCCACCAAAACGCCCAGAGGCCTCAGGGCTTCAATATCCTCATCGATCTCCCCTACCCGTTCTGCCAAGGCATCGTAGTAGGTATCTGGCACCTGTAAAAACGCTACACCTCGGTTTTTCAACGCAGTAACCGTTTCTATGATATTGTCTGTGGCTACTGCGATGTGTTGTACCCCTTCTCCCTCGTAAAACGCTAAGTATTCATCCACTTGGGACTTTTTCAAACCTGGAGCTGGCTCATTAATGGGAAACTTGATACGCCCATTTCCGTTGCTCATGACCTTGCTCATCAAGGCGGTATACTCGGTAGAAATATCTTTGTCATCAAAGGATAGGATCTGAGTAAAGCCCATTACCTTTTCGTAAAAATCTACCCAGTAATTCATCCGTCCCAATTGAACATTCCCAACCATGTGATCTACATATCTAAGCCCTACTGAATCGGGGTTAAAATAGGTCTCCCATTTTTGGAAACCTGGTAAAAATACCCCTTGATAATTCTTTCGTTCTACAAAAATGTGCACAACCTCGCCATAGGTATAAATTCCCGATTTGATCACGTGCCCGTCCTTATCGCTTTCTACAGTTGGGGACATAAAATGGGTTGCGCCTCGCCTCATCGCCTCTTCATAGGCATAGGTTGCATCGTCTACCCAAAGGGCTGTTACCTTGACCCCATCGCCATGCGTATCAATGTGCTTCCCAATAGCTGTTCCACTTTTTAAGGGCGAGGTGAGCACCAAACGAATCTTGTCCTGAACAACTACATAGGACTCCTGGTCTTTACTTCCAGTCTCCAATCCCCTGTAGGCCAACGACTGAAAACCAAATGCCGACTTATAGAAATGGGCGGCTTGCTTGGCATTACTTACATATAATTCTATATAATCTGTCCCATTTATGGGCATGAAATCTTGTGCTGTATCGTAGATTTTGGGGATTGATGAAGTAGCCATGAGGATATATTTTTTTTATTATAATTAATGAAATATTGTTATGACAACAAATATAAAAAATTGCCTCAATTTTCCTATCATTTCTCCTATAAAAAGAAGGTAGAATTCCGGTATCCAGAATCCTACCTCCCGTCCACGATAATTGGTCTTTTACTTATTTATCCATTGTTGCGTCCAAACCTCCTCTCCCCCCAGCAGTTGTACATGATAAGTTCCAGTCGTTAATTTGGGTAAGGGCACATGATAATTCCACTGCTTTCCCTCAAAGGTTACTTTCTGCTCGAACACCTTCTTTCCTTGCTGATCGAGAATCTGAATCCTCTCTATACGGACCTGTGAAGTATGATTAAAAGATATTTCAAGTTCTCCTTTTCCAGGATTGGGGAATAGGGTAAATACCTCCCTTACAGATGGACTAAATAGACTTTCTTCGGGATTTTTCTCTTCAAGCACTTTTAGCTCCTCAGTGGTTTCTTCTTTTCCTCCAATGAGTTTAAATGTAAAGGGGAGATTCACCCAGAATTTGACGGCTTCTCCATCCTTTTGGGCAGGAGTAAAGGAAAGTTCCTCAACGTACTGTACAACTGCACGATCTAGTACAGCATGTGCAGAATTGAGTACTACATGACGAATATACTGTCCTTTTTCTCCCACCAAAATTCTGAGGACAACTGTACCTTCTATTCCCGCGGCACGCGCTATTTGAGGGTAGCCGATTTTCATTTGGACCGCGCGCATATTCTCAGGCTTAGGTTCTTGGTCCACTTTAATAAAGGCGTTGATGTCTGGTTCCTCTTGGGCATAGCCTATACAAAAGCTTAGGCATAGGAGAGCTAGGACCGCCATGCGGTAGCAATTGAGATTTTTCATACGATTAAAAATTAGTTAGTGTATTATAAGTTAGCTATTAGTTCCTTACCCAAATGGTCTCAACCGTCATCGTTTCTACCTTGCTCAATTCTTCCATAAGACCACGTTGTCCCTCATTCTCAATTTGGGCCAAGTCCTCAATAATAAAGCGACTTACCAATTTGCCATTGGTACCGATTATTGCATTCCATTTCATGGAGTTATTGCTGATGAAGATTTGTGGCTCTTGTAAATTAGGCCCCTGCGCATAAATTGTTTCTATTTGAGTAAATACCTCCCCCTCTAATATGCTGATGAATTCGGCATCTACCCAGTGCTCTAGGTCAGCAATTCCGTCTTGATTCAAGTCTAATTTCCACCCTACGCGAATAGGATAACCCTCTTGAATTACGGTGATAAGGTGCTCTTTTGACCCTCGGATTACTTTTCCTTCCACATTTGTCTCGAGTAGTGTTTCGGGTTGGGCTTGGAGAGCCAAAGGACCTAGCCCAAAACTCAGCAAACATGCGATATATAGCGATAGGTTCATATACAGGCTATTGTGTTAGTTTGAATACAAAGGGAATATTTACCCAAAACTTTACAGGATTGCCTTTCTGGGTGGCTGGGGAGAATACCAAATGGCGGATTTCTTCAGCAACTGCCTGTTCAAGTACGGGGTGCCCTTCGTTCAAGACCACATGGCGTATGTAGGCCCCTTCTTCGTCTATCAAGATGCGCAATACGACATTACCTTCGATTCCTTCATTCTGCTCCGACTGGGGATATCCAATCTGCTGCCTAGTTTCCTGCAAGTTCAGAGGGCGCGGTTCTTGATCCACTTCTACAAAGTCATTTACCTTAGGGGTATTGGCGACATCCTGCTGTAATACGCGAATATGTTTTAGAGACTCCCACAAGGAATCTGTAGGTAAGCCTTGGGTTTCACGTACCTTGAGGTCCTTCAGAACCTCCTTTTCTTGGATAACCAGTTGCTTTTCCATTTCTGTTGCCCTTTTTTCCTCTACATCCAATCCTGTAATATGCCAGAGGTTTTCAATCCTATTGGACTCATTTACGAAGATGAGCAGCTTGTTTAGGTTTTCCTTTTGAGGATCTATCTCTTGAAGACTTTTAATCTCCCGAATGACAGAATGCTTGTCTTCTTGATCCTGAGAAGATGCCAAATACAGGCCTTTCTCCCGTTTTATTTTGTGCTCCGCAGCTTGGAGATCTTGCATGATGCTCCCATATTGCATGTTTTGAAACATGATAGCTTTATGAATCTCCTGTGACCAGGGCTTGGGAATTTGCCTCAAGGAATCCAAACGAAATTGGGCCTCAACAATTTGTGCCCGCAATTTTTGAAATCTTCTATTGCCTTCATAGCCTAGGATATCTTCTACCTCAGATTCCGTGAAGGTAAAAATTTGGGTTTTAGTATCACGCGGATACAATTGGCTTCCGACTACAGATAGGGACTCAGGGGTAATCCGATAAAACAATATCAGCAAAGCAATTAAGGGGATTCCTAGCAAATACTTTCTCAAAGTTCTCTCTAAATTAGGCATTCGTTCTAGCATACGAATCCGAAGCAAGGCAGGAGACTCAAAGAAGCTATGGGTCAACGGAATTTTTGCCCCTATCACCTCTTTCAAAATAAGC
This sequence comes from Bacteroidota bacterium, assembly GCA_039197765.1. Lineage (GTDB taxonomy): Bacteria > Bacteroidota > Bacteroidia > J057 > J057 > JBCCTX01. The sequence goes on from JBCCTX010000236.1 coordinate 10,225, forward strand.
TGTGCATAAGAGGATTTGAGGGTAGACGAGGTAGCTTTGCAATCCGCATAAAACTCGTGCACATTGACTAATTCTTGTCGAATCAGATAGACCATAGGATGAAACCACAAGATTATCTGGACCAATTCCAGAAAAATCATGTCCCAGCTATGGCCTTGATGTACATGGGTGTACTCATGTTCGAGGACTTGCTTTCGTTCCTCTGAGTTGAGGTCCTGGGTTTCATCCCAAAAAATATAGCGTAAAAAGGAGGAGGTAGGTAACTTTCCCTGGGTGTAGTAGAGGGTATAAAAGGGCGTTTGCTCTTGGACCTTCAACCTACGAATATGGTGTACAAGACCACTCAGGCGGTAGGCAAAGAACCCTAAACTGGCAATCATACCTGTAAGGTAGATGTTCCAGGCAATCTGCCCCAAAGAAATGGGAGTCCTAGCAGCTCGGCCCTGGGCCGTAATTAGGACCGGCTCCAGGGTGAAGTCGAGTACTTCGTGCACACTAGGAAAAGCTACTTCAGGTAAAAAGGTCCATTGGGTCAAGGGGAGGATAAACGACAAGACCAGAGTCCCCAGCAAAAAAAATCGGTTGAAGCGAAACCAAGTTTCTTTGCGGAGAATGAACAAGTAGTATGCAAAGAGCACTACCTGTATGACGCTCATAAGTAAGATATATGATAGCATATTCATAGGATTTCTTCGATTTTAGAAGAGGTTCTTCGCAAATAGACCACTTAGGACTTCCTCAGATAAAAAAGTCGCCTTTCATTTCTGCACATCATTGAATCAGTTTGAATGCAAAGGGAATATTAACCCAAAACATCACAGGTTCTCCGTTTTGTATAGCAGGGGAAAACATTAATTCAGGTAATTGGGCGCCAACGGACCTTTCTAACACAGGATGAACCCCGTTTAACATTACATGGCGTACGTATTTTCCTTCCTTGTTTACCAAAACACGCGCGATTACATTTCCCTCGATTCCTGCCTTCCGGGCGACTTGAGGATAGCCTATGGCCTTTTTTACCTCGCGGATATTGAGAAGTTGAGGCTCTTTTTCTACTACAATAAAGGCATTTACATCAGGTTCTGCTGATGCCTCCGCCAGTTTCCCTTTCTTAGCATCTGGAGATTTATATACGCCATAAGCATGGGACTCCTGGTCATCGTTCTCCTCCTGGGTCCTGGGGAAAAGCTGACTATCATTTTCTCCAAATTTCCCTTGCTTGAGCTTTTGCTCCAACCTCTGAATTTGAATTTGTATCAGGGTCAATTCTTGTAGAAGTCGTGATTTCTGTACTTCCTGGGACCAGGGGGTAGGAATCTGTTCTATCGAATCGAGTCGAAGCTGAACAGCTATAGCTTGACGCCTCAATTCCCTAAAGTTTTTGTAGTCCTTAGTACCCAAAATTTCTTCTGCATCAGATTCTGAAAAGGGCAAAATTTGAACTTCAGAAGTGCCTATATCCAATCGGTTTCCGCTCAAAGTAACTGCCTCTGGCGTTACTCGATAAATCAGCACCAACAAGGCAATAAGGGGTATCCCAGGTAAATATTTCCCTAGCGCCCTACCCATATTGGGCATCCGATCCAACATACGGATTCGAAGTACCGCAGGAGATTCAAAGAAGCTATGAGTCAAAGGAATTCTTAGGCCCATAACCTCTCGAAGAATGAGTTGAGCATAGGTAGATTTGGGAGTGTACGAGGTAGCAACATGGTCCGCATGAAACTCGTGCACATTGACTATTTCTTGTCGAATCAGGTAGATCAAGGGATGAAACCAAAAGACTACCTGGATAATTTCCAGTAGGAGCAAGTCCCAGCTATGGCCCTGTCGGATGTGGGTATATTCATGGCCAAGAACCTGCTTTTTTTCTTCCGAACTTAAGTCCTGCGTTTCATCCCAGAAGATGTAATGGAAAAAAGAGGAAGTGGGAAGTTGACCATTGGTATGGAGGAGGGTGTAAAATGGCGTTTTTTCCTGTACTACCAATCTGCGGATATAGCTGA
>JBCCTX010000237.1:0-12212 GCA_039197765.1 Bacteroidota bacterium
ACAGGCTGAAGGAGAAGATGTAGATTTCGATGAGTTATTGGACAATGATTTTGTTCAATTGAGGTTTCAGGCGGATCGCGGTACGGTTCATGCCTATGCGGCGAACAATTCAGGAGAAGCCTTTTTTACGGATCTTTCCGGCATTGGGGCTGATGAGTTTATCGAAGGCACACGGGTGCTTGGCGGAAATCCAAATTCTACCATGGGTGAGTTGGGGGGGACGGCTCGTTCAATTATCTCTGTAGGAGGGTATACGACAAAAAATTCGTTTACCAATACAACGAATGAAGAGTTATCGATTGAAGAAGTAACCGGCGACTACTACATTAGGACCAGCCGAGGTCCTACATTGGATGGAAGACTCAAGCCAGAAATTAGTGCGCCAGCTAACTTAATAGCTTCAGCGGAAAGCTCTTTTTACACGGAATTTGATCCATTGGTAGAAGTGGACCAAATAGCAAAAGGAGATGGAACCCATTGGAGCTTTAGTATCAGAAGGGGAACTTCTGCCGCTGCCCCCTTGGTAGCAGGAATAGCTGGACTCATGTTGGAGCTTGAACCTGACTTAGATCCAGCAGGGATACTAGAATTGATGGCTACTCACTCAGAAGAGGATGCCTTTACAGGAGCCTTACCCAATCAGGTTTGGGGGCATGGTAAAATAAATGCTTACGGTATGATAGCTAGTATGGAACAACTTACAAATACTGTATCGCATCAACTCACTGAGACTATTGATATCTTTCCCAATCCCAATAAAGGTCAATTTGTAATGCGTTCTGATCTGACTGGTAAATTGCACGTAAGTGTGTTCGATCTCACAGGAAGATCTGTATTTGAAAAGCAGCTTATCAAAGATGAAAGCACCTTAAGTCTGGCTCTTCCTAAAAATTTACAAGGAATGTATGTATTGAAACTGCGTCAAGACAACCGGGCTTTTTCGACAAAGTTGTTTATAAACCCATAGGAGAAAGAAGAGTGAAAAAGAGCCTTTGATACCTATTTTTCCTTGCAGCGGTTCTACTATCTCCAGACAACTTTTCTCTATAGGGAGGCTTCCTTACTTCTAAGGACTTCCTTTCCCTCTTACACATTCAACCAATAGGTAAACTTGGCGATCAGTGCCCGGTTTCTAACCGACCAATCGTTGGTCAGGTAATTGTCTCTATACACAATAAAGAAGTCTGATGCAGGGGCAAAACGCCACTGGAAGCGTGCATTGAGGTTTACATTGTCCAACTGATTGTTGTACTGGACAAAGGTGGTGAGAAACAGGCTGCGGGTAAAGGTCAGGTCTATTCTGGGGCCAATCAGGAATAAGTTTGCCGTAGCGTGAGGTTCGGGTAGCTTAATTCGATTGGCAGATACGTTCAAGGCAATCAGGCTATAGGGTTGGAGACGAAAGGTGACTGTACCGTCTACGCCATAGCGCGTACCATTGAAAAACTGCCCTGCATAAGGCTCCAATTCCGCAAAAACTGGCTTATTTTCATTCGTGGAAATGTTGGCGATAAAGTTGCTGTAGGTGTAATCGCTTCCAGTAGGTAGGGGAACACCTCCGGTCCGGGTAGGATCAAAATCGTTGAATAGAAAAGTATACTGGTTTTGCAAGACCAATAACAACTGACTATTATCTCTAAACCTAACGGAATAAAACAACGAATATTCATGATCTGTCTTACCCAATCCCTGTCCCCAAAACACATCTGCCATAACCCCTGGACCGTGTTGGGTAAATATCCCCTTGTCATTGTAAAAGTTCCACTGTGCAGTTGGGGTAATGCGAAAGTAATCTGTCCGGGGGACAAAGCCCACTTCTGCATCAAAGCCCTCCCCTACCAATTCGTGGGACCATTCCAATTCGTATTTACGCTTGATATGAGTTAATCGAGCTCCATGTGCATAGGGATTTTTCACTGACTCTGGGGTAATCGCACGATGGTAATATAGCTTTCCCGTCCAAGAGTTATCTGTGTTTGCCAAGTTAAAGTCTGTGCCAACCAGACGATTGAAGTCTGCAGACCTTAGGCTAAACTCATCCTCTGAGTCTTTCAGCTCTTGCTTGTTGACAAAAATGAAGGAGAGGTTGGAACGGCTAAAAATCCGCTGTTGTAAGGCGGCAACGGTATAATTAAAACTGGGTAGGTCATTGTCTTTGTCTGATGCGGCTTGCATGTTGAGGAAGCCCACCCGTAAATTTTCAGTAATCTTCCCACTAAGTCTAGCGCCAAAATTTATGTCATTTTCAATGTTCTGCCCCGTTGTAGTATCCCTCGCAACGCCGATTCTCCTAGAGAAAAAAGGACGTACTCGCTCTGACCCAAAGCTGGCAAACAGGTCGGCGTTTTCTAGAAAAAATTGGCGCCTTTCCGGAAAGAAGATTTCAAATCTATCGAGGTTAATCACTTGTTGGTCAACCTCGACCTGAGCGAAATCGGGCAGAACCGTCAAGTCCAGGTTGAGGCCAGAAGTAATACCTACCTTGGCATCTCCTCCTACACTAAAATTTGTATTATAGGCATCCTCCCCCTCCGCAAAATCTCTTGAAGCACTAGAGGCAATAAAGGGAATCAAGGAGATATTGGGTCCAGGCTTCTTTAGGGGTTCATCCCACACAATTTCCCCCATAAAGGCAAGCCCCATGATAATCTGGTTTTGGGGAATCCGCTGCCAGGTTGAGCGCTCATTGGTTTGGGTATCAAATCGGTAGGAATTGAAACGCCACCTTGTGCTGCCTTCCTTAAAGCGTAGGGTCTTGAAAGGAATCGCCATTTCTCCGATCCAATACCCTTCGTGCATTTTGGCCTCTCCCTTCCATTTATTATCCCAAGACGTATTGAAATCAGAGCGCTGTTGGCCTCCATTGGCTATCAAGGCTTCACGCCTGACCCCAAAAGGGTTCATCCCGAATACAAAGGAATTCATTCCATCATTGAAGGTATCAAAGAGGATGGTAATATTGTCACTTCCGCCTGCCCGATAATCTCGTCTCAAGGATTGTGTTACGTATTTATCATTTGAAGCATAGCACTTAAACCCCACATACAAGTAGGTTTCATCATAGGTCATGTAAATCTCTGTCTGGTTTTGTGCCCGAAGGGTATCGACAGGGAAATTTTGCCAAAAATTATTCGCAGCTTCCGCCTGCTTCCATGCTTCGTCATCTAGGACCCCATCCAAAATTACAGGTGCAGTTGTCTTTTTTATATGGATAGTGGACTGAGTCTCTCCATTCTGAGCCTGGGAAATAGGGGAAAAAACGCATATAACTAGGAAAATACTCAGAAAGCCTCGCATAGTATGTTGGATTTGCTGGCAAACTTACTGAAAATTACTTTCCGTATTTAGAATAAATTGCTCAAAATTCTCAGCATGAATCACTTCCTGGGTGTGAGGGGTATACTTTTTAAGGAAGGTTGAAGGAAATTTCTTTTTCCTAATGGGTTTCCACTTAAACTCCCAGGCAAATATTTGCCCATCTCTTTCTTCCAAATAGTCAATTTCTTGTTGCTGTGTAGTACGCCAGAAATAGGTATTTGTCCATATTTTATGATAATGGATATACTTCTGCCGTTCAGAAATAATCCAATTCTCCCACAAGGCCCCTATATCATTTCGTAAGTTTATCGGCTGGAAAGCGGAAATGAGTGCATTTCTGATACCATTGTCGTAAAAGTAGATCTTTCGGCTGCTCTTTAGCTCATTTCTTAGGTTCCGACTAAATGAACCTAGCCTAAAAATTACAAAAACCTGTTCCAATAGACCTATATATTTTTCAACCGTTTTATTGTCTAGCCCTGTCAATTTACCCAATTCATTGTATGAGACCTGGTTTCCCACCTGAAAGGCCAAGGCCTGCAAAAGAGAAATTAACTTATCGGGTTTCTTAATATTCTCCCATTGCAAAATATCTTTGTACAAAAAACTGTCTGTTAACTCCCTTAAGTAGTCTTTTTCTTCCCCCGGATGCGTCACAATTTCGGGATAATACCCAAATAACAACCTGATAGGTAAGAGTCGCTTCTCTTCTAAGATTCCGTGGTGATTCACCATCTCCTCAAAGGCTAAGGGAAATAGGTTAAACTCCCACTTCCTTCCTGTGAGGGCCTCATTCACCTCGTTTGCCAGTTCAAATGAAGAAGATCCTGTAGCTACTACTTGGACTTCGGGTATATTATCTGTTATTAATTTTATCTTAACTCCGATGTCCTGAATGCGCTGCGCTTCGTCAATTACCAATAGCTTGTGTCCAGCCACAAGATTGCGCAACCTCGATGAGTTTATTCCATCAAATATTGCTCTTGTATCAGGTTCATCACCATTTAACCATAGCACATCAGCGTTCCCTTCAAAGAGTTTTTTGAGAAGTGTAGTCTTTCCTAATTGACGTGCACCAAAGATAAGAAGGGCCTTTGGGGACCCTATTCTTTGTCGGATTTGCCCAATTAATAGTCTATTAATATACATTTTATTGATTGTAATCCTAAATTATTATAATTTTTTAGGATTACAATCCTTTTTTCTTATTTTACTGTGAGAGACAAAACTTTTGAGTGAAGATTTTTAACCTGTCTATATATTTTTAATCATCCCCCTTCTCTAGCGCATCTTCCTATCTCTACTAGGGGAATCTGGGAAACTTTTTCTTTTGGCACATCTTCTAGAGATGCAGGAGACCTTGAGGGCAAAAAAATAAAGAGAATCGAATGGACGTTTTTCAATTCCTCAAGACTGTTGCTTAGGTACGGAAATATTTCCTATTTTCATTTCTATGAAAAACCATCTATTAATAGTATGCTTTGTAGGCATATGCACTTCCCTACAGAGTCAATCTCTCCCTAAGAACAAACAAGCAATCATTCAATCTGTGGAAGCTCATCAAGCATCCCTCATTCGCATGAGTGATTCCATATGGACTTGGGCGGAAATAGCTTTCGAGGAACATAAATCCTCAGCTTTACTCGCTGATTTTGCAGAAAAACAGGGATTTCGTGTAACAAGAGAACTGGCCGAGATGCCCACAGCTTTTATCGCTGAGTATGGAGCCGGTAAACCCATACTGGGTATTTTAGGAGAGTTTGATGCCCTTCCCAACATTTCTCAAAAGGCAGTTCCCCATAAAGATCCACTCCAAACCGGAGCAGGCGGACATGCCTGTGGCCATAACCTCTTTGGCGTAGGAAGTATGGGTGCTGCCTTAGCGATTAAGGAGTTGATGGAAAAAGGAAAAATTAACGGTACCCTTCGGTTCTACGGCACTCCTGCAGAAGAAAAGTTTTTTGGCAAACTTTACTTTGCTCGTGCGGGACTATTTGATGACCTAGATGTCTGCCTTGATTGGCACCCTAGCGCAACTACGCATACCGATATGCAGAGTACACAGGCATTAATCGACTTTGAGGTTGAATTTCATGGCCTTTCGGCCCATGCAGGTATGGATCCGTGGAATGGGCGTAGTGCACTGGATGGATTAGAGTTTTATACAAATGGGCTAAACTACCTCAGAGAGCACATCCGACCTTCTGCTCGGATTCACTACCAAATCCTTCACGGAGGAGACGTAGCAAATGTAGTACCCGACTATGCCAAACTGTGGACTCGCTTACGAGAGTCCGATCGTGATTACTTGGATAAAGTGTATGCACGTGCCAAGGAAATCGCTGAAGGTGCATCCATGATGGCAGGGGTTACTCATAAGATCACCTTGATTGCAGGCCTACATGAAGTCCTAGTCAATCGAAGAGGGGGTGAAATTCTCCAAAAAAACCTAGAGTTATTAGGACCGATTACCTACACAGAAGAAGAGATTGCATTCGCCAAATCCATTCAAGCCTCATTAGATTATACCCAAAGCGGAATGGATGGAAGCATACAGCCATTAGCTCCAACCTTGAAAGATCCCTTGGGCTACTCGTCCGACGTAGGCGACGTGAGTTGGTTGGTACCGGAAATACGCTTAGGGGTAACAACAGCACCTATTGGTACCCCTTGGCATTCCTGGCCTGTGGTCGCCTGTGGGGGCATGTCTATTGGACATAAAGGAATGTTGTTTGCTGCCAAGGCTTTAGGGATAACTTTGGTTGACTTATTTCAAGATCCTACGTTGGTTGCAGAAATCCGGAAGGAGTTTGAGGAGAAAAGGGGCGATTTTTCCTATGAAGCTATTGTGCCAGAGGGACCGCCTCCCATTGAGTGATGGTAAAGGAGGGTTATCAGGTAGTTTCGGAAGGCAAAAAATAGGAGAGGTTCCTTCTATTACTTCCGCGGGTTTATCCCAATGGAAAGTCTTCCGAGCCTGACCTTTTTAGGCCATCATTACCTTTTCTGTTTCTGAAAAAATCCAACTTATTTTTTCGATACCAAAATCTAGTAACTGATCTATATTTTTCTGATAATATCCATAGGGATTTTCCATATCCCCTTAACTGGCTTTTGCGTCAATTTCTATCACAACCTATCCCATACCCTTTATTTACCTTCATTCTCCATTGCATTTACCCTCCATATTGCCAGAGGTCCATTATTTTGCCCAACTAGGAGTAAGTGTTCATTCCCAAAAGAGATACGCTTCAGCGTCTTTACATTTCCCTGGAAATGGAGGTTATAGCTGGATGACGTTACTTCGTAGTTATCCTTCCTATTGCTAAAAAGAACTAACCCACTTCCTCCGTCCAATCGTGGCGTTTCTACCTCAGTATTATAAATATTCCCAGCCAGGATGAGGTCTTGGAATCCATCCTGATTTACATCAACGGAGACGGAGGTAAGAATGGGAAATAGCTGAGCTTGAGCGGGTAAATCAACGGATGCAAATATCCCTTTTCCTTGATTGATCAATAGAATGGAGGAAAAGGTAGTGGCTTCAAATTCATCTGCTTGGGCTAATTCTTCTCCATAAATTTCATCTAATGTCGCACTGGCAAAGGCATCGAAAGTGGGAAATTTTTTGGCAATAAAAGGCATTTGCTCACTGGAACACTCCTTTCCCCGGACAGGCAGATAGGTCCCATTTTCCTTCTTGCTTAGCACAATATCCCAGGAACCATTTTTATCAAAATCATTTGCAAATACCTTGAAGGGCTTCTCACTTGAGGCGGAGAATTTGGAGTTATCCCCCAGGTTCCCTATAAGATAATCAGGAAGTCCGTCTTTGTTGATGTCCGTTTCATTGATATGAAACCACCACCCCTTTTGATTTGTCAGTCCCAATCGAGAAGACTGATCTTCAAATCTGCCTTGCTCATTCAGGAATACTCCTATGTGTGTCCACTCCCCTACTGCTAAGAAGTCCATCCATCCATCTCCATTTACATCAGTAGCCAGGAGGTCATTGACAATCCCAAAAGAGCTTAACTCAGGAGCAACTTCTTGAGTCACTTCAACAAATATTCCTGCATCATTTCTGTAAAGTCGAGAAGGGGCAAAGCGCGGATAGTTTTGAGGGATGATCCGGTTTCCAATGATTACGTCTAAGTCTCCGTCTTTATCAAAATCTAGTCGCTCGATGGCTTTGCCACTATTCTGCTCTGTATGAAAAGGCTGATTGTTTGCTCGTTTAAAATTTCCTCTTCCGTCGTTCCAATACAATCGATCCTTGTAGTGCTTAGCAGCAGCTTCAAAGGCATTTCCTCCACTCACAATAAATAGATCTAGGTCGCCATCGCCATCAAAATCTGAAAGTGAGGATTCCATGTCTTCCAAGTGTGCATCTGCGTCCAATACCGCAGAAGACCAACGCTTGAAGCCTGATTCTGTCTGGAGAAAAAGTCTACCTGATTGACCAGAAGCTCCGCCTATAAAAAGATCTTCTCTTCCATCCCCATTGATATCGCCTGAAGCCATTGCAGGTCCTAGGGTAGATTGGCTGTAGGGGAGTAGGATTTCTTTGGCGAAGTCGTCATATGCATTTTCTTGGTGTTCAAAGGTCAAGCCTAAGTTTTCTGGATCTAGCAATTCCCAGTATACACCCATAAAGTACGGGGCCGGCTCCGACTCAGCAGCTTCCGCTTCAGCAAATTCAAGGGTTTGATTCGCCTTAACCTTGGTTTGAATGTGCATCTTTCCACTAGGCCACTGTACGATTACACTGTCTACTTTCTTCGTCGCTCCTAACCCAAAATGGGCAACTGGTGGCATTGAAGAAAGATAGCCCCTTACTCGATTGGTTTCTACTACCTGCTTCTCCCCATCTGTAACTACATATACCTTGGCGAAGGCTTCGGAAGTTTTTGCCTTCGCTTCAACCCTTAGAAAATTTCCTCTATTGAGTTCTACAGAAAGGTTTTTGTAAAGAAAAGCAGAAGTATCAATGTTGCTGATAACAATCTCCAAATCCCCATCCCCATCTAGATCGGCATATGCGGCTCCATTGGAAAAGGAGGGATCTCCGAGGCCCCACTGACTAGCGACATTGTCAAACTTTAAGTCACCTCGATTCTTATACATAAAGTTACTCAAAGCCTCAGAAGGCATTTCCCGATACAGGGCCTCCTTTACCTCTAAAGGGACCTTGCCTTTATAGGTTTGCCTTTGTTTGGCAACTTTAGCCTGAAAGTCATTGTCAAGTGCGTATTTGCGATACCCATTGGTAATGTAAATATCTTTCAGGCGGTCGTGGTCAAAGTCTGCCATTAAGCCTGCCCAACTCCAATCTGTCTTTGCTACACCTGCATGGTGTACCACATTTTGGTACGTGCCATCCCCCAAATTCAGTTGGAGGCTGTTGAACATATATTGATAAGGGAGTTCCAATTGCGCTACCAACAACCGAAAATTGGATACATTCATAGATCGCATAAGCGTCTTGGATCGGTAGTGATCACTAGATGCCATATCCAAAACAAAGATCTCCTGTTTCCCATCATTGTTGAGGTCAGCTATATCTACCCCCATTCCATAAAAAGAGCCCTGGTTGAGGCGAGCCTTGTTTTCGTCTCGAAAGGTTCCATCTTTCTGGTTGATGTATACAAAGTCAGGAATGAAATAATCGTTTGCTACATAAAAGTCTAGCCAGCCATCTTCATTCAGGTCACTTACCATGATTCCCAGAGAAAAACTAGCCCTAAGTATTCCTGCTGTTTCTGTAATATCTTGAAATTTGCCCCCTTCATTTAAGTACAGGTGGCAAGAGCTATCATATAACAAAGCCTTATTCTGCTCTATTGTCTGGAAAAATTTGAGTGGGGGAATTCCGTATAGAAAATTCTCATTTCCCACCAAGCAGTCTAGGTCTCCATCTTTGTCGAAATCGAAAAAGATAGCCTGTGTACTCATTCCTGCATCAGCTAGACCATAGGATTCTGCTTCCTCAGTAAAGGTAAGATTGCGCTGGTTGATATATAGCAAGTTTTTCCGAGATTTGCTGTTGAAAGGAGGGCCATAAGGCCCAGCTCTACAGATATATATATCTAGCCAACCATCCTGGTTGACATCTGCAAAGCTAACTCCAGTAGACCATCCTTCCTGCTTTGTAAGGCCAGCAGATTCCGAAATATCCAAAAAGTTCAGATTTCCCTGGTTGTGAAAGAGTCTATTATACCCTTGATTGGATGCAAAGACTATTTCGGGGAAGCCATCCTGGTCCAAGTCTGCGACCCCCACTCCTGCCCCATTATAGAAAAAGTCGAAATCAAATAGGTTTTCCCTAGTAGCTAAATCTTCTCTGAGTGCATTGCTAAATTCAATTCCACTTTCTCTTGCTTCGATGCGTTCAAATATGGGGGTATTTCCCTCCTGAAAATTCTGGGCAAGCATACCCCCACACAATCCAAGGAAAGTTGTCAACATAGAAAGAACCTTCCATACCCACAGAATCTTGCCCGCATCTTTATCGTTCATCATAAAGCTCCTGATTAAATACGGTACTACACGGGTAAAAATACGAAAAAAGCAAGTATAATAGGGGGCTTCTTTCCCACCATCTCAGGTATTCCTTTTTTCAAGTTATATTTCCCTAGAAATTTTCATATATTAGGTGAAACCAAAGCTTTTCCTAATGTTTAGAACTTTCGTAGCCCTTACTTTCTGGGGGCTCCCTATTGTTGCAATTGGGCAAATCCATTTTACGGAATCAAGTCAAATTGTAGGACTAAATTTCATAGCTGACACCTACCGGATAGGGTCCGGAATTAGCATCTTCGACTTCGATAATGATGGAGATGATGATGTCACACTTTGTACGGAGGCAAACAAACCTATGGCCTTTTACCAGAATCATTTAGGGAAATTGAGAAGAATACCTCCACCTATAGACCATACTGGAGATGCCAAACAAGTGTTGTGGGTGGACTATGACAATGATGGGGATAGTGATCTATTCATTACAACCTTTGATGGACCCAACAGACTGTATGAGCAACGGGAATCATTCACCTTCATAGATGTAACTGAAGCTGCAGGGCTATTAATTGACAATAATCTGGGCTACGGCGCTACCTGGGGAGACTATAACCGCGATGGGTGGCTAGACCTATATGTAAATGAGAGGATTTTCAATCAGGACCGACAGGAGACCAAGCATAGGCTGTATAAAAATAAGGGAGATAGGACCTTTTTAGAGGTGGGAGAGTCCACTTACACTCGGGATCCTGGCAAGATCCCGTTTTGCTCGACCTTTTTTGATGCGAATAATGACAAATGGCCTGATATCTATACGGCTAATGATAAGCTGACCCTGAATACCCTACTGATTAATCAAGGAAATGGAACCTTTTGGGATACAGGAACCGAAGCATCAGCAGATTTAAGAATGAATGCCATGTGTGTCGCTATAGGAGACTACAACAATGACGGTTGGCAGGATATCTATGTGAGTAATACGCCTATTGGGAATGCTATGCTACATAACACAACAGGTGAAAATCCCATGAAAGATCCCTCATTCCGTGAGGTAGCAGATTCAATCGGAGTGGGGTTTTATGGGAATGGTTGGGGCTCCAACTTTCTAGATGCAGACAATGATGGAGACCTGGACTTATATGTAAGTGGATCTAAGATAGGTAGGGGAAGTATTTCCAGTTTATTCTACGAAAACCTTGCAGATGGCTCCTTTATCATCCCTGAGGCAGGGTTTTTCGAAGATACGACCAATAGCTTCAGCAACTCATTGGGAGACATTAATGGAGATGGACTTGTGGACATTTTGGTACAGAATAACCCTCCATTTTATTACCAACTTTGGCTGAATCAAAGTACCTCTGAGAACAATTGGATCAAGATAAAGCTAGAAGGTGTCAAAAGTAATCGCGATGCAATAGGAGCCAAAATTGAGGTGTTTGTAGAGGAACTTTACTCTATGCGATATCTACATTGTGGTATAGGCTTTCTCGCCCAAAATTCTCTAATAGAAACCATCGGATTGGGGAAATTCACCAAAGCCGATTCTATCCGAATTACCTGGCCCACAGGCCATCAAGACAAACTATTTGACGTAGAAACGCCTCAAACCTTAAGGGTCGTGGAAGGAAGTAGTACGGATGGAATCATTAGCCAAGATCCCGATATCACCCTCACATTTGCCACACTCACTTCAAATGCACTAACGCTTTCTTCTGATCTGTCGATTTATCCCAATCCTAGTAAGTCCTCCATTTCAATTACTGACACAGATGTGATACAACCAGAATCTTATAGAATTTTTAATTCCCTTGGCGTTGAAATTAGGCGGGGAACTTTACCAGACAAAAACATGGAAATCCCAACCAGCGATCTTCCCGCAGGAATGTACTTCTTAAGCCTGTATAATCGCAAAAAACTCCTCAAGCATATCCCTTGGCTGAAGTCTTGATTGATGCTGGTATTAAGTACTAGAGCATAACCGATCTGGTATTTTTACTTTGAATTTAACGAAACCGAAGTTTCTCAAGACATTTTAGTTTTACCACAGAGGATCAAGGAGTAATTAAAAGAGAAAAAAGAGGGTATTTTAGGATTAAAGGCAAAATGATCTAAGAAAAAATCTCTGTGTACCTCCCCATCCTCTTCTAGGGGATAATAGGGGTCCAAATCCTCCCAAAACTCTGCTGTGAAAATCTATTTTCTGGTCTATTACCACAATCCTTTTGCTTAAGTACTTACCTTTTTACAAGGAATTTTTGTATGCCTACTCCCTCGATTTCTAGCCAATACATAGCAGGGGAAAGTCCGCTCACTTCTACCCTATGCTGGTCACTCCGAAACGTTCCTGCACGAATGACTTTACCCCATATATCCAA
>JBCCTX010000238.1:0-12149 GCA_039197765.1 Bacteroidota bacterium
AATGGGGTTACATTCAATTGTATAGAGTAAAGAATCACCCGTTTTGTATTCCCAGGCCAGTGATAATTTCTCGACATTGGTAGGGGTTATTTGGTCTAAGGTGGAGTAGCTAGAGGATTCGTAATCGGCCTTTCGTATGGGCCAGTCATAAGAATCAGAGGGTGTTGATTCTTGGCAACTGCTCCATGGAAAAAAAAGGAAACAAATGGCAAATAAATAGGTAGTAGTAGATTGCTTGGTCATAAGTGAGGGCTAAGAAATGGGTACTTCTTAAGATAAGCAATTGGCTGAAGAATATATAAGTAATTGTATTTCCAAAATGCCTAGATCACTCCTGCCTCAATCTTCCATTAATAAGCATCTCGTACATATTGGCACCTACGAGTTTGGCCTCTTCCAGGCTGAATTGGCCAAACTGTGGGCTAGCAATGGAATACTTCTCTTCGAAAATGGGTGCGATGTAGCCTCCATCGTCTAATCCCTGTTGTAACAGCATCTTTTTAGTGGCGTTCAGGTGCTGAACTGTACCTCCTACATAGTCATCAGGCAAAGTGGCATATTCAAATATCTCCGTACCAATCTTAATGCGAAATAATTTATAGTTTACCACGTCTTCTTTAGAAGTTCCCGGTTCTAAGCGTAGTCGCTTTTGCTCTTTGCCTACTACATCTATCTTTTCCTTTACGATCTTTTGCTGGCCTCCCACCAAGAGCCTCAGGGTAAGGGTATTGTCTTCAACGGTGGAAGAGATGACCTTTTCATCGAAGTTGTACAGAGGGAAATCCCTCCGATTGGGAATTTGGGTTCTAGACCAGGAACCATCTGGGAAGATATAAATTCGTTCCCCAGTTTCCAGGGTAGCGGTTTGTTGGGAATGCGCTGTGCTGAAAACAAAGAGGGAGATAAATAATAAGCCGATATATTTCATGAGAATGCTTACTAAGGTACTATTTTAATTGAACGCGTTCTATACTTTACTACATCAGCCTTTAAAGTACGGCTAGATGTACTAAACTGCCAAGCCCCAATGGATATCTGTGTGTGGGGATTTCATATTCGTGGGAAAGGTTGATCACAAAGCGAATGCTAAATCCTTTCAGGAAGGAGTACTTTTTCAACTTCTATGGGCGCCGTAATGGTAAAAGGAATCCCCAGTGATGAGGTGGCTTTAAGTTTTATTTGCCAATAAATTGACGCATCTCCAAAGGTTTGGGTAGCGGGTTCTCCATTTGGAAATGGAAATACCAGTTGAGGCGTACCTGTAAGATGTAAAACTTCCTTACGCTCGGATTCAAAAATTTCTTTTACATAGGTTCTGGTAGAAGTCCCTCGGTCATCTACCACCTTTTCTTTGATTTCGTACCAAATTTTCAAGTTCCGTATCTTACCCCATAGGTTCGGGTCTTGTAAGGTAACGCGAAAGTTGTTTTCATCTACATGCGTACATCTCAACTCTATTTTCCCAAGAATGGATCTTTTGGCCATTTGATGAAGAATCACGAGCGTTAGGATTGAAAGTCCAAAGAGTCCTATGTACAGGAAAGGGATTTCAAAGATTTGTCTGCCTACCACACCCAAAATAAATAAGACTACCAAAAGGGGGACCATAATCACAGCAAGTGAACTGGAAGTATCCGTTAGGCTAAGTTTTTCTTCTGTTATCCGGTACCTGGCCCTTCTATTCTTAAAGGTAAGATAAGTGGCTACCTTGCGCGGATTTGCTTCAAATAGCTTTTTGAAAAAGCCCTTTTTTTCTCCTGGTCTTTCAAAGAGAGGCTGAAGTCTGATATGAAAATCGACCTTTTTACCCTTATAACTTTCCATAGCCATATTCTTGAAAGATATCGGATGAGTATAAGATTCTCCTGCCACAAAGGTCTCTTCTACCGCAAAGTATTCCTTTTGAATAGATTGGGTAGCAGTACTCATACTTCCTCTTGCTTCGGCAACCAACTCGTACCCCACGGTTACCCCTTGTAGGGTTTCTTTAGGAGTAACCGTCATTTTCCCTTGTATGGTTTCTCCTAAGGGTAAAGTTTCATTCAAATCGAATTCTTCTAACTCAAATCTAATTTCAAAATTGCTGATCATAGGTACGTGGAATGATAACTGCCTGCGTTAGTTAGTTTATTAGGAGCAAAGCCCTCTATTTTAATCCTATACTTTTACAACCTGAAAAAGCCCAGAAATTGTATAAGGGATGCCATAATTGGATAGAATTCTCACTTTTACTTTACAATAGATAAAGATATTTCCGAAAGTTTGTGAAGTAGGCTTTTTAGGTGGATATGAAAAAGTAGCTTGTGGGGCTTTGATGGGAGAAAAATGCTTTATTTTTTCAGAGGTATAAATTTTTGTTTCGAAATATCCCCCGCTTTCTGAGCCGGAATGCCACGCCTTTTCAATGACCTCAAACCAAATCTTCAAACTTTTTGCCTGATTCCAGTGCTTTTCATTGTATAAGGTTACCTGAAAGTCTGTTGCATGGAGTTTCGACAGCTCTATCTCCAGTTTCCCAACTACCAAATTTTTGTAAGCAAAGTAAACGATAATGAATATAACCAGTAGGAACCCGAGATTTAATACATCCCATATACTAAGTTTGAATAAATGGAAACTCAAGGTCCCTAATACCACAAACAATGCACCTGTGCCTATAACATAGGCATCCATAGGAGCAGAATTTTTTCTAAGTGGAGGTATTTCAGGTTGGATTAGATACTGTGGATTTTTTCGGTAAAACTGTAGATATATAGCCTGCTTTCGAGGTCCGATTTCGAATAATTCTTCCAGGAAACTTACTTTTTCACCTGGTTTTTTAACCACTGCCTGTAGACGAACCTTGATCGTAATGGTTTTATCCCTGTGGGTTTCAAGTAAGGTATTCTTGAAAGAGAAAGGATAGGTATAGGTGAGGCCACTCGTAAAATGCACGCTGTTTGCAATAATTTCCTTCTGTACAGTTTTGTACATAGGTTGGGTATCCCCTTGAATTTCGGCAATTAATTCAAATCCCACCTCTAGCCCCTCAGCAGACTCGAAAGGGGTTATGATCATTTTCCCTTGGATTTCCTCTCCAAAAGGTAAAGGATCACCTTGGGTGTATTCATCAAACTCAAAATGGATGTTACAATTGATCATGGCGGTTGAAAACGTCGTACAATTGGTTAAGGATGCTCCGAAGATTATCTCCATGTTGAGAGATAAGCGCCCGTATGTAGCCTGGCTTAAGGTGGATATTCTGAATCTCGCGGCCAGTAGCAAGTGAAATCCGATGCTTCAGGACTTGTGTAAGTAGTGCTTCATCAATTCCCCTAAAAGAATAGGAAGTAAATGGCCTCCTTGCTAGGATATATTCCCCATTTCTTTTCCAGTGTGTCGTCAGAATAATGAGCCTTTTTTTTCGGTAAAGTTGGATTCGCTGGAAGACGGTTAGCTTGTGAACGCTATCCAGGAAAAGGATTTCTGCTGGATGGGCATAAATTTCCTCATAATCCCTAGCACTTTTGGGCAAAAAGAGAGGATATTGAGGAAACTGTGTGTGTAAGTAGCGCAGGTGGGTTGTTTTTCCACGTCCTTTGGAACCAACTAGCTCGATGATGCCAGGTTGTTCCCCCTGGATAGCTCGAATAAGCTTTTGGCTAAAGGACCTGGGAACAAAAATATCTTCTATTTCCTCCTCATGTATACCCCCAAAGGGATTGAAATGGTAGGGTAAGTCTGTATTGAGGATCAACTGAGATATGCCAAAATGCAGGTTCATCGGCGATAATGTAATACTTAACGCGAAAATTCGACCATTTAGGAAGGGGTTTCTGAATCCTCCAAATTAAATCCGACCTTTGAGTATCGAGTATTCAGAATAGTAAAATTAAATGAATAAGGCTTTTACCAACTCTGTCCACTTGCTAAACGATTACTATAAAGGCGGAAATGCCAAATCTTCAAAGGGTACCCTGAGAATCAAGACCAAAGGTAAAGGGCTTAGAGTTAAACTTGCGTTGGAGATTGATTGAGTCTTACATTCTTTTTTATTCCAACTCTTCTTTCAAATTCCCCTGCACTAGTAGCTTTCCCCAGGCAAATAATATGGCGATAAATAGAAAAAGCGCAGGTAACCCCCCAATGGTCGAAATCATTTTAATGCCATCAATTCCCGCGTAGGTTATCATGACCCATGAAACAACTCCAATGATAACTCCCCATGCAACTTTAATGTAAAATGGCGCCTCAGAATTTTCAGGGGTGATTCCTGTTGAACTCATTCCACTCATAGCAGAGGTGTTGGAGTCTGAAGCGGTCACCATAGAGAGAAATACCAACAATAGAAAAAAGAAACTCAGTAGGCTCGATAGGGGAAGTTTGTTGAAAATCTGGTAAATAATCGATTCCGGACCAAAGTTTTGTAAGGAGTAAAACAAGGGATGTTCCGCTACACTTCCATCTATGTGGAGGGTAGCCCCACCAAAAATCATCATCCATACTGCTCCAAATAAGCTTGTAAGCAAGAGATTGAAATGGATAAATTGTCTTACGGTATAGCCGTAGCCAATCCGACCCAAGAACAAAGAAGAAACGGGGGCCCAGGCCATCCAATTTGCCCAATAGAAGGTGGTCCAGCTTTGGCTCCAACTCGCATCGAGTGGTTGGCCGAGTTGGGTGCTTCGAGAGAAGAAGTTTTTTACATAATCAGCAAACCCCTCTGCTCCAATAACCAAGGATTCCCAAGGAGCCACGAGGAAAAAAACCAACGCACTTAAGACAAAGAACGCGCGGGCATTATAGTCGGAGAGTATACGGATTCCCTTCATCAATCCACTTCCTGCAGAAATGGTGAAAAAGACCACAATGGCTAGGGCAATTCCTGCATTGAGCCACATAGATTTATGCAAGCCAAAGACTTCGTTAAGCCCACCGGAAATGGATAATACCCCGCTCCCCAAACTCGCCGCCATTCCAGCCACTAAGGCGAATAAACAGATAACGTCTATCCCGCTTCCTACCCATCCTTGAGAATACTTCCCAAATAAAGGATATAATAGCGTTCCCAAAGAAAAGGGTCTTTTGAGATTGTAATAACTTAGGGCAAAGAGCAAGGCCATGATGGTGTAGATACTGTAAGGAGTAAGAGTCCAATGCATGTACATCGTAGACATAGCAAAGGTTTGGGCTTCATGGGAGGCAGGAGTAACCCCTAAACTGGACGGAGGTTGGTGCAGGTGGTACAAGGGTTCAGCCGTTCCCCAAAACAGGACGCCAGTAGCGATGGTGGTACACAGGGTTATGGAGAAGAGCTTCCACTTACTCAGTAGGGGTTTGGCCGCTGCTCCTCCGATTCGTATTTTTCCTACGGGGGAGAAGTAAATCACAATGATCATAAGGACACAGAGAAAACTGGTCCAAGAAAATACCTGCCCAAAGGTCTCCAGTATCCAAGTATTTACCGCTTCGACGTATTGAAAGAAGGTATCTTTATGGGTAAGACTTAGGACCGTGCTGATAAGCAAAAATCCAAAAGGAAGACCGAATACGCCGTATTTGAGTTGCTTTTTGATAGGAGGGGATTGTTAAGTTAATGTGCTACAGGTTTCATGAACCCAAAGGCTTCCCTCTTGCAGCTTTAGGCCATTTTGTTGGAGAAGGGGTTTGGGAATGCTTAAGCAATACTGTTGAAATAGCATAAGCTATAAAGCTAAAGGATTCAAGGAACTTCCCCAAATCGACTATTCTTTTACAGCGAATAATTCGATTACCCGTTTTCCGATCTTAAACTTTTCTACCCGTTTGAAAGCCGGATGCTTAGGATGTTGGTCTTTGGGATAAATGAGTGCTAGGATTCCTTCCTTGTGCAAATGGGGTAAGAGGTATTCCATCATTAGTCCTAGACTTTTCTGATTCGACCATTCCACTAGGTTTCCATAGGGAATATCCGCAATAACGAATTCTGCCTGGAAGTTTGGGACTTTTTCTCGTGCTAGTTTTTGGAGGATATCGCGTTTGAAAACTCGGGTTTGAAGGCTTTGAGAAGCCAATCCCCTCATGTGTTGAATCTCTGATAGATGTTTGAGCGCAAGGGAATGAGAGGCCTTTCCAAATTGTTCCCAAAGCCGTTGGAGCTCGACTTTTCGTTTATCCAATCCGGTAGAAGTGAGCAGAGACATGTTTTTCTCTGCTACGCTTAGGAATTCTACATTTACATCTGAACCGTAGAGCTGCTGAATCTTTCCCGGATTGAGTAAGGCCAGGCAGGTAAGTAGATACCCCGTTCCGCAACAAGGGTCGTAAAGCGTCCAGGATGCTTTCTTAGAGAAGTGTGCCTCAGCACGCAAAAATATTTCCTGCGCCAACCGCACAGGAAAGTTGGGACTACCTGGATGTCCATACAATACATTTCCCGCAGCTAGGAATTCATAGGAGGCCAGTTTGGGGTATTTGTAGGGCATGGGTAGGTAGTAAGTAATAGGTATTTGGCGTAAAGGGTAAGGGTTTGGGTTGCTTATTAGGGTTGGATGTGTGTTCGAAAAATTTCTTGGAGTTGCTTGGCTGACGCTTCTAAGGGTTGGTTTGAGGTGTCGATGATGGGTACATTCCGCTCAATGGCTTGGTTTCTCAGGTATTTACGCCAGTTTTTCATCTGCTCATTGGCCAATTCGGGCTGCTTACGTTTATGGATTAATCGATCAAACATCTGTTCATCGCTACAATCGATGAGGATAACCTGGTAGTGGGAGAAGTTCTGATTTACAAATCCGGAATCGATAAATTCCATGTTTGTAGATCCCTCAAATAGGATTGGTTTTTCTTGCGGCTGTTCGATCAGTTTTTCAATCCACTCGTGCGTTACCCGCTTTTGCCATGCATGTGGATCTCCCATTTCTTCTGAATTAGGGATCCCTATGCTATCAAAATGCAGGTAGGTGAAGCGTTGCTGGGAGTCGTTTTCTTTCAAGTAGGCGACCAGACTAGTTTTACCAACTCCTGAAGCCCCTGTCAAAAAGAAAATCATACTTTTAAACGTGTTGTACAAGGCCCGCGGGTTCCTTTATTTCCTTTAGGGAAATCATCCTTCCTTTTTCGGGGTCCCATAGCTTCAATTGAAAACATGCGTGAATGTCTTTGGGATGAAGCGAGGTAGTTTTTGCCTGCTGGAATTCGGGAAACTCTCCATAGACTTCTGGCAGACGATAGAATGGAATTCGGGCATTGGTATGGTGAATATGGTGATAGCCAATATTTCCTGTAAACCAACGCATAGGCATAGACATCTTCATATGACTAGAAGATTCTAAAGCAGCTCCAATGTAGGACCAACCCTCTTTGTCGAAAAAGGTGGCAGTCGGGAAATTGTGTTGGGCATAAAACAGGTAAGCTCCAAAGGCAGAAGACAAAAAAGTGGGAAGGAAAAAGCCTAGGAAAAAACTTAACCAGCCAAAGCCTAATAAAATTCCTATTCCTATTCCATAATGGAGAATCAAGGCAACAGCAGAATCCCAGTGCTTAGCGGGATTTTTAATGAGGGACCTCAAGGTCATGCCCCAAACGAAAACGGTGAAATAACCCGCCGCGATAGTAAGCGGGTGGCGGCTGAATAGATAGAGCTTTCGTTCACTTTTGCTTACTTGTAAGAATTTCTCTTTGGTCATAATTGGAAAGGACCCGATGCTCGAAGTATGCAGCTTGGAATTGTGCTTATGGTGGTGATCGTGAGACCGCTTCCAAATGCTCGGAGGATTAAGGGTATACATGCCGAAAAAGGAAAATATGGGTTTGGCCAGTGAAGACCCTTTGAGTATGGTAAAGTGGAGGAAGTCGTGGTAAATCACGAACATGCGAACCAGCAGTAAGGTCGCTAGTAAGCTACATCCTATTCGGAGGATGAGGGGAATAGTGGCAACCGCTCCTACTATTGCAGCAATAAGTAGGATGGCCGTTGAAATCGTTACGTACCAACTTCGACTTCTATGTTCTTTCGCAAACGCCTTCGTTGCGAGTATCAGCTCCTTTCCTTGTAACATGGGGCAAAGATATAATAATATTTTAACCTGGACGCTTGTGTTTCCATCTCCTATGCGTCCAGAGCCAAATTTCAGGTATTTCGTGAATATCTACTTCCAAACGCTTAGCGAAAGCTTCTACTATGTCTGTTGCCTTCGATTCAGCAGGCTCTGAAATTAACTCCTCAGCAAAAATGGCGTAATGGCCTCTTCTGACTCTTTTTACGCCTACATAAATAACTGGATAGTTCATTTTCCTTGCAATTTTCCCCGCTCCCGTAAAAAATGGAGTATCTTGATGGAGAAAGGTCATCCAGTGTGCATTCTTGGGGAAAGGCGTTTGATCCGCGATAAATGCCGTAGCAGTGAGTATTTCCCGATCGCGAATTACCCCTCTGATAGTATCTTTCATTGCATATAAGCCATTCCCCAATCTTGTACGCATTCTATAAACCAGCTGGTCGAAGTATTTGTTATGGAGGGGATGGTAAATGACAAATAATTTGTGGAGCGGCTCCAGGGCAAATCGGGCACCACCGAGTTCCCAGTTTCCCCAATGCCCCATTACGATGGTTATGCTTCTTTTTTCCTCTGCATATTTTTTAAGCACCTCGGTGCTTTCCATAGACAGGTGCTGCCTAAGTACGCGTGGAGAAATGGTGAGGCTCTTCAAGGTCTCTAAAATCAGGTCGCAAAAATATCGGTAAAAACGCCTTTGAATCACCCTGAGTTCTTTTTTTGATTTTTGAGGGAAGGAGTTCTTCAAATTCGTCATCACTACTCGCCTTCGGTAGCCCAATACGTAATACACGACAACGAATAAGAAGTCCGAAATCCTATATAAAACCCAAAAGGGTAGTAGGGA
Organism: Bacteroidota bacterium; assembly: GCA_039197765.1. GTDB lineage: Bacteria > Bacteroidota > Bacteroidia > J057 > J057 > JBCCTX01. The sequence goes on from JBCCTX010000238.1 coordinate 8,860, forward strand.
TAAGAGGTAAATAAATGGAAGAGAAATATAGTACAATACCGCTTGCATCCTGCGAAGTAACGATTTACAACGGGATTTCCCTACAGTTCTGGGTATCGGTATCGAGAATCAACAGACCTTCTGAGGAATGGGTTAGCTGCCCCAATAATTCTCCCTGGGGATTCCAAAAGGCAGACCCTCCCGCACTTTTAAAATCCTCGGAAGGACCTACAGAATTGACCATTCCGGTAAAGAACATATGGGTCTGGGCTATATGAGAGAGCCGCCTATTAGCGGCCTGAACTCCGGCTGCATCTTTGGCCACACTGGCCATATAGGTATGGGGATTTTGGCGGACAACCTGCTTGATGTGTTCCTCTCTGGAAATCTCATAACAGATGCCAAAAGCTATGGTACTAGGGTTTCCTATAAATCCATCGTGGATTTTCCCCGAAACAAAGAAAGCCTCTTCATCTGGATGCAGGTATTCTTTGATGTAAATCTTGGGAGGAAAGTGAGGCTGAAAAAAGGCCATGGCAATGGATACGTCTTGGTGGTTCTGTACGGGTAAGCCAAGGCCAATAATAATGTAGTGAGAATTGCTGATTTCTTGAAAATCGTCTAATTCCAAGTTGTGGGGGTCTAGGGCGAGCGCTTTGCAAAGACTAGGTTCATAACCTACCAAGGAAAGCTCTGGAAAAAAGATGTATTCTACCTGGTGAGAGATTGCCGTTTCAATGAAGGCCAGGTGTCGGCGAATATTGAGGCTTAGGTTGCCCTTACAGGGTTGGATTTGTGCAGCGCAGAGGAGCATTGAAAAAAAAATTATAAAAACCTTCACTCATTAAACTACATTTTTAACATTTTATTGAATCCTAAGGCATTTTAGTTTGGGTTCGGGTGAAGGATGAAGGGTTCGGGGTTATGTTGTTTGAGATAAGTCCCAAGCCCTTGAGTGTGAACTTACACTTGAATTTTCTAATGGGGTGGTGGGTACGGGAATACCTATCACTTTTTTGAGGAATTGAACACAGAGACGCGGAGACACAGAGAATTAATGTAGAAACTTATACATGTAGTAGTCTTAACACTGATAATCTATTCCACAATTTCTCTAGCGTCTCTTAGTGTACACTAAGTCCCCCAAGTCTGCGTCCTTCTGTGTCAAAAATAATCCGAACACAAGACAGAGTCTCAAACCTCAATTCCCAACAAGCGTCTCCTCCCGCAAGTGATGAATCGTATTCTGTATACGCCCCTTCACAACCTCCCCCTCTTTCCCTTTTAGATCCCAACGGATCTCCATCTGCCAAACCGGTTCGATATCTGGAAGACCAATAAATACGGTTTTCTGGTCTGCTGAGAGGCTTAAGGAAGAAATAGCCAGAGATTGCTCATTGTAGTGATCGGAACCATACCTGCGTGTGCGTTTTAGTTCCCAGGTTTCTACCTGAAAATTCTCCAAGCTCTCTGCCGAAGCCTGGTCAAGCGGATCTGAGAAGGTGAGCGAAACCCCGCTGCTAAACGCTTGGATATCAATCGGCGCATGAAGGGGTTTCCCGTTATACGTAATCCGGTAAAATCCACCCGGTTCATAAACCTGATTCGTTGCCCAAGCCGACATGCCGCAGACATAGAGCTGTCCATCTGCAGGATTGAAACGGCCTCGAATCAAGCCCGTTTTGAAGGCAGGGATGGGGAGTTCGAAGATACCCCCCTGCATGAGACCCTGGACTTTTTCATGAGGGACGATATAGACCTTGCCATAGCCATAGGAAAGGTTTAACAAGCTACCGTTTAATGGGCCCCATTTCTCCGAATCCACCCAAAGAAGTTCAGAGGGAGATCGGTCCACCTCTGAATCCACCCAAGTAAGGGGAGGGACCATAGCAGCATCTGTCGTGTCTTTTGGGGGATTGTAGCACCATAGGTTGCCATAAAAGGCATTTCGGTCGACCCAATTCACCCGATTCATCGGATTCCAATAGCCCTCCTGATCTGTAACGATGAAGCTCCCATCTGGATTTAGGCAGACGCCATTTGCTGCTCGAAAGCCATAGGCGATGACTTCTGAGGAGGAGCCATCCTTACTTACTTTGATAAGCGTTCCATGTTGGGGGATTAAGGCTTCCCGAGCATGTCTTCCACTCTTGGCGTAGTAAAAATTATTTTCTGCATCGGATTGCAAGCCCATGGCGAATTCGTGGAAATGATCCGTTACCTGGTGGTCGTTGTTGAAGCTTTCGTAGTAGTCGGTTTCTCCATCTCCATTGAGGTCGTGGAGGCGCACCAATTGGTCCCGGCAGGTGATATAAATTTGTTCGTCAATTACCTTTGCTCCTAGCGGCTGAAACAATCCTGAACCAATTCTGCGCCATGTGAGCTTTCCCGTTTCACTGAGTAAGCCTTCAATGATCCACACATCTCCTTCAGTGCATACCCCAACGGCTTTGTTTTTATCTTCAAAGAAATCAATGCCTCCAAAGCGGAGTCGGCTTTTCCACGGGTTATCTTTAGGAGAGGTAAGTACATCCACCTCAAAAGAACCATGGGATTTGCTAGTGATTTCCGTTGTCAATACCTCGGGATAGTGTGCTTTACCCCCTTGGGTATAAGGAAGTAAAGAAATGGCTTCCTTCATCTCATATCCTTCGAATAGCTCAGGTGAGGAAGCAATGTGAACCCTTAATTTCACTTCTCCTTGATCAGAGATTTGAAGGTAGTTCTGACCTTCCTGGGTAAAAATTTCTCCTCCTTTGCCCTGTACCTTCACCCCTTTATTCTCTGGAGCAAGGTGGGTAATCAATTTCCCTGCTGCTCCTTTTAAGTGAAGGTTTCTGATATAGATAGGTTGGTCTTGATGGTAGTCCACGGCTAGCATTTCCAATACCTCTGTGTCGCCAACATTATAGGAGACAATTACCTTATGCTCGAAGTGATAGATTCCCTTTAATCGCCCCCAAGATTTGGGAAGGGGACCAAAGTGTCTTCCATCTCTTGCTTGAAAGCGAAGATCCTCAAAACTTCCCGTCTTGGGATTTGCCCATCCGGGTAGTACGGGATTGCTGAAATGTAAATCTCCTGCTGTACGGGGGGAAATGTTATGTTTCCCATCCATAAGGATCTCATAGTAGTCGATGAATTCCTCTCCCGACCAGCCTCCAGCAACGCGTAAGAGGTCATGGTCAAAGATCATCCAGGATTTACCTTGGGTAATGCCCCCTTCGCCTTTGTCTAGGCGTACCGCTATTCCCTTATAGGCCCAATTGGCCCAAGACCAGTCTTCGTCCTTGAGGGGAGCATTTCGTTGC
>JBCCTX010000239.1:0-12075 GCA_039197765.1 Bacteroidota bacterium
AGCCACCCATTAATTTCAAGTTATGCCAGAAGTTACAGCAGAAAAAAATGAGAAAATCGCGAAAATGAACTTCGGATCCATTTATCCGCATTACCTGAATAGAATAGAAAAGCACGGTAGAACCAAAAAAGAACTCGACCAGGTAATTTTGTGGTTAACAGGTTATGATCAGAATAAATTAGAATCCTTTATTGCTGGTAATGGAACCATTGGAAATTTTTTTGAGGGAGCCAACATCCATCAAAATGCGCACATGATTAAAGGCGTGGTATGTGGATATCGTATTGAAGAAATAGCTGAAGAGTTTGCTTTGTACCGCGATTGCAGACGCATGGAAAAGCTGATTGACGAATTGGCCAAAGGCCGTAAAATGGAGAAAATTTTACGCAAAGAGAAAAAGTAGAAACGGGTGCAATCCAAACCTAAACTATATGTAAACGCCTTTTTACTAGAACGTTATGAGCAACTAGAAAATTCACCTCCCGAAATACTATGACCAAGAAAAAAACCAAACAAATTCTTAGGATAGTATTTATTATAGCACGCATATCCTCACTATTCTTTGTTCCCTGGCTATTGGTAAAGGCATGGATACTTCCCCTACCAGATACGATTCAAGAACAGGTAGAGGAGGCCATTGGTCATGGATTTGAAGGAATGATTGTTTATATAGATCAAGCGGGTCACCCCCCTCAGTATTTTACTTCTGGTTGGCATAATAGAGAATCTAAGGCACCTGCCAAACCTCATGCCCTGTTTAAGATTGCCAGCATCAGCAAACTATATGACGCTGTGGCTGTAAGCAAATTGGTAAGCGATGGACGGCTTTCTCTAGATAAATCACTCGCTGATTATTTACCCGAACTTGCTGGAAGGATCGAATACGCAGGCAACATCACATTGAGGTTGATGATACAGCATAGAAGTGGCATTCCCAATTTCACAGACGCTCCGAATTTTTGGGCAGCTCCAACAGAAACATTTGAAGAGAGCCTTGCTTTGATTCTGGACAAGTCGGCCAACTTTGAACCTGGTGAAGACTATGAATATTGTAATACGAATTACCTGCTAATTAACAAGATAATGGACAATGAACTTGGCTATGGTAACTTTCAATTCATTCAGGAAGAGATCCTATTGCCACTGAAGCTTAATAATACCTTCAGTTCGTTGGATGAAGTTAATATGGACCATGTGATGAGTGGTTATCATATAGGACATCCCTTTGATTTAAAGAAAGATGAACATGGCATGCTAGCCACAGCAGAAGATGTGGGTATTTTTCTTAGGGCTTTGAACGATGGATCTTTGTTTGAACCAGGAGAACAGGAAATATATGCGTCCATTTATAAATTTGAACACGGGGGTTGGGTTCCAGGATACCAAAGTTTTGCAAACTATCACAAAGATCTTGATGCGGTTGTCATTGAATTCTACAGCACAACCGATCCTAAACTGTACTATTGGAACCTGTCAGAAATCATAAATAATAGAATTGCCAAAATTCTGAAAAGGCAAAAAAGCTCATAGCATAGTATACATAGCATAAAAGCACCCAGTACACTAATCCGTTATTGGCAAAAAAAGCTAGGTTAGGTTGCATGCAATAAATAACAGTGTTATATTCGTCTTGTGGATAAGAAGCGAATCATTCAGGCAGCAATTGAAATCGCAACGAAAAGTGGTTGGGAAAAGGCTTCCGTTCGGAATATCTCCAAGCGTATTGATTATAGTACTATAAAGATTTATTCCGAATTTGGGAGCAAGGAAGGCTTGATGTCTACCATCCAAAAAAAGGGGTTCAATATGTTGCGTCAAACTATGATAGCTGCGATTGAAAAGAAGAAATCTCCTGAAGAGCAATTTATTGCGCTTAATCTAGCATATTATAATTTTTCAAAAACACATCAGGCCTATTATAATTTGATGTTTCAAATGGATGGTACAAACTGTCCAAAAGCTGATAGAGTCACTTTACAGCATACATCGGAGCCAATTCGGTCACTTATTAGTCAGCTTAGTGGACGACCAACAACAAAATCACTGTTTTTTAATTGGTGGTCGATAATGCATGGGTATGTAGCCATCACACAAGGCTATCAGAATAGTGATGAACAAGAATATCTTGTCATTCTAGAAGAAATGATCGGTCGATTTATATTCGCTTTAAAGAATAAAGGTTAAAATTTTTTACTATGAAAATAACAGTGTTATAAACATGAGTTAATTATGAATGAAAAGACATTTCTAATTATTGGCGGCACAGATGGAATCGGACGAGCCTTAGCCCAGGCCCTAGCAAAACAGCATAAAGTTTTGATAGTAGGCAGAAACCAAATAAAAGGCCAATCATTTTTAGATGAGTTTGGAAAAAATGCCCACTTCATCCAATCCGATATTTCACTCATGGAAAATGTGCAAAAAGTCAGCGATAAAGTCAAACAGTCTGTTCAGGACTTAGACTTCATCATTCACACGGCTGATATTCTACGAACTGCAAGAGTAAATACAGCTGAAGGATTGGAGACATCCATTGCCATCAATTTTTATTCGAGAGTTCTCCTGAATGAACTCCTTTTACAAAAATTCTTCCCAGAACGCATTATTCACATAGCCGCTGCGGGCTTTCCTATGAATAGTAATTTCGACAAAAAATTCCCTGTCAAAGATAATGCAAGTGGTTTTTCATCACATGGCTACGGGCAAGTTGCAAACGATTTCTATGGGCTTTGGATGTCAAAGCAGTTGTTGGACACAAAAATTAATATCCTAAACCCAGGTATTGTAGACACTGATATTCGTAGGAATGCAGAGATGGGGGGCTTTTACAAATTTATCATGCCAATTATGGGCTTCTTTATGGCTCGAAATCAAGTTACACCTGATGAATATGCTCAAATTGTTCTGAAAATTTTTGATAATGATAGTGAGGACGCTAATCATTTTACATTGATTGACAGCAAAGGGAAAGGCTTCAAAGGCAATAAAAATATCAATGATGAGAAAATGCAAAAGTACGTTTATGACACAGCCGTTAAGGGTTTGTTTGCCCTAGTTGGAGAATTTGAATTAGGGACCAAATAAATTTTTTAACCAAATAATAACACTGTTATATAATGAAAAAAGAACAAAACTTATGTATTGGATGGTTACTGGATTACTAGGATTTCAGATGTTAGCTACTGGTTTAGGGGATTTTATACTGGCAGAGCAAGTAGTAGAAAACATTACTCATGTTGGTTTTCCAATTACTTTAATACCATTTTTAGGGGTATTGAAGATAATGGGTGCTTTAGTACTATTATTTGTCGGGAACCTTCATCTGAAAATAGCGACTTATGCGAGTATGTTTTTCTATGCTATGGGAGCTATTTATTCACATATTGCTATTGGAGATCCTATATTTCCAAATACTATAGCAGGCATTGTAATGCTGTCTTTAATAACCATTTCCTATTATTTTTGGCAGAAGCATAATTTTCCATTCAAGTCAAAGATAGATCCCCCATCAACAGTTAATTACATGTAGGGTCTATGAAATTTTATAGCTGAAATGGAGGAGCTTGTCGCGAATAAAGCATATGGCTCCGAATGACCTTAAACAGAGGCTACCTACATATGTGCAAATCGTTGCCCATAATTAAAATTCGAATAATAACGATACATTTGTGGGCTAAACCATACGGAATGAAACATATAAAACAAATTGCAAGTGCAGTCTTTCTTCTCTTAGGCTTAGGGAGATTACAAGCACAAGAAACCCCAGTTGCATCAGGAGGTGATGCCATAGGAAGTGGTGGAACAGTTAGCTATGCGGTAGGACAAGTAGTCTACGCCACGGACACAGGAACGAATGGGTCAGAAGCTAAGGGTGTACAACAACCTTTTGAAATATCGGTTATAACAGGGATAAATGAGTTAGGTATTGCCTTAGGCGTATCGGTTTACCCTAACCCCACTACTACCTTTTTAAGACTACAAGTTGAAAGTGAAAAAGTGGGGGGGTTAAGCTATCAGCTAGTAGATCTACAGGGTAAAATAATTACCGGCAAAAGAATACATGCAAATGCTGCTATTATAAAGATGGAGAATTTACCAAAAGCAGCTTATTTTTTACGAATAAATAACAATCTCCAAACAGTGAAAATTTTTAAGATTATTAAAAGATGAAAAGAATAGTTACCCTATTAACAGCCTTGGTACTTACAGCAACCGCAATGGCTCAACCCCCCAATAGTATGAGTTACCAAGCGGTAGTAAGAGATGCCAACAATGCGTTAGTGACTAGCCAAGCTGTAGGCGTACAAATAAGTATACTTCAAGGCAGTGCAACAGGTACAGCCGTATATGTAGAAACCCAAACTCCAACCAGTAACGCAAATGGATTAATTAGCCTAGAAATAGGCAAAGGAACCCTAGTAAGTGGTGATTTTAGTACCATAGATTGGGGAAATGGACCCTTTTTTATACAAACCGAGACCGACCCAACAGGCGGAACGAATTACAGCATAACAGGAACCAGTCAGTTGTTAAGTGTGCCTTATGCCTTTCACGCAAAAGTTGCTGAAAGTATTGCAGGTGGGGTAAGCAATGAGGGTGCCCCCTCCTTACAAGGGGTCACTGACACGGTCTTTGTTGGGAATTGGAGAGATGGCATAGGCAATGGGGACTCAGCCCTCATAGCGACTATGCCCACTCACACGACTTGGCATTTTGATGTTGTTTTTACAGCTCAAGATGTCAACTCCAATACCAATAGAAGAAATATGCGTAAAGAGTTCATTGCCTATAGACAGTGGGATACCCCTGTAGCCTTTGAAGATCTGGTCGTACATTATGATGCCACCACAGGGCACTCCATAAGCATTGTATTTGAAACAAATGACAACAATGAAATACTGTACAAAATTGTTCAAACTGGAGGTAGTAGTACCGTTATTTATTACAATCTGAAAGTAAGAATGACCCAGGCCCGTTAGAGAAGCTGTACCTCGAATGTCCAAGCAATTATTGATAGGCGTTTCAACGGACAAACAGTACACTGGGAAACAACCATTCACCCTATGAAAAAAATATCCCTATTAACAGCCGTTTGCGTATTGTTCAGTTGCCATGGCCATAAGGAATCCACTCCTTTGGAATTCAATTTTGAACAAGCGGAGAGATTCATGGAGGTCATGAATTATTTGGAAGCAAAGGACAGTAGTGGCTTTACAACAGAGAAATTATCAGATGAATTAATAGATCAACATATTGAATCAAATAGAAGGGATGTCGTCTTAAATAGGAAAATAGATACTCTGCTTTCTTTATCGGTGTACGATGATTTCTCTGAAACTATAACTTCCTATGTTAAGGATACCTCATATAAAGGAAGAGAGGCCTACCGTACCTCTTTTCTATTTTTACCCAAGACGCGAATTGACATGTCAGCTGGTATGTCAGATACGTGGGCGAACTTTTGGGAAGAAAACCATGATGCAAAGGTTTTCCATATCCTAAACAAAATTAAAAGGGAACAAAAAGAGATCACTAAAAAGTCCTTAAGCGCTTCTACCCAATTGTTACCCAAGGATTTTACTCCCCCAGCTACAACAGAAATCATTTTTTGTTTTGATGGCAATAGGGGGAGTTTTACCACGGATAGCCAAATTTTTATGGAAATGTTCAGTTTTGCTAGGGATGATTTTAGCATAGATCAATTTACCAATGTGTTATCTCACGAATTACATCATATCTATTTTGGGTATTGGTTTACTAATCAATTGCCTTCCAAATTTAAGTCCGAAAAACAGGAAGCGTTGTTTAATTACATGGAGCCCATAATTTTTGAAGGAATTGCTCAACAGATCAATTACGATGATTACTCTGATGAAGTAAAGTCATTATACAAGGACAGCCTGCTAATAGGAGAATTGTTCCAGCAAATGACGACTTCGATTAGAAAGATAGCGAGCGCTAATGATCCCCATGCAGCATTCGAGGAAGAAAACAATAAAATATGGAGCAACCGGAAGATCTATTTAAATAAATATCTGCCTAATGGATATAAAGAAAGTACCTTTCCATTTGCTCCTACAGTTGTTTACTATATAGGGTATCATTTATATAATTCAATACTCCAGAAAGGAGGCAAGGAGAAGTTAAATTTTGTAATCGAAAACTCCGATTGTCTATTAGAAGAGTACAACAAGATTTATTCTACAGATTTGTTAATTCCTACAATACCCGATGACATGGTGAAACTGTGGAAAGAGACTTTCAAGAAGGCTGGGTCTAACATTGTGCAAACTGACAATGACGATTAATCTCCGCCACATACATTTACACTAACCTAAGGGCTAAAAGCAGTTCGTAAGGCGTATGAGTAACAGTCTTCTTATACCCTCCCCTAACAAAAGTACGGTCCCCTGCCCATCTTGGTGATCTGCCAACTTTTCTACAACTTCTCCCTTACTTCTCTTTCCACAAGAAAAACCATCCAGGATGAAGTTACTATCTACCCTATTTTTGCTTACAGCAACGTTCTTTCTACCCGCCCAACCCCTTGACCTATCAACACTTTCAACCCTCAACATTCGGAACGTAGGACCGGCCAATATGAGTGGCCGGATTACTGCCATTGATGTTGTAGAACGCGACCCCAATACCTTATTTGTAGGGGCTGCGTCTGGCGGCGTTTGGAAATCTGATAATGGAGGAAGTGCCTGGCGTCCCATATTTGATGAGCAGCCCACACAAAATATTGGTGCCATTGCCATTCACCAACACAATCCCAGCATCATTTGGGTAGGAACGGGGGAAGGAAACCCCCGAAATTCCATGAATTTGGGAATGGGTCTTTTCAAGAGCCTCGATGGAGGAAACGCATGGGAGCATATAGGGCTAGAAGCGACAAAAGCCATCCATCGGATCATCACCCACCCTACAGATCCGGAAGTGGTGTATGTGGGGGCCATGGGAGATCCCTTCACGCCCAATGCGGATCGGGGACTTTACAAAAGTACAGATGGTGGATTGACCTGGGAACAGATTCTGTTCACCAACCAGCAGTCGGGGGTTGCAGACTTGGTGATGGACCCGGAGAATCCCAATAAACTGATCGCTGCCATGTATCAACATCGCAGAACGCCTTATTCTTTTACTTCTGGGGGTCCAGGTTCGGGCTTGTTTATCACCTACGATGCGGGGAACACCTGGAAAAGGCTCACGGAATTGGATGGCCTACCTTCAGGAGAACTGGGCAGAATAGGCGTGGCGATCGCTCCCTCAGACCCCAATCGGGTATATGCGAAAATAGAAGCGACCCAAAATGCCTTGTTCAGAAGCAATGACGGTGGGAGCAGTTGGTACCAGATCAATGACAATCCCAGGTTCACCAATAACCGTCCCTTCTACTTTCAGGAGTTGGCGGTGGATTCCAAGGATCCCAACCGACTGTACAATATCTATCAACCGCTGTCCGTCAGTTACGATGGGGGAAAAAGTTTTGATCCCGTTCCGATGATCCCAGCTGATGAGACCAAAGGCATTCATGCGGACTTCCATGCCTTTTGGGTCAACCCCCACGACCCAAGGCACTTCATCATCGGTGGCGATGGAGGGATTGGCATCACGCGAGACCACGGCAAAAGCTGGTATTTCCCCGAAACCCTTCCTGTATCCCAGTTTTACCATATCAGTGTGGACAATGACCGTCCTTATCATGTGTATGGGGGCATGCAAGACAATGGAAATTGGTCGGGGCCAGGCTATACCTGGAAGCGAGGGGGGATTCGCACCTTGTATTGGCAGTATTTGGTGGGGGGAGATGGCTTTTACATTGAACCCGATGAGGAGAATTCCCGCTTTGGGTATGGGACTTCTCAAAATGGGGATCTGTACCGCTACGATAGAACCAGCGGCTATTACAGCAGTATTAAACCCCATAGTCCTCAATCAGAAACTACCCTGCGATTCAACTGGGATGCGGCTTTTGCCAAGGACCCCTTCGATTCAAAGGGGGTCTATTATGGTTCTCAGTTTGTGCATACATCCACCGATAAAGGGGCCAACTGGAAGATCATCTCCCCAGATTTGACCACGAACAACCCGGAGCATCAGCAGGGAGACTACGGGGGACTGACCCTCGATATTTCCGGGGCGGAAACTTATAACAGTCTGCTCGCCATTGCCCCCAGCCCTGTGGAGAAAGGGGTGATCTGGACGGGAAGTGATGATGGACAACTACACCTCAGCAGGGATGGAGGGAAGACCTGGGACAACCTAACTAAAAAAGTAAAAGATATGCCCCATGAAGCCTGGATAGCCCAGATCCAGGCATCTCCCTACCGTGCTGGCTCCGCATGGGTGGTGGTCAACAACTACCGCAAGGGAGATTACCAGCCCTACCTGTTCAAAACGGATGACTATGGTAATACTTGGGAAAGGTTGGCAATTGGAGACCAAGTTAGAGGCTATACATTGACAGTGGTTCAAGACCCAGAAGAACCTAATCTGGTATTTCTTGGAACCGAGAATGGCTTGTGGATCAGCATAGACGAAGGCCATTCATGGGTTCAGTTCCACAACGGATTTCCCTCGGTCTCGACCATGGACCTAAAGATACAGGAAAGGGAATCGGCCTTAATTGTGGGAACCTTCGGCCGTGCTATCTGGATATTGGATGACCTGCTCACCCTACGCGAAATCGCCGGAAAACGAATAAACCCCGGCTTAACGGCCCTACCTATGAATGCGGCGGTTCAGGTAAAAGGCTTGTATATCCAGCCCCCCGGAAATATCTGGACCGGCTTCCACACCACCTTTGAGGGCCAGAATAGAGTTTTCCAGAAAATTGAAGTGCCCTATTATGTGAATGGTTCTATAACTGACAAGGACACGCTGACCGCCCAAATTTACAATGAAGAAGGAGAATTGATCCAAACCCTCAACTCTCAATCAAGCGCCCAAGGACTCAATTACTTGATCTGGAAATTAGATGAAAGGTCTGCCCCCCTTCCGAGCCCCGGACCGGAGGACGAAATTCGGGGGATTCCGGTACTGCCCGGTACCTACAAAGTGTTGATCACCTATGGGACTGAACAGGATTCCAGCTACGTAGAGGTGATCCCTGACCCCCGCTTTGAATTAGATCCGAAGGTGGATGAGCAGTTGTACCAGTTCCAGAAGGAAGTGGATGAGCAAGTGGAGGCCTTGTCTGCGTCTTTTGAGCTGATTGATCAAAAACTTACTGCCTTGGGGCAATTGAAACGGCAACTTACGGAGTTAAAGAATGACACTTCCCTGTTTCAGAAGATTGATCAAATGAAGGCAGGCCTGCTCAGCTTAAAAGCTCAGGGTCGTACCCCAAGGCCCGACCGACAGTTAGGGGCCTGGCAAACAACTGAAGTTACGCCCTACTCAAAAGTGAAAGATATCCAGATGATTGCCATGTCAAGGATCCGGCCCATTTCTGTGCAAGAAAACCAATTGCTAGTAGAAGCGAAACAAATGGTAGGAGTATTCCAAGAGCGGGTCGATCAGTTTTTCGAGCAGGAATGGCCAAGCTTCATCCAGCAGCTGAAGCAAGCTAAGGTCAATTGGTTAGAGAAATTAGAGTAAGCAAACAACTACCTCAGAACCGCTTCGGCCTCTATCTCAACCAGATATCCGTCTCCTACCAAACGGGCTTCTACCAGGGTATTGGCGGGGTTGATACCTGCAAAACGTTCGCCATGGGCGCGGGCTACCGGCTCCCAGTCCTTGAGGTCATTGACAAATATCCGAGTCCTCACTACGTCTTTGAGGGATGCACCCAAGGACTCGATTGCGCCTGCTATTTTGTCAATCACAAAGTGGGTTTGGGCGGCGGGGTCTTTCCCTCCAATAATCCGGGAACCATGGGTAGCCGTCGTACCAGACACATGAATTCTATTGCCATCTTTGACTGCTCGACAATATCCCGCAAGATCTTCCCAAACGGTTCCGCTGAAAACCTGTGTTCGATGTTCATCTATTTGGGTGGGAACAAAGGCTTTGGGGACCTTTTCTAAATGATGGCTCAAATCGCCGGAAGCGGTGAGGAAGGGAGGGGTTCGATATTCATCTCCACAATCTCCCGGGATGGGAGTTAATGCCCGTTGAGCCCCTTGAATCCGCTTCACCTCCTCTGCTGAAAAGCGAATTTCCCATAGCTGTAGCGTATCGGCGATATATTCGCTTTTACCCAAACGTGCCCCTACAATCACCGCTGCTACCTGTGGATTCTCCAATATAAACCGACTAGAAATATTCGCCATCGAAACCCCATGCGTATCGGCTATCTTTTTGACTGTTTTCAGGAGTTGCTGAAAGACCTCCCATCCACCAGCTGCATCAATGAATCGCTTGTACTTCATTTGGGACCAGGTCTCCAATTCCACTTGATCTGGCTCAGGCTTTCCCAACCACCGTTCCGTTAGAAAGCCACCCGCCAGGGTACCAAAGGCCAGGAGCTTTACTCCATATTGTTGACATACCTGCGACATGTTTCCATAGGCTCTTTGGTCAATCAAGGAATGGCTCACCTGGTTGCTGATGATAGGGATACCAGAGGCACAGGCCACTCGCAAGTGGGCGGCATCGAAATTGGTAACCCCAAGCTGCTTGATCAAGCCCTCTTCTTTCAATTCAGTTAAGTACCCTAGTGCGTCCAACCAACTAGGATCAGGATAATACCAGGCATGGAATTGCATCAGGTCTATAGAAACCTGTTGCATCCGGTCCAATGCCAATTGCACATTTTGCCGCACATCTTCCCTACTAATAGGACCCGGTTTAGGGACCCATTTTGTAAAGAGTTGCACTTGCTCACCTATCGGATGGGTATTTTTAAAGGTACCTGCGATGATCTCACTGGAGCCATAGTGGTCAGCCATGTCAAAAGAGGTGAAACCTGCTCGAACATAAGGTGCCATAAAGGCTGCTGTCTCCACCGGGTCCAGAGGGGCAGTATCCCGCTCTATATCGGCTATTTGCCATAAGCCTGTAACTATTCGAGATATCTCCAGACCAGGGGCTAGTTGAATCGTTGTTTGCATACACAGAACATGTTTGGGACCAAAAAGGCCCTAAAGTTACGAAAATGAGAATTTTGAGTTCTTTTTTTACTTAACCACAGAGAGCCCAGAGGAATCTGCTGAGAAAAAAGAGGATTTCATTGCATGAAACAGGCAGTTGCATGCATATTTTGCTCAAAAAGCTCCGTTCAACTCCTTTTCTTCTCCTGTTCTCTGTGGTTAAATAATATTGGAATAAGAAAATATTTATTTTGGAGAAGGTATGGTAGAATCGTAGCCTTTTGAAGGGAGGACTCAGGTGGGTACCATAATGGGAAAAATGATGATCATTTTAAAAAACCACTATGTATGGTTCCAAACATATTTTTCACTCTTTTGGAAGGATGCTGAACTTTTCACGTGCATCCTGACCTTCTTTTCCAAATTGTCGCCATTTGATCCAAAATACCACACTGCCCAAACTCATGACAATCAACCATACAGGCGTAGAATGGAAATACCATTCTCCTGCAGGAGAAGTCAGGTCTTTATAGGTGTGGATACCTAAAAAGAGGATCAAAAATAGCGTTCCCAGCCAGCCAATCCACCGCTGCAGGCTTCTGTTCTTGACGACGGAAATTTCCTGGGCTAACCTGGGGTTTACCTTAGGAAAAGTAAGCAGGGTAATGCACATCAAGAGGAAATTGACCATCATGGAAGTAACCATAATATCAATGCCCAAAAAGAAATCTCCTGCAAAATGAGACCCCAATACCCCAATACTTGCCATGATTCCGGCCACGGCCAGTGCGATGTAAGGCGTGCGTCTTCTGGGGTGAATGGTGGCAACTACCGACGGGAATATGCCATCTTCTGCCCATGCAAACATCAAACGAGAAACGGATAGCAACATGGCAGGCAAATCGTTAATCAGGGCGATAGCTGCTCCCATAAGAATCGCAAGCCCGACACTAGCAGGAAGAACATAGCTCAAAAGGCCCGGAGCACTGATGTCTTTTTGCATCGCCTCTTCCGCGACAAAACTCCAGGGAACTAC
>JBCCTX010000240.1:0-12008 GCA_039197765.1 Bacteroidota bacterium
GCAGATTTGTTTGACCACCAGAGAGCCCTCTACCCCTGGTAAGTAAGAATTCAGAGTCTTGATCCAAGCGAACGGCTCCAATGGAAGTATTGAAGTTGAACTCCTGACCTGCATCCGCATTGTGGATTAGAAAGCCCTGAACGTTCACGTTGAAATTATCTTGCCTTCCCCACATAACGTCTCCAGGATTTGCAGATGCTTGCTGGTGTTGGAGGACTTCGGGAAAATATACCAGTGAGTTTCCACTGAGGTAGTCTACGCCTCCATTTATCCGGAACTTCAAGGAGGATTTATCATTAGAGAAGATATCTACGTCTATGGAAGCAGCAGAAATAAAGCGATCCACAGTTTGGTTGTTCACACCTAAATCACGAACGGCAATGGGATTGTCGTTGAAGTAGGGGTTATTGGGATAGTTGCCATTAGCATCGGGGAAAATATCTGCATAAGAAGGGGTATAGGCGATATTGTATCCTAAACTTCCTCCTGTGTTATTTTGGTTTCCGGTGAATCCCCTATCGTTATCTGTCCGGAAGTAGGAACTACTAAAAGTCACTTTGATTCGATCCCCGATTAAGTGATCCAAGTTTGCCCGCACGGAATAGCGATCAAATCCTGTATTCTCGATAATTCCATTTTCAGAAAGGACTCCTGCAGATACGAGAAACTGCGTATTGGCAGTACCACCCGTAACTTGAACACGTGTGTTAGAAAGGAGTCCTTCTTCTCCATAGAAAAAGTCTTCCCAGTCTGTGTTGCGTCCTTCAGCTTCTGCAGCCGCTTGTGCTGCTAATTCATCTGCATCTCCTCCAGAGAAAGCACCTGTACGAGCAGCATCCCAGATTCCAAATCCTTGTAAGTTCTGTGCTTGCGCAAAACCAATATCTTGGCTAAAGGAAACGGAAGTTTTACCTGCTTTTCCACGCTTAGTAGTAATGATTACCACACCTGCATTTGCACGAGTTCCGTAAATAGCAGCGGCAGATGGACCCTTAAGTACTTCAATTTTCTCAATATCCTGAGGATTCAAGTCTGCAATTCTGTTTGAGGCATCATCCTGAGTAGCGGCATTTTGCCCCCCACTTGCACCATTCACCTGTGTACGGCCCGTACGAATTACGGAGTTGTCTACATACACTCCATCAATAATAAATAGCGGCTGTGAAGAACCGGCTCCCAGGGTTGATACCCCTCTAAGCTGCATGCTAATCCCTCCTCCAGGAGCTCCACTGTTAGAGGACATTTGAACACCTGGTACTTTTCCAAACAAGGCTCCATCAAGGGTTTGTTGGCGGGTTTTTCCGGTAAGCTCTTCGGCAGTTACACTTGCAATTGCATTTCCTGAATTGGAGCGCTTCACTGCGGAAGCCAAACCTGTTATGACTACTTCGTCCAGGCGGGCAATGTCTTCTTCCAATACCAAGTCGAGGACAGTATTGTCTGAATCAACTATGCGCTCTTGGGTAGAATATCCTAGGTAGGAAAAAACCAATGTAGCGGAGTTACTGATAACATCGACAGTGAATCCTCCGTTCTCATCGGTTATTGCACCACGTGTGGTACCCTTTTCCAGTACCGTGGCTCCAATAATTGGGTTTCCGTTAACGTCTTTAACAGTCCCCCTTACAGTTAATTGTGCCCAGCCTATCTGACAAATGCATAGAAGTGCCAGTAACGCTGAGCAGTACTTACTAGTAGACTTGCTCATAGTAATACGTTTGTTTAGTTTTGGTTAATTAAACTCGTTTTCCTGTTTAGTAAAGCTTTGACTTCGTCTTAAATCACTGAATTAGCCGTCAAATATAGGAGTTGAACGACAAATTGTAAAAAATGGATATTTGAAACATCAGTTTCCTTGAACTATAATTTACGGCATATTCCTATTCTTTCTGTAACGAACCTACCTACAAATCCGTTGTTCTCCCCATTATCTCCTAGCTTTTTCTATATTCAAATCAAACTCCTCGATTATGTCAGATCCAGATATTTTACACCTTATTACTCATGCAAAGACTCTGATCATGCGCCAAGAGGGCTGGGATGAGGGAATTCCGCTTTCAAATGAGCAAGCAATAGAACTCAGTCGTAAAATGGAAGCAAAAACTTCACACCCTATTAACTCTACAGAGCTCCTGAAGTTTTGGAATGCCGTTCCAAAACATGCATTTTCACATACAGAGATATTGGAAACATTGGCTAGCTTTCAGGAATATGCCAATTGGGAGGAGTTTGTTGCAACCCATCAGATGCGTTTAGGAAGTGGGCAAAATTCCCTTTCAACAGGCTTGGGATCCAGCAGTCCCACTACTTTGGGTGTAGGGCAAGAAACCTTGGCGTTACTTCAAAAAAAAAATAAACAACTTAGAACAATCGTCTGGGTTTTGGGAGTTTTAAATGCACTGTTGCTAGCCTTTCTGCTGTATCGCATTTTTGGGATGGAGGGATAAAAAAGTAGCTAGGTATTAAGTAACAAGTCATAGGTTAACTATTGACTGAAAACTAGCGGTGAATGTAACATAGATTGCTAAACTATCGAATCACCTACTACCTACTACCTACTACCTACTACCTACTACCTACTACCTACTACCTACTACCTCAAACTTATCACTTATTATGAAACTGTGGGAAAAAGGAGAAGAGACACACGAACTGATAGAGGCCTTTACCGTTGGGAAAGACCGGGAGTTGGATCTTGTTCTAGCACCTTTTGACGTATTAGGATCCTTAGCTCACGTAAAGATGTTGGAAGAAGTAGGCTTGCTCGACAAAGAGGAGGGTAAAGCGCTCCAGGAAGGTTTGGTCAAAATCTTCCGTGAAATAGAAGCTGAAGATTTTCAGATCCAACAGGGAGTAGAAGATGTGCACTCGCAAGTAGAATTAATTCTCACCCAGAGATTGGGGGAAGTGGGAAAGAAAATTCATACGGGAAGATCGCGGAATGACCAAGTACTGGTGGACCTGAAGCTGTACTTTTTGTATGAAATAGAGGCTATACAAACGCTAACACATTCCCTTTTTGATACCCTACAAGAGCTAAGCGATACCTATATGGGTGTACAACTTCCAGGATATACGCATATGCAGGTAGCTATGCCCTCATCTTTTGGGCTATGGTTTGGGGCTTTTGCAGAAAGCCTTGTGGACGACCTCTGGGTACTTCATAGCGCTTATCAACTTGCCAATCAAAACCCCCTGGGATCTGCAGCAGGGTATGGGTCTTCCTTTCCCTTAAATCGTTCCAGAACAACAGAACTTCTGGGTTTCCAAACCCTTAGCTACAATGTCGTATATGCTCAAATGGGAAGGGGAAAGACTGAAAAATACCTAGCCTATGCGATGGCTGCTGTTGGAAGTACACTGAATAAGCTCGCTGCCGATATCTGCCTGTATATGGGACAGAATTTTGGTTTCTTATCCTTGCCCGAGGAATTTACGACGGGCTCGAGTATCATGCCTCACAAGAAAAATCCCGATGTCTTTGAGCTAGTCCGTGCCCATACCTCCCTTCTGCAAGGTCTCCCTGGTACACTTTCTATGTTGCTCAGCAACATGCCTTCAGGATATCACCGCGACCTTCAACTGCTAAAGGAACACGTTTTTCCGGCTATTCAGTCCCTAAAAGATTGCCTTAGGATCACAGAACATACCCTTCAACACATTCGGGTCCGAGCAGATATCATGGAGGATCCCAGGTATGCCTATACTTATTCTGTAGAGGCTGTCAACGAAAAAGTAATTCAGGGTATTCCCTTTCGAACAGCTTATCAGGAAGTAGCACGGGAGATCGCCGAAGGAACGTACAAGGTCCCAGATCGCTTGGAGCACACTCACGAAGGTAGTTTAGGCAATTTGTGCAATGGGCAAATTCGAGACAAAATGGATCGGGTATTAGAACAATTCAATTTTACCCAAATCCATATGGCACGCGAAAAGTTATTAGGGTCCTCCCTCTCACCAGAATAGCCAAACTCTAGGCACTAAGGGAGCGCATAGCCGAACATTTGAGCGGTCCCTCTAACCAATGGTAAGACCTCTTCCACCTCGTGTTTATGTAGGTTTTCCTTCCAGCGCCCGATCTTTACCCGATGATCTGGCCGAGAATATGCCCTCGAGGTCTGGGCTTCAATGAATTTTTCATTGTTCGTGTCTTGGACACGATCAGCCCAAGTGCCAAATGGAATCCTCTTGGCCACTTGGTCTACTTCAACCTGAGAACAGATATCTATTGCAAAGCTCAAAGGGTCTGTCAACATATCTTCAAAGCGGCATATGTTTACTAGGTGGGCTACCTGATGGTATCCTACTGTATTGATGTAGTTCCAGTGATGTGCACAGCGTTGTAGTAGGGGCTTCTCTTGCCATGCCTCCCAGTCTTCGGGTCTGGGATGATGCCCCCAGTTTTGGGCGATGCCTACTTTTAAGGAACAAATGGTATCCAGGGGATGGCGGACTTGCCAGAAAAAAGTGCGAGGTTCGGGAATGCGTTTCAATAGATCTTCTAGGGGAAAGGGCAACCCAGGATCGGGTCTTTTTTCCACACTTACTCTAGGTACCTTTATTGCCTGAGGAGTGGTCCAATCAAAAGCAGCCAAGGACTCATATGGCGGTTCACTGTGGTAGGTGTAGCCAGAAAGATGATCAAAGAGTTCTCCAAAGATAGAGGTTCCACTTCGGCCACACCCTAATATGAGGACATGATGAGCAGTTGACAGGTTGGCGTTTGTTGGGGAAGTGTCCATAGGTTAATATTTTACTCAGATTTCGATGAGTTACTCCTAAAAATGCTCACTTCAGCCCTATTCCTCCCTATTAATGAGCAATTTCCCCCCTCCTTTCTCAACTGTATTTTCCCATTCGTACATATACAATCCGGGAGATACTAGCCTTAAGTTAAGGGTTTGTGGCTTTCCCCATTCTGGAATCCAGCTGTGCGTATAGATAGTTCTACCTGTGAGGTCGATCAAGCGAAACTGGGTACGCAAGCCTTGTCCGACCAATACATCCAGGGAAATTTCTCCTTTACTGGGGTTGGGATAAAGGGAGTACGTAAGGCTTTTAGGAAAGGTAATTCCTCGAACGGGAGAGTACACGAAGGTACCAAAGCGATTAACAGCTTTGATTCTGTATTGGTTGAACCCCCAAAGGGGGGTCGCATCAAGAAAGGTAAAGCTTGCTATCCGCTGTTCAGATGGATTGGTATCTGAGAGCATACCCAGGACTTCATACGTCTTTCCCCCATCTACGGAGCGCTCAACTTCAAAATACTCATTTGATACAGCGTCCGTTCTTTTCCAAGAAAGTTGGACCTTATTTTCCCTCAATGCTTGTACATCAACCGATGTAAACTGGACAGGAGGGGGACCACAATCGGGAAAAAGGACCACCTCATCTTCGGAGGAAAGTCCATCTGGATCCATTACAGTCAATCGAAACCGATACCAGTAGGCTTCATCTTCACAGCCTGCTGGTGTGATAAAGGCCTGAGTAGTAGCTTGTGAATCAGGTTCCTCTGGATGATAATGACTGTTGTGATGGAAGAAAGTTTCCCATACATAGGTCAACTCACTGTTGGCATATTCACGATCCTCAACTTCGGCTTCTAAGGGAAGGTAATATGCCGCACTCATCCCATAGAAGCTACTATCCTCAATGCTGCTAATCCGAACCATAGGAGGCGTATTATTGAGAAAAATGCTAGTATCAGTAGAGGCCCTTTCTCCTAGTTCGTTTTGGATGGTAAGGGTTGCAGTATAGCGTTGAGGGCCTGATAAGGAACTAGTATATACATGTGTAGGGGAAGAAGAGTGGCTATGCGCTCCATCGCCAAAGTCCCACCTATACAGCAATTTCCCGTCTGTTGGGTCTAGAGAGTTTTCAGCGGAAAACTGTACTTTCAAAGGAGAGTTTCCATAAATCGTATCCACAGAGATCTTCGCTATGGGCACAGGCTCACTCCCAAAGCAAATTTTCCGAATCTGACGAGGGTAACGCAGGTAATACAAGCATTCATCTGTGGGATTATAAGCCATACTTACTACCTCTCCGGCTAATCCATAGAAATCCTCGACTTCTTCCAACTCTCCTGCAGCATTCAAGTGTAGCGCCTTGATCCATTTCCCTGAAAAGTCTGCATGGAAATAGGTATCGTGGTAGGCATCTGGGAATTGTCTGCCAGCGTAGAAAGCACCGCCCGTGGAAGAGCCGCCTCCAAAGGGTTTACCCTTAACTGTTGATTGAGGACTCCCTATTTGTTTACCTTCCAACTCTCCCAGGTCGTTGAAACCAGGGACATAAGAACCAAAATTTTCGTTCCATTTATTACTCCACTTTAAAGCAGGAGGTAGATGGGTAAAGCGCGGAAGCTGGGTCATATGTTCTGTGGCAATTCCACAGGGAGCTGAGTAGAAAGAGGACCTATCTCGTGTTTGTTGCAGGATTAAATCCTGGTAAGAAAAGTACGCATCCCCACAGTTTTGTATATTACCCAAAGGCAACGTAAAATTGGGCGTTCTTCGGCTGTAGTAAGGCCACATGCGGTCGACCCCTTCAAACAAGGGCCATCCCATGTTTTGACCTCCTTGTGTAAGGATATTCAATTCCTCCCAATTGTACCAACCTACATCTCCAATAAATAGGGTACCTGGATCTCCTTGTTGAGGATCATGTACCCCACTTTCTGGTAGTAATGCCATGCGAAAGGGATTGCGCAAGCCTAATGCCCAAACACGAGAAGCGGGGGAATAGGGTTGAGATTCATCATAGAAGGGGTTGCTGGGAATTCCGGCCCCTGTCTCTGGATCAATTCGAAGAACCTTTCCATTTAGAGAATGTAGCAATTGGGCCCGAAAAGCTCCTACGTTTTCTTCCGCAGTTAGAATTCCGTCATCCAGGGCCTGCAGGGCATAGGTACTGGTATCCTGATTTTGCCCGATATCCACTTCTGTGTAACTCGCACCATCCCCACAGGAGACCATCAAGGTGCCATCCGTGCCAAATACGATAGAGCCGACTCCATGGGATTGATGAACAAGTGGGAATCCGTCAACTACAGAATTTCCTATGAGTACTTTTCTACTATCTGGTAGAACCGTTTGAAAGTCTGTGGCCGGGTCTGCAGTATAGCGTGTTAGGCGCCCGATAGAGGCGCAGAATGCCTTGCTACTATCCGGTTGGTAGTTGGGATCCGTAGCATGCAACAAATGGTATCTGTCTACTGCATATAGGAGATAGATATATCCATTGTTTTCAAAATTTGGGTGTAAAGCGAAGCCCAATAACCCGTGATCTCGCCAATTTCCGACTTCTTCCCGGAGGTCTACAAAAGGATCGGGCAGCCGCCGACCCTCTTGGTAAAGTGAAATTTGTCCCCGCTTTTCCATCACATACATCCTGCCTCGATCATCAAAGCTAATTCCTGTAGCAGCTGTAGGATGTAATTGAACCATTTGATCAATAAATCCCTCCGGAAGACTTTGGGAACTCATCCAAAAGGACTTCCACAGGAGGATAAAGATCCACCAGATTTTCAGGTATCCTATTTTCGAAATAGTAATCATGAACAGTCGTCCCTAAAGATAGCATTTTTAAGATTATGGGGGAACCCTTAGGAATTGATTTTAATACAAAAAAAGTATAATCAGATTGATAGTATTATATTTTTTTCGTAATTTTGGATAAATTAAATACGTAATATTCTCTCGATGGATTTTTTAACCGGGTTTCAACCTTACTCTTCCCCCATATCTACCAAAGAATCACCCTATTTACAAGTAATCCGAAACTTTGTATTGGTAATCCCAACTAACACCTAGTTATCGATCAAAGTAGGTCAGCAATCGAAAATTTCAATAATAGATAATCTCTTTAAAGGCATTTGGGAAACTACAAATTGATTCTCTGTATGAATAACTCTTTTCAAAAATTACTCTTTTTGTTTGGTTTGACTCTGCTTGTTAGCGCCTGTCTGGAGGTACCTACATCAGATGTGGATCCCTCTGAGAATGACTTAAACTTTGAACAACTCCCCGTACCTGAAAATTTTGACTATGCAACCTCTAGGACCGTCGCTTTTACTGTTGAATCTTCGGATAAATTGGCAAACGTTCCCCTTCAACTCTACAATGGAAATCCAGAATTAGGCGGAGAATTAATCGAAAGAGGCTTTACAGATGCTTCGGGAATCGCTCGTTTTACTTTTGAGCTACCCATTCACATTGATTCTCTTTATCTAGAGGCTGATTATATAGGTATTCCTGATCTTTACCAGATAAATCTCAAAAATAATCCCAATGGATCGTTTATTATAGGAGAAAATCCTGAAGGAGAGATCCAAGTTGCCCAAGGGCTAGTAGTAAACAATACCGCAGAAGATCCATCTGTTTTACGTTTGGGAAGCTCTTCTTCCCCTACCTTTCGGTATAGGGGGAACTACAACAGTATCGGAGACCCGTCCTACATTAAAAGCAAGAGGTTTCAGTTTACCAATGACATCCTATCCGTAGCCAATAGATCTTTGCCCAACCGATCGCCAGTAACCACTCATCACCCTGGATATTTCTCAGAGTCTGCGGAGACTGAGCTAAAGTTAACAGACTCGTCCACTGTTACAATAACTTTTCTTCATGAAGGTGCTGGTCTGAAAAGTGCTATGGGCTACTACAGTTACGACCTAAATAATCCCCCACAAAGTGCTGATGACATTGATGAACACATCATTATATTTCCTAACTGTTCTTACAACAATTCTGGTGGAGGACTTGCTAGAGGAGAGCAGGTAGACTTGGGGGTATTTCCCGGCAATACAGGGATTGGTTTTTTCATGGTACCTGATGGATGGGATTCGAGTTCACGCACAGTGAGACAAAGAACCAACTACAACAGGAGAATGAAATACGCTCGCTACGCATTTAACAATTTTGCTCCTGTAGGAAGCAGAAGACATTTAGTCTTGCTAAATGACCCTATCAGAGAGCTATTTTTTATCGGTATGGAAGACATCTCCCGTCCTAACGGAGACCTCGATTGTAATGATGCAGTATTCGTTGTTCAAGCCTCTAAGTATTCTGCTATTGATAAATCAAATCTCTCAGGGGTGGAGGAAGAAGAAATAGATGCAGATAGTGATGGGATTGGAGACGCATACGATGAGTTTCCCAATGATCCTGACCTAGCCTATACCTCTCATTCACCAGGGGAAAATGAAGTAGGTACCCTCATGTTTGAAGATCAATGGCCAAAGCTTGGTGACTTCGATCTCAACGACATGGTCATTCGGTACAATTATGAGTATGAGCTAAATGCTTCGAGGAAAGTCAAAAATATCAATGCAACCTATACCGTCGCAGCTCAGGGAGGTGCATTTCGGAATGGGTTTGGGATAGAATTGGACATTGCTCCTAGCTTGGTTTCCTCGGTTACTGGCTACCAACTGAGTGAAAATATCGTCAGCCTCTCCTCAAATGGTGTTGAGAGTGGGCAAAGCAAGGCCGTAATAATCGCCTTTGACAATGGCAAGTCGCTGGTGGGTAATCCTGATGAGGTGTTTATAAATACAGATCCTACACTCACTGGACGGGACCCTGTAGTAGTATCGATCAGAATTGAGCTCACTTCCCCTGTAGATAAGGAGGACTTGGGAACGTCCCCTTACAATGCCTTTATCTTTACAGATCTCAGGCGTGGGTATGAAGTGCACTTACCAGATCACGCTCCTACTGATCTCGTTCAAAGCAATTTGTTTGGAACAGAGGACGATGACAGTGATATAGTGCTAGGGACGAAGTATTATAAAAACTCCTACAATGCCATGTGGGCCCTACATGTCCCACAAGAGATTAGTTATCCCAATGAAAGAGCTCACGTTTTCAATTGTTTTACCAGATTAAAGGATTGGATCGTGAGTGGAGGATCTGGTTATGAAGATTGGTATTCTAATCCAGCCTACCAGGAACCCGATAATTTATTTAATCCATAATTCTCAAGCTAAAGGCAAAGGATCAAATTCCTCTGCCCTTGATTGTATTAACGTCCAAAATTTTCTGACTTCTCTTCCCCTAATGGGTAAAACATCTACACTTCATATACCTGCTCTTTTACTCTTATTATTTGTCTATAATTCCTGTAAAGACTCCCAAAATATACTTGAGCCATTTGAATCTCCTGATATTACGTCTGGCGTAAATATTCCTTTGGGATTTGACTTTTCCCTTACGCACGAGCATGCGATTTCTGTAATAGCTAGGAAGAGCAATGGGTTTCGAATGGGAGGCGTGATCTTTGAGGTCTATAATAAAAAAGGTGGGGACTTAATCTCCCGAGGAATAACTGCTCAGGATGGAACCCTACGTCTGGGTTTTGATCTTCCAGAGGATCATAGCAGCGTGTACCTGGTATCTCCCCACCCGGCTTGGGAAGAAGGAAAAGATGTATACATGCCCCAGGAAGAGGTGGAGTCCATATGGGAATGGAATCTGGACGCTTCAGATGACCCAACTCCTGCAGAGCCGGCTACAACAGGGGATGGCTGTGCTTGTCCGGAGGAAGGCAAAGAAATTCTCTGGCCTGTAGATGAAAATACTTATGTCATTCCCAAAGGAGAGATACACTGTATTTCTGAGACAGTGGTAAGATCTTTTAACAAAATAGAAGTACAAGGGACCTTGTACATTACGAAAAATGCTACAGTGAAATTCCCCGGAGATACCTTTCGGGTGCGAAACGATGCGAAACTGGTGGTCTGCTCAGGTTCGGGTCTAAGCTTAAGTACGAAAAAGGCAGAGCTTGATGGAGAAATTGAAATTCATGGATGGCTGGAGGACTGTCAAACCAATATCCTTACATATGAAAATTTAAAGATGGGGGATGGAGCTATCATTAGCCACTTTGGCAACCAACTTTTTCTTCCTGAAGCAGGGATAGACTACATCGGCACAGGAGAGCGAGCCTATGTATTTTTTGGAGGCCTAGGATTAAATGGCACCTTATCTGGGACTATATGTCCCGTGTTTCCAGAAGAAGTACAGTGGAGGATTGTTGGGAATTCGGCTTCCTTTATCGTGCCTGATATTGTATGTAATAGTTTCTGTAGCGCTTGTGAAGCACTACCTACCTTATCTTGTGGCAACAGTTCAATAGATGCTGTATACGAGACCCTAAACCAAAAGGCTGAGCCTCCCAAAATACCGGAAAATTGTATCAATGGGTTGGATGATGACGGCGATGGTTTAGTTGATTGCGAAGACGGAGAATGTGAAACCCATGCTAGCTGTGAGGTTGTTGATTCAGATACAGACGGAGTAGAAGATGACTGGGATGACTTCCCGCTTAACCTCACCTTAGCCTTTTCCACTTATTCCCCCCATGAGGGAAACGCCTACACCTACGCATTTGAATCAGGCTGGCCTGAGCAAGGAGATTATGACTACAACGATCTGGTCGTAGACATTCGCTACGAGTTTCAGCGTAACGCTGGAGGAGAAATTCAGCAATTGATCATTCATGGGAAGCTACGCGGAGTGGGAAGTACTGAAAAGGTGGCGATGGGGATTTCCTTAGATGATCTTTCCCTGTCTCTAGTCGAATCGGTTTCAGGAACCCAAAGCCCTTCTATCTCAGTTACGGATACAGGGGTTGAACCTAAGCAGAATCACCCCGTAATTATTCTGTTTGATAACGCCCATCAACTCATGGGAGTAAGCCCAGGAAAAACGGTAAATACAGGAGATGCTGATGGCCATACAGTCGAAGACAAAGCGTTTACAATAGTGGTAGCCTTCCGCCTTCCTTTAGAGGATGTGGGAACATTAAACCCCTTTATTTATACCAGAGGAAAACGCAGCAGGGAAATACACTTAAAAGGCTTTGCCCCTACCTTTCTTGCAGACCAGAGCTTCTTTGGAATCTTTGATGATGTAAGTGTAGGTACCAACACCTATACAGATAAGCAAGGGCTTCCATGGGGCTTAGCCATTCCCGAAAGCCTAAAGTATCCGAAAGAAGGGGTTGCC
>JBCCTX010000241.1:0-11993 GCA_039197765.1 Bacteroidota bacterium
GGCAAAAGAGGGCTTACCCTTTCTAGCAAATGGGGAGATGGGGACGGTCCGCTATGTCCATGAGGAGTCCAAAGAAACCCGATATGGCTTAAATTGGATGGATGCTGAAATTGAATTCATCACAACAGGTGGACATACTACCCTAATCGCTTGCAAAATTGTGCTAGACTTGCTCAACAACAAGCAGCCACAGTTGGACACGGCACAACTCAACCTTATCGCAAGGGCAAGGCAAGAGGAATATATAGGGCTACCTGCAGGTCAAATGCGGGAGGCACTCAGAACAGATCCTTATATCAATGCTCTCCAGGTAAAATATGGGTACGCCATAACGGGCCATAAAGCACAAGGAGGGCAGTGGGAAAACGTAATTGTAGGATTTGAGCCTAACTACAGCAATGATTACAAAGCCTATATACGATGGACCTACACCGTTTTTACCCGAGCAGAAGAGCGATTATTTTTGCTTAATTGCCCCTTTATTGAAAGTTGACATAGCGGCGTAATCCATGGTCCATGGCTTCACCTTTACGATCATAATGTGGAAGCATTTAGTCTTTAGATCTTTAGCTGTAGCACTTTCTGTTTCCAATTGGAACCATGAAGGGGCCTTTGTACTAAAAATCAAACCTAATTTCTATGGCACGCAAACCTTCGCTAAAGGAAGTTGACTTTCGAGACCTGGGCTTTGGTACCCGAATTAGTTCTAGCACTTCGAGGCTCATCAATCCCGATGGTACCTTCAATGTGCGTAAAACTGGAGGGGGAATTGGAGCTATTCACCCATTCCAAATCCTAATTGCCATGCCCTGGTGGAAATTTTGGCTATCCATTCTAATAGCCTATGTGGTCATTAATAGTGCATTTGCCCTTGTGTACCTTGCTGTAGGCATCCAAAACTTAAGCCATGGCCCCGGACCGGGTGCTGAATGGGTAGATAAATTTGCCCATGGGTTTTATTTCAGCGTTCAGACAATCACTACCCTGGGATATGGGACTATAAGTCCCGAAAACCACACTACATCTCTGATCTCCTCTTTTGAAGCCATGCTTGGGTTAATGGCCTTTTCACTGGGAACAGGAGTCCTTTACGGGCGGTTTGCACGTCCCTCCGCCAAAATTCGGTTTAGCCAATATGCACTTATAGCTCCCTACGAAAAAGAATCTGGCCTCATGGTTAGAATTGTCAATCGACGATCCAATCAACTGATAGAGCTGAGTGCACAAGTATTTTTTGTCATTTATGAAAAGCGAGGAAAAAAAACGCAACAGCGATTCTACAGACTTCCCCTTGAGCGTAATCAAATCACCCTATTTCCCCTCAATTGGACGATTGTCCATCCTATAGACAAAGCTAGTCCTATGCACGGAAAAACAAAGGCAGACTTAATCGCTGCAAATGCAGAGTTCCTGGTGATCATTAAAGGCTATGATGATACCTTTGCACAAACTGTTCACGCACGGTATTCCTACAAATGTGAAGACCTCATATGGGGAGCAAAATTTGAACCCATGTACTACACCGATGAGGATGGTATGACGGTAGTAGAAATCGATAAGATTGACGATTGGACAGAAAAACCTCTTGAGAAATAGCGATGGGCCTTTAGAGAAACATATCGGCACCTGGAATCATCTTATTCTTCTCTTAAAGTATCTGAAGGATTGGCAATAGCAACCTGAAAGCTATGTATACTTACCGTAAGGAAAGCCAAACATAGCACCAGCATTCCAATAAGAACAAAGATCCAGAAATGTATCTCTATTTGATAAGCGAAAGACTCCAGCCACCTGTCCATTATATACCAAGCAATGGGGCTTGCCAGAAGAATTGATAGGCCAACCAGTTTCAAAAAATCCTTAGAAATAAGTCCAACTAGGCTTCTTGAACTAGCCCCTAGAACCTTTCTTATCCCGATTTCTTGGGTCCTTCTTTTAACCGAATAAGTTGCCAACCCAAATAACCCTATACAGGCAACAAAAATGATTAAGCCAGAAAATATTTTTAGGATTGTACCCATTTTCAATTCAACCCTATGCATTTGGGTATAGGTATCGTCCAAAAAAGAATAGGTAAAAACTTGTCCTGGAAAAAGTCGATTGAATATGGTTTCAGATTTGGCTAGCGCTTCTTGAATATTTGATTTCTTGGCCCTGCCCATAACCATCGTACTCCAGCCCTGTGTATTAAATATGAGTAGTGGTTGAATGGGCTTATGCAGACTAGAAAAATGGAAGTCCTTTACTACCCCAATTATTTGTCCTTCCTTATTTCGCCATTTTATTTTTCGCCCTTCTACAGGTTCCGGAATATTAAACGTCTTAATCGCTGTCTCATTTAGAATGATATTATGTATATCCAAAGACTTGTTGGCATCAAACCACCTTCCTTTGACCATATCAAATTCAAAAAGGTCCATTAGGTATTCATCTGCAGACAAGGTAACCATCAGTACATCCATGTCAGGATCCATTCCCTCCCAACTCAGCCCCCCATTTGCACTTTCAATATTTACCAGAGATCCATTGCTTGAAGCTACTGCCTCAAACTCTGCTAGACTTCTCAGCTCTTCCTCTAAAACGGGAAAGTTTCTTTCATTTTGCTCCCAATCTCCTCTCCATAAATCAGGGCTTATAGAAACTACATAGGATCGGTCGTATCCAACGTCTTTTGATTGAATGTAGCTAATCTGTTGAAATAGAATAAAAGTACTAACCAAAAGAACAATGGCTAAGGAAAACTGAGTAATTACCAAGATTTTTCTCAACGATATGCCCTTTTGGCCTACATTTTTTTCAAAAATTCTAATGGGATTATTTCTTGCGTAGAGTAAAGCCGGATAAAACCCCGAAAGGAAAATGCTAAAAAGAATAATTCCCGAGAAGATCCCATACAAGGTAGGATTTGATAAAGATAACTCAAATCTGATACCCGTAAGATTATTAAAAGTGGGTAAGCAAATTTTAGCCAAAAGGATGGCGAAAAAGAAAGCTGCAAAACTTACCAGTAGGGACTCTAAAATTACTTGCCAAAAGATGTTTTGGAAGGAAGCCCCCATCACTTTTTTCAACCCAATTTCTTTCACCCTATTATTCAGAAGTGCCGTAGAAAGATTGATATAATTAAGTCCCGCTGCAAGCAAAAGCAATAAACCGATTATTCCCAAAATGTAGGTCCAAGCTTTATTCTGGGAAGCATATGCGTTACTTTCCACCAACTCGTTGAATCGTACCTCCTGCAGGGGTTCAAGGGTAAAGGAAGAACTGCTATCCCCTGTTCGCTGGACAAATAAATCTGTAATATTCTTCCCTAGTACATCCGGTTCAATAGTTGGGGATATCTTAACGAAGGTAGAGTAATTTGAATTTTCCCAGTTCAGCTCGTTTTCAAGCTGTTCAGGATCTGCTAAGTACCCTTGGAGCGGGATAAATACCTTAAATTGAAAAATAGAATTTGTAGGATTATTAGCCAGAACCATTGCAACACGGAACTCCACCGTATCTAACCGTATCATCTTTCCCAGTGGGTCCCCTTCACTGAATAGTTTTTTAGAAAGTCCCTCCGTAATGGCTATGCTAAAGGGGTTTCGGTAAAAAGAAGCCTTATCCCCCAAAATTACCTGATAGCGAAAAATATCGAACCACCCTGAATCTACATAAGCGAGGTAAGGTTCTTGAAATAGGTTTCCATCTTCTAATTCAAGGGTGGGTTCCTTCCCAATATTAGCTTTCGCTAGGCTTTTGACACCCATCAACTCTGACTTTATCCCATACGTCAAGGGCATAGGAACTTGATCAAAATGCCATATTTCGTCTCCAAAGTCCAAATGCTGAACAACTCTATAAATAGAGTCTGGGTCTTCATGGAAGGAGTCAAAGCTTAACTCATTCTGAACCCAAATGAAGATCAGAATCGACGCAGCCATACTAACGGTCAATCCTAATAAATTGATGAAGGTAAAGAGTTTCTGAGACCAGAGACTTCTTACAGCTAATTTGAAATAGTAAGGTAACATCGGGCAAAGGCTTACTTTTACTCATCAAAATTTACGAAGAATGAATCGGCTTTCAAAAGCATTTCGCCCGAAAGTTGATACAATAATCGTTAAACTTTCACCGAGTAGTGGGTAATATTCGATCGATGATTTGAATGATTCCATCGGTCGCTTGCACATCTCCCAATAGGAGCGAAGAACTATCATTGACTACATACATATCCTGCTCTGGAACAGGTCCTGGACTCAACTCTACGCCAACTGTAAGGCTATTTTCGAGGGTATTCCAAGTAGAATTCGCCAATTCTTCTATCCCATAGTTCCCGGAGATAATATGTCTCAAAATCAAGGTTTGGAATTCCTCATCGGCAATGTCGGATATCCCTCCGAGCCCCCTTTCATTCAGATAATTGGTGAAAGCAGTATTGGGGGGAGTAATAATGGTGTATATATTCCCGAGAGTAAGGCTATCGAAAATTCCAAGGTCTTGTAGGGAATTACGCATAATCGAGAGGGAGATATTTTGAGAAAAAATATCTTCTATGCCTGGTGGTATTAGGACTGCATCGATAAAGTGGATAACTCCATTACTCGCTTCTAAATCCAGACGGGTTCCTTGCACTGAGCCATTTAATACCAGGGTAGTGGACGTAGGTTCAATCAGCAGACTCACTCCTGAGTTATTCGGAGATTGGTTGGAAAGTGTAGTGTAATAATCTGGAGAAATTTCCCCACTTCTACCGACTCCCGGCACAAAATGATAGCCCACAAGGTTGGATAAGGTAGTATCCGGTATAGCTGATACACTGGCATATCCTTGTTGGGATAAAAAGGCTTCCATAGCCTGGTTATTGGGTGCAAAAACAGTGTTTATCCCTAACTCTGCCACACTTGCAAAGGGTGAAATGGATACTGCTTCCGCAAATAGAGATAGGTTTCCTTCACTCTCTAGGGTTACTTGGAGATTCTCTAAATTATCTGTTTCGGTATCCAAACAAGCAGATAGGCCTAAAAGTAATACAGCTCCAAAACATAACCAGTAAAACTTTCTCATGTTAATAGTATCTAGCTTTAAAATCGGATGCTAAAGTAAAAAATATCAAAGACTTTCTTTAGCTTAAGATAGAGCGGAAATAAATGCACTCTATACTGGTTTTCTCCTCATGAAACATGCATCATTTCGGCCATAAGTGTTTGATATCGAACACTGAAAATGATGCATAGACCAAGAACCTCTCATATATCACTGATTATCAATTGATTATACCTTGGCACACGAATTGTCAAAGCCTTATTATATTAATTAATACCATGAAACATATCTTCAAGTTGACCATTCGAAAGCTACGGAGGAAAAGCTTTTACGTGTTTCTCAATATTCTAGGACTCTCCATCGGGTTTGCCTGTTGCTTCATTATATACTTATATATTCAGGATGAACTCGCCTATGACACCTTTCATCCAGACCTAGATCGATTGTATCGAATCAATCAAAGCAACATTTGGGTGGAAGATCCTGTTCCTTTTGCATCCACAGGGCCTGGAGTTGCCTTTGCTTTACGAGAAATTCCAGAGATAGAAAGCATTCATAGAATTCATACACCAGGGGAAGCGTGGATTCGGTACCAAACACAGGAGGGGGAAAATAAGGTATTCCAAGAAAATGGAATCTTAGCTGCTGACTCCAACTTCTTTGATATGTTTGGATTTCAGCTACTTGAAGGTAACCCAAAGCAAGTCCTTTCTGAGCCCAATGCTCTGGTGCTTACCCAATCTACAGCAAAAAGGTATTTTGGAGATTCAGAACCAATCGGTCGGACACTAAATGTAGACTTTGGGTACCTTAGGGAAGATTGTATTGTAAGGGGAATTGTTGCAGATCCGCCTGAACAATCGCATTTCGGATTTGACATGCTGCTCTCCATTCACATAAACCCTTCCGTAAAGGAACGGAGCTGGAGCTGGGTATGGACTACTTTTGTAACCTATGTAAAACTCAAACCTGGCATCGATCCAAGGAATATCGAGCGTAAATTAAATGATCTCCCGCGCAAATACGCCACCCAGACCCTTCGATGGGTTATGGGATATGACTCATTTGAAGAATACGAAGCGGAAGGAAAAAAGTGGAAATTGTTTATTCAACCCGTGGCAGACATTCACCTTAAATCTGGTGAAATTGGGAATCGATTGGGAGGAATAAGCGACATAAGGTATGTATATGCTTTTGCGGCGACTGCCTTGCTGATTCTGTTGTTATCCTGCATCAATTACATGAATTTATCAACGGCACGCTCTGTAGAACAATCCAAAGAGGTAGGGGTCCAGAAGGTAATGGGAGCTTCCAGGGCTCACTTAATTACCCAATTTCTATTTGAATCCTTACTGTTCAGCGTCTTTGCCCTTGTCATTGGATTGGGGATGGCAGACTTGCTTCTAGGTTCTTTTAACCAATTGGCACAAAAATCATTGACTCTTTCTATTCAGGAAAACTGGATGCAAATAGGCGGCTTTTTCTTTCTGTCCTTGTTTGTGGGATTTTTCGCAGGCCTTTATCCAGCTACCTATCTCACGCGTCTCAAGCCTGTAAAAAGTTTGAAAGGCAGTGGAGCCTTAGGTAAGCAAAAGAAAGTTTTACAAAATTCCCTAGTCACCTTTCAATTTACGATCTCAATCTGCCTGATGATTTGTACGTCTTTGGTCTACAAACAATTGCAGTATACAACAAATAAAGAATTGGGATTTCAGAAGGAAGGGTTGTTGGTAGTAAGTAATGCAGAGAGGGCCGGAAATAAACTTCCCGTATTCATAGAGAGCTGCAAGAATATTTCCTATATCAAAAATGCAGGGGTCTCGGATGCTTCTCCACCAAGGATATTCAACTCCGACTATTTCAAACCTTTGGAAAGCGCATCAGCCGAACTTCCTCTCTCCTACATCCACGCAGATGAATCCTATTTACATACTTTGGGAATCAATTTGAAAGTGGGAAGGAGTTTTTCCAAAGAATACGGTTCCGAGGTTAGAAATGTCATTCTGAATGAATCGGCAGCGAGAGAAATGGGATGGATAGCGGATCATACGGAAGATCTTAATTCACTTCTGGGTAAGCAATTGGAGTATACTTCGGATGAAGGGAATGCCTACACAGTTATAGGAATAGTTGAGGACTTCCATTTTTGGTCCTTGCAAGCGGAAATTGAACCTCTAGCAATATTTTATGAGGGATCCAGCGTATTTACACCCACCTATCGATATGCAAGTCTCAGGCTTTCTTCCCCTAATCTCCAGCATATGCAAGAGGTATTGGTAGAAGTTAGGAAACTTTGGGAAGGATTGGATACAGGTATTCCCTTACAGTACTCTTTCTTGGATGAAGACTTCAATCGAGCTTTTATACGAGAAGGTCAATTGGGGAGGGTTCTGTCCATCTTCACTGGGCTTGCGCTGTTTATAGCCTGTCTGGGTTTATTTGGTTTATCCGCTTACGCCATTGAGAAAAGAAGCAAAGAAATTGGAATCCGAAAGATATTGGGAGCTTCCTTTGCCAATATCCTGAAGCTATTTGGGAAAGAATATATACCCATTGTGGGTATAGCTTTTGTAATTGCAGCCCCTGTCGGGTATATAATTATGTCCAGGTGGCTAGAGGATTATGCTTACAAAACCCCTATAGGCGTAGAGATTTTCTTGCTAGCGGGAATGGTTGCCTTACTCTTATCTTGGATCACAATAGCTTTTTTCGCTATACAGGCGGCCAAAAGACTTCCCATACTGGCCTTAAGGGATGAATAATCGATGGTCCACGGCCTTCTGGATTTTACCAACAGAAAGTTAGGTCGTGGACCATCGACTAATAAGCAGGAATTATTTTACGACAAATGTCCCCCTCATCATGGCAAAGTGGCCAGGGAAGGTACATAGATACTCATATTCACCCGCAGCAGGTGCCTCAAACTCCACAGAAGTAGACTCTCCACCCCCAATCATGCTGGTATGGGCAATCACCTGATCCATCATATCAGCTGGTAAATAGTCGTTGTCTGCAGCTTGCATTGCCGTGGTAGCAAATTCTTCTAAAGCTGTACCTTGCTTAAGCAGCACAAAATTGTGCCCCATAGCTGCTTTGGCAAGCTGACCAGAATGAGAGAGTGTAAGCTTCACTGTAGAGCCAGAAGGAACTTCAAGTTCTGATTTGTCGTATTGCATGAGGTCATTGCCAGAAAGGCTGATTTCAACTACTCCATCGGCGCTTGCAGCCTGAGCAGGTTCAGCCGCTGGCTCGCTTTCAGCGGCAGGGCTTTCCGTTTCTTGGGTCTCTGTTTCAACAGAAGCAGTAGAGGTACTCCCTCCGCAAGCCACCATCATGAGGCAAGCCAAAAAGAAAACAGGGGTTCTATAATTCAATAGTTTGTAATACATAGGTGTAGTTTATTATAATAGTTGGCCCAAATTAACAGGCCTTTCCTCAAAATAACAAACCTTGCGGATTTATGTTCTTTACGTATATTCGAATATGAAATCAATTGGGATCTGGATCGCTACTTTTCCAATACGGGTGTATCAAGTTTGTATCTCTCCCTTCTTCCCTTCGAGCTGCAGGCATGTGCCTACGTGCTCGCAGTACGCCTTGGAGGCCATTAAGGAGTGGGGGGCCATTAAAGGAACTTGGCTGGGGATAAAACGAATTGCCAAATGCCATCCTTGGGGATCGAGCGGCTACGATCCTGTACCGAAAAGGGAGGAGTGAAGCAATTTTAGAAGCTAAGTAGTTCCTCGTTGTGGATTAACTTGGATCTAAGAGTAGATTCGTAATCGTATTCTTGAACTATTATTTTTTTACCATACGCTTAACTCCCCTACTTGAGTCTTTTCCAATCATTTTGATTACATATACGCCATCGGTCCAGTTGGAGGCTTCTAGCTGAAATTTTTGGAAAAATTCTCCTTTATAAATGAGTTTACCCACGGTATTGAATACAGAGATGTGGACAGGTTCCTGCAAAGTAGTTTCAATCGTAACTTGATCAGAAAATGGATTGGGAAATACCTGAAAATCTATTTGTTCAGCTATGTCCTTGTAATGGGTAAGTAATTCGGCAGGCTGAATATAAGAGTAGTAGACATCCTGTTCTCCATTGAAGGTTCCTGCCCAAGCCAGATGAGCCCCTTCATTATCAGATACCATATCGAAGTAATCTCCCATTTTTCGTTGAACAGGCCATCCTATATGGGGATCAAAGGCGTCCGTAAGCTTTTGATTGGGGGACCATGTCTCTCCCCCATCACTAGAAAAAGAATAATATAAGGCAGATAAAAAGGTACCTGGATTATCCCGAGTATCTAGCCAGGCCACATCGATCCTGCCATTTGGCGCGACGGACATCGTTCCAAACCATTGTAGAATATTACTTGCTGAATCGTCGTTGACCCTGATAGGAGCCTCCCAGGTTAGCCCCCCATCTAGGCTTCGTGCAAACATAATATCCAAACTATCGGAGCTTGTTTTCACTGAAGAAAGAATATATACATTCCCATTCGTATCCGAACCTGAGCGGTCCACTGAAATTTCAACTTGCCCTTGTAGGCCATCTGGATTGGGACTATCTGACAAAAAATGCTCCCCACTTTGGCCTAAATCCACTGAGCCTAGGGGAAACCAATCGCCTGGTTTCTCTTTATTCCACGCATTGGGGGATTTAAAAACCAAGTATCGATTGTCTGGACCAGCCTCGGTTGCTCTGAACTGAAACCCTGCAACATATAAATCCCTATCGGGTCCAATATCCATAGTCCCCCACAACACAAAGGATTCACCAATTTCTGTACATGATTCAAAATTTTCTCCCGCATCTATTGAGCGGGTAAAATTTCCCTCACAATCTGAAAACGAACTCCAATAAGAATATACATTTGCCTCTTCATTAGGGGCTTGATCTATTGCTAGCCACTGCTTGTCCCCTCCAAACGCATAGGTCCCTTCATTCCATGCACCCAATGAGTCTGTTTTAAATAGGCTTGCATAAATCCTTGACTCCTCAGTGGAAAAGATGGCACTCAAAGAGCTGTAGTAAAAATTTCCCTGGGCATCGCTCCCCAGAACTGGATCAGAGCGAAACACCCCTGGTTCGATTACCCCTGGAAAGGTCCAACTTCGCCCCCCATCCTGCGAATACCCATATCCTGCCTGTCTAAAGTCGCTGTTTACATCGCCAAATTGCCTCCACCCTATCATTATTTCATTAGGATTCAATGGATTGATGGCAATAGAAGGTTCATTAGCTGCATCATTGAGTATATTTTGTCCATTTGAAGCAATATTGACCTGCCTACATAAAAACCCCTCCCTTTCTAGGGTAAAGGCTGGGGAGAATTGAAAAATGGGGGAGCCAGAATTTTCCGCAGTAGAACTTACTTCCTTATCATGGGGGCGAAACTCTTGAGCTAAGATTTCTTTCCCATCGGAAACTTGTGCTTTTAAGGGAATTATATGCCCTAATGAATAAAAAACCCAAATGTAGAAAACTCGTTTCATAGGAGGATAGTGGAATTTGGCTTTGTTACGAAGGGTAAAATAGTGTGCTCCAGAAGACGAAAAAAGGTAAATCCGTCTATCTATGCTAGAAAAAGGATACCTTTGCCTTCAAGAAAAGTACGAGACCTTTTAGCCTCCAAATAAAAGTGATGAAAAATACCTATTTAGAAGAGACAAAAGTTCTTCAGCTTCAGTTTGAGAAACGGGGAGGACTGTTGCCGGTAGTTGTACAAGACGTATCCTCAAAGGCAGTCCTTATGTTAGGCTACGCGAATCAAGAGGCCATTAAACAAAGTTTCACCTCCGGCTATGCTACCTTTTGGAGTACCTCCAGAAAGGCTTTGTGGACAAAAGGGGCAACCTCTGGAGACCGGCTGAAGATTGCCGAAATCCAAGTAGACTGCGACCAGGATGCTGTTTTATACCTTGTCCATATGGAAGGAAAGGGTGCTTGCCACACCCAAAATCCTCAAGGGATAACCCGTTTTTCTTGTTTTTATCGGAAAATTGAAGATATTTCAGATGAGACCTTAGGGTTTTTTACCCAGTAAGTCTTGTCCTCTCAATAAATGTATATCCTAATGAAAAAATTATTTCTCTATTTGGCGAGTGTTCTGTTCCTTTTTCCTTTTGAGGGATTTTCCCAAAGTATTCCCGCTGCGGAGGAGCAAATCCTGTTGGCTGTACAGGCTGGCCCCTTGGAATTAAGAAAGGAAGCAACTGTATTGGGATATAATGCAGATGGGGTCTTAGAAACCCTCAGAGTAGGTACCAACCACTTGGTTTGCTTAGCCGATGATCCGAATAGAGAAGGAATCAGCGTAGCCTGCTACCACAAAAGCCTGGAACCTTTCATGGCTCGTGGAAGAGCATTAAAGGCAGCGGGAAAAAACCGGGAGGAAATTTTCCAGACTCGGGAGCGGGAGGCCAAAAATGGGCTGCTCCTTATGCCCAGAGATCCAGCTACCTTATTTGTACTTTCTGGAAAGGAAGCCCAGTATTTTCCCGAGCCTGATAGCCTCACAGGTGCCAACCTTCGGTACGTGGTATACATTCCCTTTGCAACCTCAGAATCAACAGGACTTCCTACGCAGCCCCGAGTGCCAGGGGAGCCTTGGATTATGTTTCCGGGAACGCATGGCGCTCATATAATGGTTACGCCTCCGAGGAAGTAAGGTATTAGGCGGTGTTGCTTGCGCTTTATATGTGCTATGGGGTGTGGGACAGCTTTGTGGCTCTTGGGTAAATTGAACGCAGAGACACAGAGGCACAGAGAATTGAGCCGGATTGGCATGGGGCCGAATGTTGAAGGAAAGCTTGCTGCTTGAGTTTGTACTTTCCTCCCTACCGTTTACCAGATTCCTTTTTGATGGCAATGCGCAAAAAATACAAGAAGCCTCCAACGACGATTCCTACAATGAGTATCATACTGATCATACTATAAGTTGTCATATCAATAGAGA
>JBCCTX010000242.1:0-11920 GCA_039197765.1 Bacteroidota bacterium
CCAGAATTTGTGATGAGTGTCGGTGACCTAATAGAAGGATATACAGAAGATGAAGTTGAAATTGACCGGCAGTGGGAGGAGTTTGATGGCTTTATCGATGAGTTGGAAATGCCTTTCTTCTACGTACCAGGAAATCACGACTATACCAACCCTGTTATGGCTCGCAAATGGGAAGAGCGATTAGGCCCTTCTTACTATCATTTTGTATACAAAGATGTACTTTTTCTGGCTATTAACAGTGAAAGGGCAGTAGCTAGTGGAGGAAAGAATACCTATGTGGACGATAAGCAGTATGAATATGTTAAGCAGGCACTAGCCGATAATCCCGATGTGCGCTGGACCTTAGTATTCACGCACAAACCCATGTGGATTCATGAAAATACAGGAAAATGGCCTGACATAGAGGCGCTTCTCAAGGATCGCAAACATACGGTATTTGCGGGACACCATCACCGATATGTAAAGTATGAGCGCAACAACGGGAAATACTTTATGCTAGCTACGACAGGCGGCGGAAGTGGACTAAGAGGCCCCTCCTTGGGAGAGTTTGACCATGTGGTTTGGGCAACTATGACCGATCGGGGTCCGATATTAGCTAACCTCATGCTAGAAGGAATATGGGGAGAAGATGTATTTACCAAAGAACAATGGGATTTTGTAGGGCCCCTTCGCAGCGCTCAGCCCATTCGGGTGAGCCCCATTTTAGTAGATGAACCCACCTTCAACTCGGGTACTTTACAGGTGCGGTTGACCAATGATTCTGACGTCCCCATGCAGGTTTACATGGAGATTGAGGACTATTTGGACGTCCGTCCCGATAGGGATCAACTAGAGAAATTGGTTCCGCCTAATTCTGTAGAAATGGTACAGGTACCCCTGAAAGCTCAGCTTGTCTCTTCGATTGATGAGATGGTTCCGCTCACTTTACATACCACCTGCATATATCAGAAAGATAGCTTACCCGATTTGGAGTTGAAATTTCGGCATGTGGTACGCCCCCTCTTACCCATGGTGATTCCCACGGTGAGTAAGGAAATCACTGTGGATGGTGCTATTGGAGAATGGGAGAGCCTACCATTTAAATTTAGCGAAACATATATGCAAGCAGACCCTTTCTCCCATAAGGGTGCAGAGGATATAAAGGTCGCTTTTGGTATTGCACAAGGGCCAGAGCATGTATACCTGGCGATTCATGTAGAGGATGATGAACTCCTGATAGACGAGAGCCGTAGCTACTGGCAGCAAGATGGACTAGCCATACAGATTCAGGCAGGTCCCTTAGAGCAAAGTGCCAATGATCAAGAAGGGTGGGGGGGGATCTATTTGGTTCAAAATCCTCCCAGCAAGCCCGGACAGGGAGGCAGAACCTATCAGATGGATAGGCTCCCCAAAGGAATTCAAACGAGTCTAACCCAAGTCGAAGGAGGCTTTATTTCCGAATTAGCTCTGCCTACAAGCCTTATAGATTCCCTTCAAGGTACAGATTGGAAGTACCTTCGCGTCAATATAGCAGCTGTCGATTTTGATCAAGACTACACACACGACACTCGCCTATTCTGGCAACCTGCCTGGAATAGCGAAGAGAATTTTGTGGGTTCTGGCCTATTTGTTCGAAAAAAGGAAGAACAACCAGAAAAATCTGGGAAAAGGCGTTAGCCCCTAATAGTATATCTCTAAGTAGTTTGACGGATTCAAATTTGAACAAAATTTTCAATAAGAATTACGAGAAACTAACCTATTAAATACCAGGAAAACCCTATTTTGTCTTTTCATGCAAGAATTAGAAGACAAGGTAGGGTTTCTTTGTATTCAAGGCCAGACGTTACTTTTACACCCTCACAAGGCTATATACTGGAAGGAAAAGTCGCGGTTACTCCTAGCAGATGTCCATTTGGGCAAGGCTGGACACTTCCGTCAAGCGGGCATACCCGTACCTCAAACCGTGGCTATGGAGACGCTGAATAGATTGCAAGAACTCTTAGAAGCTTTTTGTCCACAGGAAGTTTGGATTCTGGGAGATCTTTTTCATAGTAGATATAATAAGGAGTGGGACTTATGGGCAGATTTTGTAAGGATGAACGATCAACAAAGGTTTGTCCTCATTCCGGGTAACCATGACCGATACCTTGGCTCCGGCGACTACCCCTTTGAAATTCTAGAGAAGGAATACAAAGATCCCCCCTTTATATTTTCCCATGAACCCCTTATAGCACATACCCAACCCTATATTAATATGGTGGGTCATATTCACCCTGCTATCCTCCTAAGAGGTAAGGGGCGCCAATCCCTTCGACTCCCTTGTTTTTGGATACAAGAGCAGGTAATGGTTTTGCCAGCCTTCGGTGCATTTACTGGGATGCATACAATAGAGCCCAAAGATAAAGACAAGATTTTTGCTGTTGGGGAGGGGAAAATTTGGAAAATACATGGCTGAGGGTACTCCATACAGGACCCGGTATAAGTTAAGTTTACCAATTGTTCTGGTTGGGCTGCTAGTAAGTAGTTGTTCCCTTCAAAAAAGTCGCCCCATACTTCTTCCCAAGCAGTTACACGAAATTTCAGGTTTGGTTTATGTAAACTCCGGTGAGATATATGCGCATAATGATGGGGATAATCCTAGTCATATATACCTATTAGATCAAAAGGGGAGGATGAAGGATAGCATGGTGGATGCCCTGCGAACCAATCAGGACATGGAGGCTATGGCGAGAGATGATTCTACGCGATTGTATATAGGAGACATTGGCAATAACAGACGAGAAGCCAGGGAGTACACGATCTACCGATATGATCCGAAGACCCGAGAAACCCATCGCATCCAATTTTTTCTATCCCCTGCGAAGGATCGTGAAACCTGGCCCAATTTTGAAGCCATGATTTGGGCTAGGGACTCTTTGTGGGTATTTACCAAAGGCTATGCCGATCGTGGCCCCTTTTATTCGGATCTCTATGCTTTCCCCAGCCTGCCGGGAACCCATAAAGCCCATTGGAAGGGACGACTCTTTCCCAAGAACTTTGTCATTACCGGGGCCACAATAGATCGCCATATGGGCCAAGTAACACTAGTAGGTTATCGGCTCAGGAAATTTTTGGGTATCCCTCGTTTACCTACACACATGTGGATACTTTCCGAGCAGGAAGGCCTACCTTTTTGGGTAGACGAAGGAAGGCGCTATTCGCTTTCACCTTGGGGGATTGGGAAGCCAATAGAAGCTGTGGATAAGATCGAAAAGGGAACTTGGCTCTTAGGAAGTGAGCGTTCCCCTCTGCATAGAGCCCAAATACAGGTTGCCAGAATGTTAACAAAGTCCGAGAAATAAATTTCAGATGTTCCCCTCTTTCAACAGCCAATTAGTATCCCAAGGTAATATTTAGTAGTATTACTAAAACTTCTAGTTGCGTATGATCCTTTCAATGACAGGGTATGGAATGGGGGTAAACTCCTCTGCTAACTATCGGGTGACTGCAGAGCTTAAGTCGCTGAATAGCAAGTATTTTGATCTTGCTATTAAGCTCCCTAGTGCCTACAACAAATATGAAACAAAGCTCCGCAACCATCTCATGTCCAAACTGCAGCGTGGCAAGGTCCTCGCGGCCATATCCGTAGAAGTCCTAAATGAAACCAAGCGAAGCCTCCATATCAACCATACCCTTGCCAAGGCTTATTACGTAGAATTGATGCGTCTGAAAGAGACCGTAGGCTTAACCGAAGAGATTGACTTCCCCCTATTGCTATCTCTTCCAGAGGTAATCCCCGAAGAAGCCTTGGTAGAGGACCCTGAAGAGTGGACCTTGATAGAGCAGTCTATTGAGGAAGCAGCAGAGCGC
Source organism: Bacteroidota bacterium (assembly GCA_039197765.1). GTDB lineage: Bacteria > Bacteroidota > Bacteroidia > J057 > J057 > JBCCTX01. The sequence continues at coordinate 3,829 of JBCCTX010000242.1, forward strand.
CTCTTGCAAAATCGTACGCAAGAAGGAGAGGCACTCAACAAAGACTTATCGCTCCGAAGGACGAATATTGCTGCATTGTTACAAGAGGTAGAAAAGCTACTACCCGAACGGAAGCAGCATATACGAGATCGGTTGGAGCAAGCCCTGCAAGATATCCGCAACAAAATTGGAGACTGGGACCAAAACCGATTTGAGCAAGAAGTTCTATTTTATCTAGAAAAGCTCGATATCACCGAAGAAATTGTCCGCCTTTCTCAACACCTTACCTACTTTGCTGAAGTACAGGCTCTACCTGAGAATAGTGGTAGAAAACTCCAATTCCTTTCACAGGAAATGGGACGAGAGATTAATACCATTGGCTCCAAAGCCAACAGCTCTACCATCCAGCGTCTGGTTGTCCAAATGAAAGATGAATTGGAGAAGATCAAAGAGCAGGTTCACAACATTGTGTAGGCAAATTAAGTAGTACGTAATAGGTTATAGGTACGAGGTACCTTTCCCTTCTACCTATAGAAGAAGTATCTCTACTGGGTACAGTAAGAATTTTCTTTCGATTCAGCTAGATTTTCAAAGAAGTTTTAACTTTGCGCAAATGTTTTATGTATGGAAGCCAGATCAGTGCTTTTACAATTTCTAGAGATTTCGTAACCCTCTATCTCCAACCTAAAACTTTTTCTTGAAAAATACACCTTACTTATGTACGACGCGAAAGAAATACTTGCCCAGCTTGGTATAAAAGAGAAAAATGCAGTCCTACACACAGGTACGGAGGACTGGCATGCAGCCGGAATAGAATATAACGCTATTTATGCAGCCGCTGATGGCCAATCCTTAGGGACTATCCAGATGGCTAGTAAATCTGAGTATGATATGGCGGTTCAAACTGCTGAGAAGGCCTTTCCCATATGGAGGGATATGCCTGCTCCACAGCGTGGGGAGGTTATTCGGCAGATTGGGGAAGCTTTTCGAAAGTATAAGGAGCCTTTGGGGAAATTGGTCTCTCTCGAAATGGGAAAGATCCTGCAGGAAGGCTTGGGAGAGGTTCAAGAAGTAATTGATATATGTGACTTTGCCGTAGGGCTCTCTCGGCAACTGTATGGAAATACCATGCAATCCGAGCGGCCTCACCATCGCATGTTTGAGCAGTGGCACCCCTTAGGGGTAGTGGGAATTATCTCTGCTTTCAACTTTCCCGTCGCCGTTTGGTCTTGGAATGCCATGATTGCTGCGGTATGTGGTAATACTACTTTATGGAAGCCTAGCGAAAAAACGCCGCTCTCAGCAGTTGCCTGTATGCACATCATTGCTGATGTGCTAAAAGCCAATGAGGTCCCCGAGGGGGTCTTTACCATGCTGGTAGGAGATCGCCTAATTGGTTCTCAAATGGCCGCAGATCCTCGAGTACCTTTGGTCTCAGCAACAGGTTCTACCCGAATGGGAAAATCTGTAGCAGAAACTGTTTCGCGAAGACTGGGAAAAAGCTTGTTAGAACTTGGGGGGAACAATGCGGTGATTGTCTCCCAACACGCCAACCTCAGCTTGGCTATTCCCGCGATCATCTTTGGTGCAGTGGGTACCTGTGGACAACGCTGTACCAGTACACGCAGGGTAATTGTACACGAGGGGATTTATGATGAATTCAGGGATGCTGTGCTAAAAGCCTATGCCTCTATAGATGAGCGCATTGGTCATCCCCTAAATGAAAATACGCTTGTCGGACCCTTGATTGACAAGGAGGCTGTTGCCAACATGCAGCAGGCGCTCGCAGATGTGAAACAGGAGGGGGGAACCCTACTGGTTGGCGGGGAGGTATTAGGGGGAAAGAGCTATGAAACAGGTACCTTTGTGAAACCGGCAGTGGTCGAGGTACAAAACAACTTTGATACTGTACAGCGCGAAACCTTTGCACCTATATTATACCTGATTTCCTACAAAACCCTGGACGAAGCGGTACAGATAAATAATGCAGTACCTCAGGGGCTTTCTTCTGCGATATTTACAGATAACTTAAAGGAGTCAGAGCGCTTTCTTAGCTTGCTAGGGTCTGACTGCGGAATAGCCAATGTAAACATTGGGACTTCCGGTGCGGAGATTGGCGGAGCCTTTGGCGGAGAAAAGGAAACAGGGGGCGGACGCGAGTCGGGTTCGGATTCTTGGAAGGCTTATATGCGTCGGCAGACCAATACCATTAATTGGTCGGACGATCTCCCCTTAGCTCAGGGAATCAGTTTTGATATATAAAATGGTCCGTGGCAATGTAGTCAGTGGTCCGTAGAAACCTTTGTTAGAGATCAAAGTACAATAAAACATCAAACCCTTAGCCCCTTTTAAGGGGTTGGGCTTTCCTTCAAACTTCAAACTTACCCTTCCATATGGCTTCCAAACATACATCCCCTCGTTGGTTACGTATCGTGAAATGGGTAACGGGCATTCTGTTGGGCCTGATCGTTATCCTTTGGATTATATTTCGCTTTGCTTTGGGAGAGTTTGGTGCAGTGGATGAGGCTACCTTTGAAGCTTATTATGATGATATGCCTATTAAGCCTACGGATCATATGTATGAGGTCGGAGGAGTAAAAATGCATTATAAAAGTGTAGGGGCTGAAAATTTACCTACCATTCTCTTTATTCACGGATCGCCGGGTAGTTGGGATGCCTTTGCCAGCTACATGCAAGATCCCCGATTGTTGGACCAAGCTCGGATGATTTCTGTAGATCGTATGGGCTACGGTAAGTCTGCACATATCCCGGAGTCCTCCCTGGAAAAGCAAGTAGACTACATCTGGCCAGTAGTGGAAACCCTTCCCGATTCGGTTCCGCTTATTTTGGTCGGACATTCTTATGGCGGTCCTGTAGCAGTGCGAATGGCTATGGATTATCCTGATCGCGTGGACGGAATGGTGATTCTCGCTGGATTGGCGGACCCCGAATATGAAAAACGTCTTGCCATCCAAAGTTACCTGCGTTCTCCTTACCTGCGTTGGTTGCTGCCTCCTGCCCTTGATATTTCCAATCGAGAGATTGTTCCCTTGAAAGAAGAACTCAAGGACATGCTGCCCCTCTGGGAAAGAATTTCGGCAAGTTCGTTAATTATTCAGGGTACGGGAGATATCCTTGTTGCCTATCCCCATGCTACCTTTGCCCATAAGATGCTCTCCCAAACTGCTCCTTCCCTAACGATGATGGAAGGAGAAAATCATTTCTTCATTTGGTCCGAGGCAGAAATGGTCATAGGAAGACTGCTAGAATTCGTCCAGTGTGTTGTGCAAGAAAAGGCTTAAATGGAGCCATTAGGGCGTTATTTCCTTTCTCCATACTCAAATTACCTAGATGGAAATATTTTATAACGGAATTTTGTATACTATGTTTACTCCATAATTTTTGAATTCACGAGTCTAATTATTCCGTTCGCGTGCCATATCCGACCACTAATTCATTTTTGACCTTCCTCCTATAGGAAATCCCGTACATTTGATATGTAAGATTTATGGGAATAAAGTAAAATTTTCTCCATGACTAATAAAATGCATATCCGATACATACTTCTAGGGATTTTGGCTTTCTCACTTAGCAGTGTTTGGGCCCAAAGTGAAGGAACAGCGATGAAGTACGTTTTCCACGAAGGGGGAATGGTAATAGCAACACCCGACGACTTTGATGAGTTGCATCCATTCGAGTTTTCTTGGGGAGTAGGAAAAGCTGAAGCTATATATACCATGGATGTGGAGGGAAAACTTCACCCTTTCAAGGGTTCCAAGTATGCCTCAGAATGGGATAAATCTTCTGCGCTAGTTCTTCAAAACATTTATCAAAACGTAGATATGATCATCCGTCCTGATGCTGCCGTACCGGGTAAGATGGTCTTAGAATATGTAATCTTCCCCGGAGGAAATCCTGCAGATATTTCTTTTGATTTCAATACCTCCCTATTTGTAAATCAGAAGGAAGGTTCAGTAAAAGTGGACAACATGGTAGGATCGCTATACTTTTCAGGCATACAAGCTGTGCAGTCTGTGGACGGATCTGAATTCAAAAAAATTGAAGCAGATTTTTCTTTAAATGAGGAGGAATTGAGATTGGAAGTAGAAAAATTTGAAAAAACGAGCATACTTACCCTGATATTGGATATTACTTATGGCTCCCAATTAGGTGGAGGAATTTATACAGCCTCCGCAAAGCCAAAACGCTAAATCGAATATTCTAAGCGCCAACTTGGATATTCAACACAAGCCATCCCAATTTGGGATGGTTTTTTTCTTTGGAGGCTCATCCTCCGTTCCATTGTGCCTCGTATTAGACAAATCAACAGCCTCGAAAGGCTATAAGCGTCGCCGTTTCACCTCCTTGCGCAACAACTCTACTTCACGGCTCGACTGGCCCGCAATGGCTGTATTCTCATTTGCCCTGCGCATCAGGTAAGGAATCACGGCCTTCACTGGTCCATAAGGCACATACTTTGCCGTTCGGTATCCCTGAGCCGCCAGATTAAAAGAGATATGGTTGGACATGCCCAGTAATTGAGCGAAACAAATGTGTGTATGGTTAGGCGCTAGTCCATGTTTTTCCATTAATTCCACGAGAAGCATACTGCTTGCTTCATTATGGGTGCCTGCACAAATAGCCACCTGCTCAATGGACTGGATACAGAGCTCAAGCGCCGTATTAAAATCTGCATCTGTCGCGGCTTTAGTAGGCTGAATAGGCGTAGGATAGCCCCATTCTTCGGCGCGCTCATTCTCTTTTTCCAGATAAGCCCCTCTTACCAATTTGATTCCGGGAATATAGTGGCGAGTTTCGCTTCCTTTGAGTAGCTTTTTCAGATAAGCCAGCCGGTCGTGGCGGTACAATTGGACTGTTGTATACACATACGCTTTGTCGGTATTGTAGGCAGCCATGAGTTCTTCCACCATTTCATCTACAGGACCTTGAATCCAGCTCTCCTCAGCGTCTATAAAAACAGGTAAGTCGTGGTTTACACTTGCTTCGCACAAGGTACTTAATCGCTTTTTTATCCGTTGAAAGGCTTCCTGTTCAGAGGGGGTAAGTTGGGAACCCGCTTGAAGTTTGGCAAGTAAATCTACATCTCCCAGCCCACTGACCTTTAGGGCTACAAAAGAAACGGCTTTTTCTCGTCCGCCAAATTCAATGCTCCGATACAGCTCGTCAAAGGTGGTCTCAAAGCCTCGTTCATTTTTTTCGCCTTCTACCGAATAATCTAAAATGGTTTTCACCCCATTACTATCTAGCTTATTCAGGGTAGGTAGAGATGCTTCCAGATTGGGGCCACCGCAAAAAATCTCATAGAGGGTTTTGCGCAGAAGCGGTTCCACAGGTAAGCCCCATGAAAGGGACTTTTCCACCAAGCCTGGACCTATACGCGTAAGAAACGGAGAGTCGATTAGGCGAAATAGTCGGTAGAGTCGCTTTAATTCTTTATCACTGTAATGCTGGAAGGCTAGGGCCGTATTATTGAAGTCTATCTTTTCTTTTGTGGAATGCATGTATAGTAGTCCATTTATATCATGTTTATCTTGATGTAGTCCTTTTTCCTGCCTAAAAAGGGGCCGTTAGAAAGGGGCATTCAATAAAGTTACAGAAGAGAAAAGCACGAGTAAAAATTTTATTCAACTACATACCCCGCTCTTTATTCCCCCTTCACCGTTCAATCCAGCCTTCGGTCCTGCATCGATTCCAACGCCTCTTTGTTGGGGATGGGGGGTAAAGGTACATCAATGTCTTGGGGGGTATCAAATACGTAAAAATATTCTAGAGAGAGTTCTCCCGCTTGGTAGCGGACCTCCCTTTCGGACTTCCGTTCAATTTCTGTTCCATCCCAGAGGATTGTGTCCTGTCCTACCTCAAGGGTTTTGAGTAAATGCTCATGGGAAAAATGTCGTATGTCTCTGCCATGAATGAACATGCGTGTCTGGCCTTCTACTTGAATATAATTGGGAATTTCCTCTTTTTCGGAGGCCTTAAGCCAGAAAAAGGTATCTTTCCCCCAGCCCTTTTCCAGGGGAGAAGAGGTATACAAGTAGCCCGAGTCGGGAATGCGAAGCTCAAATGCACCGTCTGTTAAGGGAAGGGCTTCGGCATCGGGAGAGTTGTAGCGGATGGTTACCCATCCGGAGAAGCCTTCAGGGAGTAAGTACACTCGATTGGTTCGCTTGAGAGACAGCCAAAAGCCAATGAGGAGAATCACCATGAGTACCGTGGAGAGCACGATAACCTTTTCGATAAACTTTAATTTCCTTTTAGCCATTCACGAACCCTGATTCAACTGACACGCTTATTCAATTGTCCTTGAAAAAGCAACCAAATAGGTACATATTATGTATGTAAATATAATTCGGTTCAATGAGAAAAGTTTATCAACTATGAAAAAGATTTGGATAATCGTCTGGATCACGGGGCTCAGTATCAGCTTTGGTCATGCTAAGCTGAGTCTTGGAAGGCTGGAAACAGCGGATCTGGGCATAGAAACAGATGAGCGACCGAGTCTCCTGGGGAGTTTCGATGCGCAGGTATCCCACCACGATCCGTGGGATGATTATTACTACGACGATGATTTTTATTATTCCCGCAGGCTGCGCCGCTTTCATTCCGTTAATGCACGCACCTATGGGTGGAACTATTATGACCCTTTCTTTGTAGATGACCTATATTATGTATTAGGTACCCCTTTGTGGAACCAGTTTTATGCTCCTAGACCATTCATTGGGGGATTCAATCGTGGATTTTTCCGGACTCGTTCCTTTTTCTGGGGATTTGGGCCAAGGGTTTCCTTAAACTTCAATTTTGGTTGGGGAGGCTGGAATTCTTGGGCATACGATCCTTTCTTTTGTCCACCAGTGTGGAATCAGCCTGCCTTTGGCGGTTGGGGTGGTTTTGGATTCAATCGCGGATTTGGATTCGGCGGTTGGGGATGGAATCGCTTTAACAGAGGCTTCAATAGAGGCTATAATGCAGGTTTTGTGAACGGGTTTAACACAGGCGTTGCCACTACCCAGAATTACTGGTATCGCCGCTCGGCATATAACCGTCAGTTGAGTGGAAGATATGCTGGAAACGAGGCTGTATTTGCCAATTACAAACGCCTGCCGAATGCAGGGGTTCGCGGTAGCCGCAACGCACGCAACAATCCCTATATCGTGGATCAGTACGAGCGCCGTGGTGGAAACCGCAGTTCGTTGAACAGCCGCAGAAGTCCCAATGGTACCGTTTCTTCGCGTTCCTCGCGTACAGTTCGTACACCCAGTGGGGTAAGCCGCACCACACGAACGTCAAGAAGTTCGACTGCCTCTCGCAGTTCGCGCAGCACCACCCTCAATCGCAATACGCCGTCTACGAGCCGTATTACCACGCAGCCGCGTTCCAATAGCCACCGTTCAACTACGGTTACGCGGGATCGCAGCAGTAGGAATACCGTACCTTCCTATCGCCGTTCCAGCTCTAGCTCTCGCTCATCGACCTTAGGTCGTTCCTCCAGTAGTTCCAGTAGTCGCAGTTCGTCGACCTTGAATAGAAGCAGCTCTTCGTCTCGCTCATCTACGTTGAATCGTTCGAGTAGCCCGAGCCGTAGAAGCTCATCTAGCATGAACAGAAGTTCTTCTTCGTCGCGCTCTTCGATGAGTCGACCAAGCAGCTCAAGCCGTAGCAGTTCGTCTAGTATGAATAGGAGTTCTTCTTCTTCGCGCTCTTCGGCTCGTCCTTCGAGTAGCCCGAGTCGTAGAAGTTCGTCCAGTATGAACAGGAGTTCTTCTTCGCGCTCTTCCGCTCGGCCATCGAGCAGCTCTAGTCGAAGAAGTTCGTCCAGTATGAACAGAAGCTCTTCCTCTCGTTCTTCGGCACGTCCATCGAGTAGCTCAAATCGTAGAAGTTCGTCGAGTATGAATAGAAGCTCTTCTTCACGTTCTTCGGCACGTCCATCGAGTAGCTCCAGTCGTAGGAGCTCTTCTAGTATGAGCAGAAGTTCCTCTTCGCGTTCCTCAGCTCGTCCATCGAGTAGTTCCAGTCGTAGGAGCTCTTCTGGCATGAGTAGAAGTTCTTCCTCTCGTTCTTCAGCACGTCCATCGAGCAGCTCGAGTCGTAG
>JBCCTX010000243.1:0-11919 GCA_039197765.1 Bacteroidota bacterium
CCCTACTAGAACCTAAATGAAGCAACATGGGATTTACAGTGCTTCTGAGGGAATTAAAATGAAAATCTTTGAATACCCCAATGATAGGAAAGCTCACAATATCTTCAGGGGTTTCCCCGAAATCGCTCAGCCGCTCCTCCAGCGGATTTTCCCAACCATATTGCTTTACCAGGGTTTCATTGACCAAGATAGCCGATGAATCTGTACCGTATTCTTTAGAAAAGTTTCTTCCTTCAATGATTTCTAAACCCATAGTAGGGACATAATCATAATCTATTCTCCAATTATGGATTACCCGTGTGTTTTCAGGCAGGGGGTTTCTCCCAGAAAAATACGAGCTGGAATTATTGGAGTTTATGACAGGAAGAAAGCTCGTTATAGAGGCGCTTTTGACTTCTGGGAGACTCAGCATTTCTTCCTTAAAAGATTGAATTTTATCATCCAACAGGTAACTGTCATGGAGTACTAAGACATTCTCCTTATCAAATCCAATCTTCTTATTTTGGATAAAATCCAGTTGGTCGAATACCACTAAGGTACTAATGAGCAATACTACAGTGGTAACAAATTGGCCTACAACCAATACAGACCTAAGCTTTCCACTCTTGGAACCGAGGGAAACACTTCCTTTGAGGATATCAACTGGGCGCATACGCGAAAGGATGGCTGCGGGATAGCTTCCAGCGATTAAGCCTACAACCAATGCCAATAGAAGAGAGAGAACAAAAAAACTGGGCTGATAGATTTCTCTCAAAGTCAACTCCTTCCCTGACAAAGAATTAAATCCCCCTAATACAAGGGGGATTAACAACCAGGCAATAAGGGTCGCGACAATACTTAACCATATAGATTCTGTAAGGAACTGTCGCACGAGTTGGCCTCGAAAGGCCCCAACAGACTTTTTGATTCCAATTTCTTTCGCCCGATTGGCGTACCGGGCAGTCGCCAAGTTCATAAAATTGATACAGGCGATTCCCAGTATAAAGATCCCTATGAGAGAGAAAATCCACACGTAGCGAATATCTCCATTAGATCCCAATTCATCTAGCAAATCGGAACGGAGATGTATATCCAGCAGAGGTTGCAGGAAAAACCCAATCCGGTTTCCCTGCGCATACATATCTTCAAGTGAAGCTCCTAGGTACTGCTCTACTTCTGGCCCGATATATTTTTCAATCATATCTGGAAACTTAGCTTCCAATACTTTATAGTCTGCCGTTTCAGCTAGGAGTAAGTAGGTTTGAAAGTTAAAGTTGGTCCAGGCCACAAACTCTTGATCTGCAATTGTGGCCATGGAAAGAAAGATGTCAAAACGAAAATGGCTATTTAGAGGCATAGGGTTTATTATCCCTGTTACTTGGTAATCTCTATCTTTGTCCAAGGTCAAGGTTTTTCCTATGGGATCCTGGTCTCCAAAGTATTTTTTAGCCAACTCAGTTGTAATTACCATAGTATTGGGAGCTGCCAGGGCAGTTTGAGGGTCTCCTGCAACGAGTGGGATTGTAAATACATCGAATAAGGTAGAATCTACAAAGATGACGCTTTCCTCATTGAAGTGATTTTCGCCATAGCTGACTAGATAGTTCCCTCGAGACCGGAAGCGAACTGTTTCCAATACTTCTGGATAATCTTGCTTGAGTGCCTCGGCTGTTGGATAGCCGATCGAAGCACCAGTAAATTCTGTATCGTTTAATTTTGCATCAACCCGTACACGATAGATCCGCTCTGCACGGTCGTGGTAGGTATCATAGCTCAATTCATGGCGGACATACAATAGAATCAATAAACCACAAATAATTCCAATAGATAAGCCGATCAGATTGATGAGTGAATACCCTATATGCTTACGAAAATTTCGTACAGCAATAAGCAGGTCATGTTTTAGCATGGAAGTAAGGTTAGAAGTTCGACAGGGTTATTTTTTCGTATAATGTACAGATGAGCTTCTACCTCAAAGGGTTGCACCTTTTTTCAATTTTTTTTAGGGTTAGACATACAGGGGGTAAATATTTACATAAATTTTTCACCTATGTTTCCGATAGGGAAAAAATGGCGTTGAGTCTTTAAGCTTCTTGAGTTCCGCTTCTGTAAGGGGAGGAGATTTGCTGGTTTCTACATTTTCTTCAATTTGCGATAGGCGACTTGCACCCGAGACAATGGTACTAACGGCTGGATGAGACGAGGCATAAGCAATGGCTGTCTGTGCCATACTCCTACTCGGCAGGGTATATTCTGAGATTGTTTTTTGAACCTCATGGACAGCCCCCTGGCCATGTTCCAAATAATCCTTAGAGGCTTTTCCCCCCAATAGTCCTTTTGCTACTGCGCCACGTACCAACACCCCAACCTTATTCTCTTCCAGTAATCCTAAAGTCTCCTCTTCAGGCCTTCGGTCTAATAAGCTGTACTGTGTCATCACACTAACAATATTTGACCGGCTCACATACGCTCGAATCACATTTGGACGAATTGATGAAATCCCGTAATACCGAATTTTACCTATCTGCACCAATTCCTCAAAGGCTTCGATGGTCTCATCTATGGGATCATCTATAGTTCCCCCATGAAGCTGATAAAGATCAATATAATCTGTTTTCAGCCTTCTTAGGCTATCGTCCACGGCTTTTAAAATATAGGCCTTTGTGGGATTCCACGTCCAAGCAGATCCATCGGAATTCAACTGATTACCTACCTTTGTAGCGAGGATCAGAGAATTGCGTATTCCTTGAAAGGATTTACCCAAAATCTCTTCATTCAGTCCCTTATCATAAAGGTCTGCTGTATCAAAAAAATTGACTCCAAGATCTAAGGCCCTATGCAGCAATGACTTAGCTGTGGGATATTCTATCCCAAGAGACATAGTCCCCAAACTTATCTCACTGATAAGAAGTTCAGACTTTCCAAGTTGTTTGTTATTCATACGAAAAATGTATTGGATGCCCAAAGATACTTTCTTAACTTTAAAGGCTAATGAAAAATCTTGGTCTCTTTACAGCCCTATTATTAGGGTTTTTTAGCCTTAGTGCACAGACCTCTCCCAAGAACATTATCCTGTTTATTGGAGACGGAATGGGTATAAGCCAAATATCCTCCGGAGTATATTCTCAGACAGGCCCCTCCAATTTTGAACGAATTCGGCATATTGGTCTTATTAAAACCCATTCATTGCGAGACCTCATCACAGATTCTGCTGCCGGAGCTACTGCTTTTGCTACAGGTAGTAAAACCTATAATGGGGCCATCGCAATGGACGAAAATGGTAAGCCTCTCAAAACTATTTTGGAAATCGCCCACGATTACGAACTGGGTACAGGGGTAATAGCAACTTCGACTATACAACATGCTACGCCTGCCTGCTTCTATGCCCATCGTCCTGAACGTACAATGTACGAAGATATAACCTTGGATTTCCTTCGAGGCACAGTAGATATTGCAATAGGTGGCGGAATGCGTCTTTTCAAAAAAAGGAAAGATAAACAAGATGTATCTGTAAAGATGGAGGAAATGGGCTACACCTTCTATCAAAAGCTCGATGAAGCCCTCAGGGATCCTAAAGAGCGAATGATGGTCATAACCCATAAGGGCCATTTGCCCTCTATTAAGGGAGGAAGGGGTTCCTACCTGCAGACAGCTTCTCTTTTAGCAATAGATCAACTGAGAAAGCAGCCTAAAGGGTTCTTTCTCATGATTGAGGCATCGCAGATAGATTGGGGAGGCCACTCTAACAATGGAGAATACATCATCAACGAAGTGATCGACTTGGATCGCACTTTGGGCGCACTTTTAGACTTCGTAGAACAAGATGGAGAAACGTTATTAATCGTAACTGCTGATCACGAAACCGGAGGGTTTTCTATTATTGGGGAAGAAGAAAATGGAAAGTTAAAAACCGGATTCACTACAGGAGATCATACCGCAGCCCTAATTCCTGTGTTTGCCTATGGACCTGGAGCTGAAAATTTTATGGGTGTATACGACAATACCGAAGTTTTCCACAAAATGCTTCAAGCATATAATTTTGACAATAACTTATCAAATACTCCCAATCGCTAAAAGCTTACTTAACTAAAGAAAGGTTAGGCCATCTTTCTCATGAATGGCTGATCGCTGTTCTCGTTTACAAAATCAATCAATTCTGTAATATCTTTAAATACAGTGATCGCTTCATCCATAGCCCCTTCCTCAGCCATTTGAAGCATATGTTTACCAGAAAGTAGGATTTTCTGGTCTGGGCAATTGGACTTTAGCTCATCAATAAATTCCTTAGCGTCTTTATTTGAGGAGAAATTCATTCCCACTGTAATAACAAAATCTGGCTGATAAGTTTCAACTACAGCACCAACGTCGTCAAGAGGAAGACTCTGACCCAAATAAATCAGTCGATTGTAGCGTGCCTTGATAATATACGCCGCAAACAGGAGACTGAGCTCGTGCAACTCTCCTTCAGGTAAGAAAAGAAGATATTTCTTAGCATAAGGGTTTCTCGGAGGCATTTGACCATCTATCGCTACAATGAGTTTTTGCCTAATCAGGTTGGACATAAAATGCTCATGGGCAGGATTGATATTACCCGTTTGCCATAAAATTCCTATTCGATACAAGAAAGGCCACACAATATTCATCATGGTATTCTCGAATCCAAATTGGAGCGTGTTGGTAGAAATAATTTTCTCAAATCGCTCTTCGTCTAGATCCACCATTGCAATAATCAGGGCATTCATCTGATTAGGAAACTCTAGATTAGAATCAGATATCTGACGAACCTTTTCTTTGATTTCCTGATCCGACATCTTGGCAATTTTGGAAATCTTATAGCTATTGCGGTTTAAAAAGGAAATATTTAAAACCAACCTAAGATCATCATCATCGTAGTATCGAATGTTAGTTGGGGTGCGCTTAGGCTCCAATATTTGGTACCTTTGCTCCCAAATTCTGAGCGTATGGGCTTTAATCCCAGAAAGTTGCTCTATATCTTTTATTGAATATTTTCCCACGGTACACCTTTTTAATTCTAAACTAGAATAAAACTCATCTTCTTATCCAGTAGTGTAACTTATATGAATTATGATTGTTTCCTTTTTTCCAATAATTTATCGAGGTAACGCAGTACAGAAGTAAAAATGCAGACTTATAGGAGATTTACCTCACAAAAAGTAGTCCACACATTTAGTAAAAAGAAATTAATCGTGTTAGCCCATTTTATTAGTTAACCTTGCAGACATCATGAAGTTTCAGAATAATTTATTTTTTCTTTTGTTAGTGGTTTTCCTATCAAATGGATGTAACTCACCTAATGAGAAATCTTCTCCTGAGATCCAGGCGGAGCCAACATCCTCAGACCTAGCTGCGCAGGAGGATGACCCGCTAACCGCTGTAAAAACCTCAATTGAAAATCGGCTGAATGCCTATTATGCAGATCTTTCAGCAGAAAAAATAGCTGTAGAGAAATATTACGCTCCTACTGTCGAGAAATTTTTTAAACAGTCCCGTCTTTCACGCGCACAAATTGCTACAAGTTTGGAAAACGGATTTAAAGCCGTAGAGAACAGAACCTTATCCGTAGATTCTCCTTCGCTCCAAGTATCTCAAAAAGGGGCCAATTTTGTCGCTATCTTCTCCGGGAAGGTAGCTTATGTTCGGTCTGCTACTAAGGAATCTATTTCAGAATCCTTTAGAAATCAAGTAACCTTCAATTCAGATTTACAAATTATTGGATACGAATCCCTAGCTGCCACCCAAAACACACAAACTCCACAGATTCGTACGAAGCAGGATAAAAAAATTAGTAAGCCCAATTCCAGTACTGATCGAGAATTATTTGCTTCCAGGCTAGGAGATTTTCTTCAAGCTTGGGAGGGAGGGAATGCGACTAAGCTCTCTTCCTTTATTGACCCTCAAAGGGGATTCTACTTTATCAATCGCCCTGGCGCCATAGATGCTGTCGACCACGGAAAAAGTTTTGAAGAAGTATTCAAAAAAGCGTATACCCCTTACACAGCCCAAATGCTAAAAGATGCGTCTTGTGAACCTCAATTTGAAGAACTTCCCAAATTTGACTGTGATGGGTTTTCCAAGAATGGATGCTTCGTCGTGCAAACGAATAGCTATAACAGGGCTTCTGTAATAATGAAATCCCTTACAAACAGTAAAATAGGCAGATTCTCCCAACAAATGGATACAGAGGTTAGCCAAGCTGAGCAGCGTGTCGGCTATCAGGTTCTGATTACTGATAAAGCTATTTCAATGGGATGGGGGAAAATCGATAACGAATGGTATCTCCTATTTTTGGATATAGCTACTTATGACTGCTCCGCATAGAGACTAAATTTCTTCTTCCTAGTACTATCTAAGATCGAATGATGGCAAGGTCTCCTTTGAGGCTATTGTGCCCGGAGTTGCCTGAGACTTTGTAGCTAATCTCCCATTTGTAATAGCCTTCCTTGATGGGTTTACCGTTATAGGTTCCTTTCCATCGAAGGTTAGGATTTTTACTTTGAAAGACTCGATTGCCCTTACGAGAATACAGCGTAAAACGAAAATCTGACAAGGTGCAGTTACACTCAAACTCTAAGGCATCGTTAATCCCGTCTCCATTTGGAGTGATGACATTCGGAACAGAAATTGTACAGGCAGTAGCATTAGCTAAAGGTTGGCGTGAAGGTTCCCCGTACGAAACTGTTTGAGAATACCCCAGGATGAACGAAAATTGTAACAAGAGATACGTTCCAAAAACACAAATTCCTTTCATTCTCTCAAAACTAATTATCAATCAATTCCCAATTTATGGATTCTTTACCCTGATAATATGTTCGGATACATAAACAAGCAGAAATCAATCCTAATTGGTAAAATGAATGATTGGGTGGAGAACCCTAGATCTCTATACTCGTAACAGGTATTGGAAATACCATAGTATTTCTTCTATTTTATCCCAAGGCAAAAGATTTTTTTATGACACGTAGTTCCTATCCCCCCCATGCTGGGCATTTTCTCATCTCTGAGCCGTTCATGACGGACCAAAATTTTCAGCGCACGGTTGTGCTGCTGGTTGAGCATGGTGGGGAAGGTAGTCTAGGATTTGTTCTGAATAGACGCTTGGATATCGGACTTAGTAACCTCATTGAAGAGCTTCCCCTATTTGAAGCACCCGTATTTATGGGGGGGCCTGTTGAGCAAAATACCTTGCACTACGTCCACCGCTTGGGAGATAGGATTCCCAATAGCCAACAGATAGGGCTAGGGCTTTTTTGGGGAGGAGAATTCGAATGGGTAAAAGATCAAATTCAGGATGGAGGGCTTTCTCCTACTGATATACTTTTCTTTGTAGGATATTCAGGATGGGGACCGGGCCAACTACTCAAAGAAATAGAAGATAAGGCCTGGATAGTAGCTCCTGAGAATGCTGATTTTGTCTTTCAGGAAGATTACAGCGATTTGTGGAGGCAGGTTTTAAAAAGTATGGGACCGAAATATCAAATTATCTCAAATTATCCCACTGATCCAAGGTTAAATTAGATATGAACTATCTTTTCGATAAACTTTACGACGAGCACACCCATATGAAGTGGCTCATTCTCCTTGCAATGCTTTTTCCTTTAGCTCCCTGTTCCTATAGCCAGGACGTCTCTATAGAAGGGGAATTTACCAATTGTGAGGAAGATAGTCTCACGCTCTTCGGATTAGATGGGTTAGATTTAAAACCCCTTCTTACCGTAGGATTAAGCCCCAAAGAGGGTACCCATTATTTCTCCATAGGCATGGACCAACTTCCTGCTGGGATGTATCTGTTAGGACAAAGAGAACCCAGAAACCCTAAGTCCTTCCTATTGGAACCTGGAACCCAAATGAAATTAACAGGAAACTGCAAAGACCTACAAAGCGCTAAAATATGGCTTTCTTCCCTAGACAAACAATACAAGATAGCTCAAACCCAAATTAGGTCTCTACAACAAAAGGGAAATCAGCTAAACCTTCAACTCAGAAGGGCCTATGCAGTCCAAGGAGATACGACACAGATTTACCAAAAGTTTGCTGAATTAGACCAGGAGAAGCTCACTTTCTTCGATTCCTTGAAACGGGCCTCCCCAATGATTGGTAGCCTAGTAGCACCTTATGTATACCTTTCCTATGCACACAATGGTAAGGAGTTTACGGATGAAATAGAATACTTTGGGAAGGCATATTTTTCTCAAACACAGCTTTCGGACCCGATCTACAATCGTGCGCCAGCCTTACGAGAATCTTTCATGAGCTTTGCATCTACCTTGGCAAGTACAGGTATACCCATAGAAAGAATTCAGGAGTACATGGATGTCTGGCTAAAGCAAATCCCACAACCTTCGCCCGCACACAGTGCAGCCCTGATGGGAGCCATATCAGGTTTTGGACAGCGTCAGCCAGAGGGTTTTGTCGCCTATGCAAAAGAATACCTTCGGTTATACGAAGACAGGAATCCCCAAACCAATCGCCAGTTGGAAACGCAAATCCAATCCTTACAAGCACAGCTTATTGGAAGTACTGCGCCAGAGATTGCCTTACCCAGCCCCCAGGGAGATACCTTAAGGCTCAGTAGTTTGAAAGGCAAATATGTCCTCATTGACTTTTGGGCAAGTTGGTGTGGACCTTGTAGAAGGGAAAACCCCAATGTCGTTCGGGTATACAATGCTTACAAAGACAGGGGCTTTGAAATCCTTGGAGTAAGCCTGGATAGAAGCAGGGCTCCCTGGTTGCAAGCCATCGAAAAAGATGGACTGAAATGGCTGCATGTATCAGCATTGGACTATTTCAATGGCCCTGCAGCTAAAACTTATGGAGTAGGAGCCATACCCTATACCGTATTAATAGATCCTGAAGGAAAGATAATAGCAAAAAACCTGCGCGGAAGAGCCCTAGAGAATAAACTAGCCAAAATTCTACCGGATGACCCAGATACAGATGGGGTAAATGAGCGTTGAAGTTGATGCTTATATCAATAGGTTTTCTAAGGGAATTCGTTTCCATACCTAGGGACATAAAAATTTTGTTAGGAAGAGTTTGCAACCCTCTGACTAAGAAAGTATCGTGGTGTCCCCTTATATGTTGCTAAGCATCGAAAAATGCTTTTTACCTTTATCCTTAAGTAATCCTATCCCTCAGAGTAGCTTAAGCCAATTCATAGCCCTTCTAAAAAGGAAGAATAGGCCCTCATTTACTCAGATGAGGGTGATTGGATATAGGTTTCTATCTGGGCAAAAATCGGTGAGCAATACCCTTCTTCCAAAGCGTATTAAACGCATCGATTTTAGCAATACCTGTATCTCCCTTAAACAAGCAAGCAGGGTTTCTCTCGTAACCCTTGATAAGTAAAGGGAGGAGGCCTTGGTTAGGCCTCTGCGGGTATGGGATAAAATTGCTCAGTCTCTTCTGGCAGCTTGATGCTGTAGATAATTTTACGAACTGTATCGAACTGGAGATAGGGATATTCCTCTAAAATCAAATCGATAGATTCTGAGGCGCGTAACCCGGACTCTCTCAATTCGAGGTACCTACGCTTGATCTGAAAATCACGAATTACCTTCTGGTTTAGTAAATTAAATTTTACTAAGGTCTCGTAGAGATCATCTGAAACTAACTGACGGATTGGATTAATCATAATTTAACCTTTAATAAAACCTCATTCATACGTCTAAAAGTAAGTGTGTTCCATAGAGGGAATTAAAAGTTAAGGCCTAAGGTTAAAGCAACTCTACTAGTCTTTCTATTAGTGACGAGGGTCGGGCTAAAAACGCTGCTTGACCCCAATCCATACGGACTTAGTTTATCGTCTTGGTCCTGGTATATAAAACTAACGTCCAGAAAGTATTTCGGTTGCCTGAATCCCAGCCCCAACGCATACAACATTCGATCGTTATCAATGCTCTGAGACACGAGACCTGCATCTTGATAGGCTTTGGCTTCTTCCGTAAGACCACTGGAAAAAAGCGCAGCTCCCCCTCTGACGCGTAGTGCGTCAAAGCGAAATTCAGCCCCTAGACGATAGTTCAATGCCATGTCAAACAATTCATTGATGTTCCGATTCTCTATATCATAAGCGTAAAAGTTGGGATCTGTAACCGGTAAATCGGACTCAAATTGTGCATTTGTATAATTTGTAAAATCTACATCTAAACTTACGAAGCCTTTTTTACCGATAAGATACATGGCACCTGCCGTAGCTCGAAAAGGGGTAGTAAGCTGATAAGCAAACTCTCCTGCGTTCAAAGTGCTAAAGGCGAGGGTATCCCGGCCTGTATCTAGGTCAATCGTAAAATCATGTGATAATTGGGTGTCATTATCGTCAAAGAAATCTCTCAATGAGTAGTAAGTTGGAGATTGAAGGGAAACACCAAATCGGAAGACATCAGAAGGGCGAATAATAATTCCCAACTGTCCATTAACCCCACTTCCCTCGGTGAGAAAATTATTATTGTAGTCCAGTCTATTCATTGGAAAAACCAATCCCTGAGAAGGATCGTCAAAAAAATCATCGTGAACATTATTTATATCCTCTTCTATCAGGGCTAAATCACGCTCGTATCTTAACGATCGAATACCTACTGTAGCACCGATGTAAAATACATCACTTACATTACCGGCCAAGCTTATGAACCATTCATTGATACGACCACTTTCGGCCAATTCTACTGTCTGTTGTACATTCCCACCATTTACCGCTGGGTAGTACTGATCGTCAGAATCAATCAAGGGATTAATAGCAAAGGCATTCCATGCCAATATTGCAAAAGGGTCTCCAAAGCCATCAAATAGGTCATTTACTGGGGTTCCTTGAGCACGTTCTGAGAATACATCTGAAATGGAGCTGCGCGAATTAAAGCCCGATACGCGTGCTTTTTGCTCAAAATTTTCAATTTGGTTGTATCCAAAAGCAAAGGTAAAGGACTTGAGCCCCTTCTCTACCTGCTCCCCCCTTCGATTGTACCTGGGATTGCTAAAGGCTAGGCTAAAGCCATTGAGCGTAAAATTATTAGAAGAGTTGGAAGAGGCCCCATCCAGGTAATCCGCATCGGTGCTAGCTACACGAAATGCGGGAGTTAAGGTAAACTCGGAGCGGCGATATAGAGCCAGTCCAGCAGGATTGAGGGTAGCTGAAGTCATATCTGCCCCTACAGCCGAAAAGGCACCCGCCATCCCCTGGGCCCGGGCGGAACCCGTAACCGTAGTACGTGAATATAATAAAGCTTCTAACTCTGTCTGCGCAAATGTAGACGCATAAAGGCCCATAAATACGATAGAAGCTAGAATATAAGGTAAGGAACGCATAGTGAATGAATGGAGCGATTAAAAAAAAGGGCGAGAATAACTCGCCCTTTCCCTAACGAGGTAGGGTCTACTTATATCTTATGGCCTCCTACGAGAAGAAGATGAAGAGCTTCTTGAACTAGAGCTACTCGAACGAGAACCAGAACTTCTAGGACTCGCAGAAGGACGACTCATAGAGGGGGTTCTTGACGAAGAAGGCCTTGTTGAACGATTATAAGAAGGCGTTCTTCTAGTAGGAGTAGATTGTCTATTGTAGCTAGGTCTGGTGCTGCGTTGTCTAGCACTATTTGGTAGTGTAGATCTACTAGAAGGCGTCCTATTCACTGTTGGCGTTCTGCGTGAATTTGAAGGATAAGCTCTCGAGTTCGCAGAAGATCTTCTCTGTACTTCTTGCGTCCTGGCGGTATTGGCCCTACGAACGGCATTTCTTTGGCGATCAGCTGTTGACAGGGTAGCCCGCTTCTCTAGATCTGTTTTCGGAGTCAAATATGAATTTGAACTGGCAGTAGTTGGAGTCCTACGTACAGAGGAAGAAGTTGTTCTTCTGCCTGATTGCACACGCGTATTATTTACGGGATTCTCGCGATAACCCGTCTGCGAACGCAGGGAGGAAAGAGAAGC
>JBCCTX010000244.1:0-11738 GCA_039197765.1 Bacteroidota bacterium
ATTTATTAATTTTAGATTAGAGATTATAGATAATAATATGAGTAAGAAATATTTTGGGTTGTTAGTCCTACTGTTCGTTGGAATTGGAGGAGTCTTTTCTCAAGAAGAAGAAAAGGACGAAGACATAGGAATTTTTGATTCATATAATTTTCCGTTCTTTTCCGGCCAAGGCTCTACTTTACCTGCCAGTACCGTAGGCTTGGATAGCATGGTGTGCGCATGGCCTATGGTTCCGTTACGGGCCCATCCAGGCCAAAGTGGGCAGTACATTCAAACCATCTATTTTGGTGAACAGGTGGGAAGGGTGAGAAGATCTGTTCAGAGAAACGAGGGCCGAAACTATGTGGAAGTAATCACCCTTTCTGGAAATTCTGGATGGGTTCACGAAGATCAGTTTGTTTCCGAAGGTGGGATCGTAACCCTTCTTGAAGATAAAGCCGTATTTTCCGGACCCTCCAATGTAACGGCCACAGCAAAAACATTTCGTGCTGGAGAGTTATTTATTCTTTCAGACTTTCAAAATGGAGATTGGGTGGAGTTATTGGGTCCCAAACAGGTAAAATCCGGATGGGTAAAAGGGATAGACCAAATCAGTTATGAGGGAGTGGATATAAAGTTTGCCAAGCTCTTTCAAGACGCTTTGAACAAGCGCACCCACACGCTGCGCTTCCGAGCTTTAGAGGAGATTCGGAGATTACCTGATTATTCCTATTCCAACCTTGAGCCGGTTATTACTTTGGCGGCGATGGAGATTGGAGGAACAGGGTCTGAAGTGGATGGCGGGGAAGTTTATTATGATGATGGAATTATGGTAAACGATGGGATTCCCTCCCGAGCAGGTGGAGTAATTGAGCCTAGTAGTACTTCTCCCCAAATCGTAGTGGAAAAGGTAGTTGATATGCAAACAGGGACTTATTATAACCGCGTTACCGAAACGGGGCAGATCGCTGAGGTAGATGGTCCTAAAAGACCTAAAAATACTTTTTGGGCCTACCACAAAACAGCTCCTGTTGGATCCCAGGTATTGTTGCACCTTCCGGAGGGAGGTTACGTAGCGCTTGAGGTTGTCGCACGACTTAAACAGACCAACCCTGCTTCTATTGGCCTCGGAAAGAAACTTCTTGAATCTGTTTTTGGTACCCGACATGCCAAATGGGCTACATTTTCTTATCCGCAATAACGCCTTTCATGTAAGAGTCTACAGTTTGAGAGAAAATAGTCCGTGGTAGGGTGGTTGGTAGTCCGTAGCAACTTTTGTTTGATTAGGGAATATGATCTGTGGTAATGTATTCATTTCACGAATCGGTGGCAAAAACCTTTGACTCAAATCAAAGTACACCTACTACCTCACTTGGACGCTCCTCCAACCACCACTTCCAGCATTTCATCTGGCTTTAAGTGGGTCTGTGCAAGGGACAGGATATCTTCGGAAGTAATTTCTCTCAAGACCTCGAACTTGCGATCTAATTCTTCAAATGAGATATCATTTACAAGACTGAACCGTAACAAGTCGCTTAACTGAAAGAGAGTTTCCCGTTCGCTGAGACTGCGGCCTTGTAGGTAGTTTTTTACTAGAGTAAGTTCCTCCTCTGGGACTAACTCGTTTTGAAGAATGCGGATTTCCTTTTTTATTTCCAGTATAGTATCCTCTACATATTCATTCCCCACGTCACTTTGAACCACAAAAAAACCGTTGTGTGCAAAGGAGAGCCAACCCGAACTGATCCCATAGGTATAGCCTTTATCTTCTCGGATATTCTGCATGAGGCGAGAGCCGAAATATCCTCCTAGGATCGAATTTACGATTTGCATACCATAGAAGTCAGGATGGTTGCGGGGAAAAGTCAGGTGACCAACCCGTACGGTAGACTGCATACCCGAAAGAGGCTTACGGACAGATGCATGACCTGATGGGCTTATAGGCATTTTTGCAAGGGAAGGGGAAGAAATAGGAGATTTTGTGGGTACTTGACCAAAAGACTTTGAAAGCTCCTCTAGGATGAGGTGAGAATCAAAGCTCCCAACGACAGTGATTTGGAAATTTCCAGGGAAAAAATTCGCTTGGTGGTACGTGTGAATGTGTTCTATCCTTAGGGCATTAAGCTCATCTTCCCCCAAATGCATGCCATAAGGATGTTTATTTCCAAAAAGCTCATGTCCAAATAGGCGCTGGGCATGATACCGAGTCTTTTGCGCTTCAACTTGCAACTTCTGCAAGTTTCTTTGACGCATATTTTCAAATTCTTCTACAGCCAGGCGGGGAGAAAACAGAACCTCAGCTAGCAGTGGTAAGGTAGCAGGCAAGTCCTTGCTTAAGGTGCTCAAGTCGAAAGAGATGTGTTCATATCCCGTTTGGCTCCCAATCCAGGTTCCAAAACGATCTAATACTTTGGCCAACTCAAATCCCGTGTAGGAACGAGTGCCTTCAGACATATTTCGGGTGGTATAACTCGCTACACCCGTTTGGGGTTGGTGCCCCTTTCCTCCACGAAAAATACAACGCAGTGTACTTACCTCAACATTTCCAAATGGAAGTAGATACACCGAGATTCCATTGGGAAGTTCGTGTTGTTCGTACGTAGGAAGTTTGACATTTTTAAGCGGACTAGACTGGGGAACCTGGGTTCTGTCAAGCGGTTTTAGCATGTGGATGGTAGTAGAGGGTCGTACAATTCTCTTTTGCCAAAAATTCTTTTGCAGCGGATTTCACTTCCTCCAAACTAATAGACTCATATATTTCAGGAATGCGATTTATCAGTTTAGGATCTCCCAATGCATCTGAGACAGCTAGTTCAATCGCTTTGTTCAAGAAAGACGTCTTTTGAAGGATAAAAGAGGCTTTAAGTTTAGATTGTATCCTGCTCAAGTCATCCTGGGAGAGGTCCTGAAGAGAATCCAAAACTTCATGTAGAGAAGTCTCATACGCCTCTATCGTAGTATCTGAAGATACCTTTCCGTCAATCGACATCGCACCTGGATCGTGCATACCCCAGGTAAAAGCCGAAACTCCTGGGGAAACCTTCTGCTGTTTGACCATGTGTTCATACAGCAAGGATCCTTTACCATTAGAAAGTATATCTGTCAGGATATCTGCAACGTAGTACGCCCTGTCTCTATGAGCAGGAATATGGTACATATTATATACCGCAGTAAGGGGAACACTTCCTACCGACTCAATTTTCTTGTGGGCCAACTGACTAGGCTCCTGTGGTAGCTCTTTTTTGCTGAGAGTCCTAGAAGGAATAGGGCCAAACCATTTTTCAGTCAAAGTTTTTACCTCCTCTAGGTTTACATCACCTACTACACATAAGGTAGCATTATTGGGAGCGTAAAAGCCATAGAAGAAGGACTGAACATCTTCCATGGTTGCAGATTCTATATGAGAAATTTCCTTTCCAATAGTCATCCACTTATAAGGATGTACATCGAAGTGTGAGTTTCTCAATTGTAAATAAGCATCCCCGTAAGGCTGGTTGAGGTAGCGCTGTTTAAATTCCTCGATAACCACGCTTTTTTGCACATCGAGCTTTTTCTGGGAAAAGTCTAATGCCAACATGCGGTCTGATTCCAACCAAAACGCTGTCTCTAATTGATTCGAAGGGAGACTAACATAGTAGTTAGTGATATCAGAATTTGTAAAAGCATTGCTAGAGCCTCCTACGCGTTGGAGGGCCTGATCGAAGTGAGAAATGTGCTTACTTCCCTCAAACATTAGATGCTCGAAGAGGTGAGCAAAGCCAGTCTTATCTTGAGATTCATTCTTTGAGCCTACGTGATAGACTATATCTACGACTACCTTAGGAACAGAATGATCTTCATGAACAAGAACTTTCAGGCCATTTTCCAGCTTGAATGAATCAAAGTTCAGTTTCATAATTCTCTCTTCTCACAGCAAAGTAATTTTACCTCTACATGCGCCTTGCTAACCCTCTTTCCTAGATACTTCGATATCAATCTCCGCTTTTACTTCTTTGTGAAGATGAAGGGTACCGGTATAACTCCCTGTCTGTCTAATATCTTCCAGGGTAATGGTTTTTCGGTCGATATCGAAGCCTCTTTCTTTGAGTTTATTAGAAATTTGTAGAGCAGTGACAGACCCAAACAGCTTACCATCTGCACCAGCAAGGGTTTCGATTTCTATCTTGAGCCCTCCTAGCTGGGAAGCTAGTTCTTCAGCCTGTTGCTTGATATGTTCATACTTGTGGGAAGCCTGGCGCTTTTTCTCCTCAAGCGCTTTCTTATTCGAAGAAGTAGCTAGTACTGCCAATCCTTGAGGAATAAGAAAATTACGTGCATACCCAGGTTTTACCTTAACCACGTCATCGGTATCTCCCAAGTTTCTTATTGCTTGTTTTAAAATAACTTCCATGGTTTAGTTTACTTGAGTTCGTCAGTTACAAAAGGTAAAAGAGCCAAATGCCTGGAACGCTTAATCGCTACAGAAAGCCTACGCTGATACTTTAAACTTGTTCCTGTAATACGTCGGGGAAGGATTTTCCCCTGCTCGTTAACAAATTTTAATAGAAAATCAGGGTCTTTGTAGTCGATATATTTAATACCCGCCTTCTTGAAGCGACAGTATTTTTTCTGAATGGTGGTGGTCTTGATCTTATTTACCGCCGTGGGTCCTATATTTCCTTCTCTTCCTTTAGCCATAATATTAAATGGTAAAAAGTAGTAGTACCAGAGAATCTGATACATGAAAAATGAAAAAAAATGTGTAGAAAAAGCTGGTACTTATTGTACTTACTTATCTTTTGAGGTCTTTCCGTAAACCAAATCCCTGCTCCCTGCGCTTGTGGTTGTAAGCTACTGCGTGCTTATCAAGCTTTACAGTGAGGTAGCGAAGAACTGATTCATTGTAGCGGTAATCTTGCTCCAACTCATCAATTAGTTCAGGAAAACTCGTGAACTCAAGGTAGGCGTAATATCCGTTCGTCTTTTTCTGAATGGGGTAGGCTAGTTTGCGCATTCCCCAATGCTCGATATTGTGTACTTTCCCCTCTTTTCCTTTAATCATCTCAACGTACTTCTTTACTGCCTCCTTATATTCACCCTCGGACAGCTCGGGATTGAGGATGAATGTCGTTTCGTATTCGTTTTTTACTTTGTTAAGTTCAATATCCATATACGATTTTGATATAGGCTGCAAATCTAGCACTTTTTCATAGATATTCCTGAAATCTTTTGGCATATTTTTATGTAGGCAATGGAATTCGATAGAATTCTCCCTATATTTGGCCCACCAAAAATGAAAAGGATACCTGTTATATATCCCCTCTTATTGGTCTTTGTCGGAGGATCAGCCCTTTTGGCTTTTTCCCGCATTAACAAGGTCAACTTCTATCATCACTATTATCGGGTGATTGAAGAAGTACAGACCCGTAATTCGCAAGAGTGGGAGGCAAAATCGCCTACTTTACAGGTATTTTCTAGTCTAGATCTCTCTCAAGAGCATTTTACAGGACTTTTTTCAACCCATGTATGGGTACAAAAAGCGAGGAGCAGTAGATACACCCTAGTTCTATCGCTGCTCCCACAAGCAAGCAGATTCACACTTGTCTGGTACCTCAACGCTTGTCCCGCCCAGGCCCCTTAGCATTTCCTTACATTATCCAACTGTTCCACTCTCTACTTTCTTTCCCGGTGGGAATGGGGCATATAGTTCCACTTCTGAAGATTAGGCTTCAGGAACCTATACATAGAGCTTGGAGATAACCACTCGCCTGATCTATGGTTTTTTATCCTATTAATTATCGAATTTTATTAGTCAACCTATCATGAAAAATAAAAATACAGTTATTGCCCTTCTGATAGTTTTTATCGGAATTTGTGCATACAACTTATATTGGACATACGTCCAATTTAGCTACGAAGGCCAGATGAAAAGCCTGGAAGCAAGAGCTGATGCCGATACTACTGCGAAGAAAGAATTGGAAGCTCGTCTACAAGACAATGATTTTCAGGAAACCTACCAAAAGGCTATAGATAACTCCTTTACACTTGGTCTGGATTTGCAGGGTGGAATGTTTGTAACCTTGGAAGTAGGTGTTGATGATGTAGTTCGTCAACTTGCTGGAAATAATGCAAGCGATACCTCTTTTATGAATGCATTAAATTGTGCAAATGAAAGACAGCAAACCGAGCAAGCTAACTTTGTTCCCTTGTTCATCGATTGTTTTGGAGAATTAGCTCCAAATTCTAGTTTGGGAGCTATTTTTGCTAGTCCAGAGCGCCAAATCAGTATCAGCACATCTGATGAAGAGGTAAGAGCGATGTTAGACCGAGAAGCCCTTTCGGCAGTTGAACGGACGTTTAACATCATCCGTACCCGAATTGACCAATTTGGGGTTGCTTCCCCTAATATGCAATTACAGGAAGGGACAGGACGGATTTTGCTAGAATTACCTGGGGTAAAAGAGCCGGAGCGTGTACGCCAATTGTTGCGCAGTACAGCTAAGCTGGAATTTTGGACTTCCCACAATCGAATAGATGGCTATAGGGTACTTTACCAGGTAAATGAGCGCTTGAAGGTTCTTAGGGGAATTGTAGATGAAGATTCTGTCCAAAGCGATACCAGTCTAGTCGAAAGCATTGAAACAGATTCTACCCTTTTGGCAGATGCTGGAACCGATACTACAGAAGTTGATACTGGGGGCTTTACTTCCTTCACCGAAGAGGACACCGAAGAAGGGCTAGCAGATCTTTCAGATGAAGAACTCGACCAACAAATAGAAGAGTTTAAAAAGAAAAACCCATTGTTTGGGATTTTGCGATCATTTGACCCTTCTCAAATCCGGCCAGATGATACGTATCCAGTAGTAGGGCAGGCACTTGAGACAGATACGGCTGAGATCAACCGACTCTTAAATGATGGTGAGATATCGGTCCTTATTCCAGACGACATGAGATTCTCCTGGTCCTATAAGGCTAGAGAAGGAGAGGATCGCGTTTTTGACCTCATCGCTTTGAAAAGTTTGGTGCTGGGAGGAGATGTCGTAACAGATGCCCGTCAAGATTTCGACCAACAAGGTCAGGCAGAGGTTTCCATGGGAATGAATGTGGAAGGAGCCAAGGATTGGGCAACCATAACAGAAAACAATGTAAACCGGCACGTAGCCATTGTACTTGATGGACTAGTGTACTCTTTCCCTATTATTAACCAAAGAATTGGGGGCGGGCAATCTTCTATCGCTGGAAATTTCACAATCGATGAGGCCAAAGACTTAGCAAATGTTCTCAAGGCTGGTCAGCTTCCTGTTCCCGCCCGGATTGAAGGAGAAGACGTAGTAGGGCCTACACTAGGGGAAGAAAATATCCGAAGTGGCTGGCGTTCCTTTATCCTTGCTTTTATAGTTACCCTGATATTTATGGCATTATACTATGCTAGAGCAGGTTTTGTGGCCAATTTGGCGTTGATTGCCAACCTAGTATTCATTCTGGGCTGTTCTGCTGCTTTCACTATTGTCCTTACCGTTCCGGGTATTGCTGCGGTGGTACTCACAGTGGGTATGGCAGTAGATGCTAATGTGCTGATCTTTGAAAGGATTCGGGAAGAGATGGCTAAAGGAAAAACCTTAAAAGCCAGTATTAAGTCGGGCTTTAGCAATGCCTTCTCATCTGTAATGGATGCCAATATTACTACCTTCCTCACAGGGGTAGTACTCTATGCCTTCGGGATTGGGCCAATCAGAGGGTTTGCGGTTTCCTTAATGATTGGAATTATTACTTCGTTGATTTCTGCATTGATCATCACCCGTCTCATCCTGGATTACTATGCCAATAAAGGTAAAAACTCGATTAGTTTTGGATACCCCTTTACTACAGGACTCTTTGACAAGATTCGTCTGAACATGGTGAAGCGTAGAAAGACTTTCTACGCCATATCTTTGGGACTTATCGTTCTATTTAGTCTTTCCTTTATAGGCCTTGGTTTTAAGACAGGGGTAGATTTCCAAGGTGGAAGACAGTTCGTCGTAGAGTTCTTGCAAAATGGGCAGCCTGCGGACTTAACCGGAGGAGACGTGGAACAGATTCGAAAAGATCTCACTTCCTCTTTTGAGTCTGACGCGCCGATCATAAAGACCATGAGTTCAAATAATCAATTGATGATTACTTCTAGCTACAAAGTAGAAGACAGAGAAGCTACTCAAGAGGTCCAGGATATTTTAATTGATGGGCTGAATAAGAATTATGACCAATACACGAAAAACGTGATTAGTAGTACAGATGTGGGTCCTACTGTTGCAAGTGATATCCGCCAGGCAGCCTTTTTAGCGGTACTATTTTCTCTTATCATTATCTTTTTCTACATCCTGTTAAGGTTTAGAAAATGGCAATATAGTTTGGGCGCTATCATAGCAATTTTCCACGATGTAATCATTGTATTGGGGATTTTCTCAGTTTTGGGACAGTTGGATCTTCCTTTCAGCGTTGAAATCAATCAGGCTTTGATTGCTGCGCTGCTTACCATTATAGGATATTCTATAAATGATACGGTGGTGGTTTTCGACAGAATTCGAGAGAACTTAGGCGAAATGAAGTCCACTTCACTGCCTGATGTGTACAATGTATCGATTGACCAAACGATCAGCCGGACATTGATCACCTCTGTTACTACGCTGATTACTGCATTGATACTCTTCTTTGCAGGGGGAGATGTGATCAAAGGGTTTACCTTTGCCATAATTATTGGAATAATGGTGGGAACCTATTCCTCTATCTTTGTTGCTAGCCCCATTTCATTGGATTTACTCTCTAGACAAGCAAAGGCCCAGAGCTAACTAGAAGGAAATATACGGGAAAGTTATTTCCCAAATCAGAAACCTACGAATAGGTACAGACTGGTTCTGTACCTATTATTTTTTCTCCATACCTAAACTTTCAATACTTATTGATAGTTTTAACAGTATGAAAATGAAACGAGCGATTGTCTGGTTTAGAAACGATTTGCGGTTGCAAGACCACGAAGTTCTTCACAAAGTATTGAATATAGCGGAGGAGATAATCCCTGTATATTGTTGGGACCCTAGAGCTTGGGATAAGGATTCCTTTGACCACGTGAAAACGGGCCCTTATCGTACGCGATTCTTATGGGAAAGCCTTCAAGACTTAGATGCTTCTTTGAAAGATCATGGAAACCAATTGTGGGTACTACTGGGAAAGCCAGAAGAAGTTCTTCCCAAGATTGCAAAAGAGTATAATGTTTCTTCCGTATTAGCGCATAAGCAGATTGGGACAGAGGAGGCAGATGTGGAGTTGGGTGTTGAAAGTCAATTGTTCGGCCTAGGAATAAATTTCGAACTCATTTGGGGGAGAACGCTCTTACATCGTGGGGATTTACCTATGCCGATAAGAGCAATTCCTGAAGTTTTTACCCAGTTTCGAAAAGAAGTTGAACGTAGCGTGGAAGTGCGTCATGTACTTCCGGCTCCCAATAAAATACCGGCCATTAACGACCCCCTACCTACATTAGATTGGACGCTCTGTCAAGAATACTTATCAGGCCCATATAGCCCTTCTTCAAAAGGTGTTCTTCCTTTCAAAGGAGGGGAAACAGCAGGCAAGGAACGACTTTCTGAGTACCTGTGGAGCAAAGATCTGCTTAAAGTTTATAAAGAAACTCGAAATGGGTTATTGGGAGCGGATTACTCTTCAAAATTTTCTCCATGGTTGGCCCTTGGATGTATTTCTCCTCGTGCTATTTACTGGGAAGTAAAAAAATATGAGACTGAGCGGGTGAAAAATGATTCCACATATTGGCTGATTTTTGAATTATTATGGAGAGACTACTTCCAATTCATTGCCTATAAACACGGAAACAAATTATTTCTGGAAGGGGGAATTCGTGATCGCCACCTTACCGTTCATGAAAATGAGGATAGGTGGGAGGCATGGAAAACAGGAAACACAGGGGTGCCTTTCGTAGATGCCAATATGAGAGAATTGCTTCATACGGGCTTTATGTCCAATAGGGGTCGTCAAAATGTAGCCTCCTTTTTGGTAAAAGATCTCGGACAAGACTGGAGGAGAGGTGCTTCTTATTTTGAGCACATGTTAATCGATTATGACGTCGCCAGTAATTGGGGAAACTGGAACTACGTAGCAGGAGTTGGGAATGATCCTCGAAAGCATCGCTACTTTAACGTCCTATCCCAAGGGAAGCGTTATGATCCAAAAGGAAGATTTATTCGGCATTGGGTTCCCGAATTAGCGGAATTACCTTCAGCAATAGTACATGAACCCTGGGAAAACATAGGAGAATTGAAAAAGTATGGCATTACACTCGGAAAGGACTATCCTTTCACGTTTCGTTCTGCTGTAGGGGTTTAGAGAATTTTTTCAAGAAAGCTCTTCCTAATTTTCTTCGCCCCTGGGGCCTCCTTCATCAGCAGCTGTAGCTTTAGACCGCTTTTCCTTAGGTGGCTTCCGTTCAATGAGATACAATTTGATATCGTCCACATAGCGGCCAGGACGCTTATTAACATCCTCTACAAGTTGATTGATACTGGAACTAACGGAGGTCAGGTTATCATATAGTTGTCTGTCATTTACCAAAAGTCCCAGTGTGCCCTGAGAAGAGTCAATTTTGGCAATAGCACGCTCCATACTTTTCGTCGTAGCCTCTACGTTTGAGGCTAGTTTTCTGAATTCTTTCGCCACTTCAACCAGGGTATCGGTTGTGAGCTTCGTATTTTGAATGATACCCTCAATATTATCTCGATTATTTGCCACCCCAGCCATGACTGAATCTGTATTTCTTATGAGATCTACAAAGGTTGAAGAAAGGCTATCTAAACTATAGGTAATTTCCTTTATGTTAGAAGCCGAAACCTGAACATCCTGAATGGTATTAAGAATGGCATTTCTTCCCCTGGGGTCCTGCAACATGGAGTTGAGTTGGGACACCGTTTCATTCAACTCTTCAGCCAATAAACCTACTTGGGAAATGAGATCGGATCCTCCTGAACCCACCACGTTTTCTACTTGGTCAAACAAATCCTTCTTCTTATTTCCTGGAATGGTGTCTCCCGTCTGATAAAAATCTTGGGAAGTAATAGAGTCACTGTAGGTAATTTCCATGGCACCCGCACCCAACATATTAGTTTTGATAATGGTTGCCTTGGCATGCTTAGGAATCGAAATAGCTTCGTCAAACTGTAGTTCCGTGATGACAAGGCCACGCTCTTGGTCCATGAACATATCTGAAATCTTTCCCACACGTAAGCCCTTCATAACGATAGGGTTACTCTGGATAAGCGGCGTGACATCTCGGTACTCGGCATACAGGTACATTCGATTGCCAAACATCTTATTGCCCTGCAAGTATTTTGTGCCTACCACAAATAGAATCAGACCCAGCAAGGCAAATGCACCAAACTTTACTTCGTTTCTAATCTTCAAAATAGATTGTATTTCTGCGGAGTAAATTAATAGATTAATTCCAATTCTTGATAATCTCGGTGGAATTTCCTTTCAAGAGGCCCTCAGTACCTGTTAATTGGGCGGGGAGGGTCCTTGGTAAGTCCATAGTTAAATAGTCCATAGTAACCTTTGATCGGAGGAATGGTCCGTAGTAATGTAGTCGGTGGTCCGAAGTAACCTTTGATACGAGATCAAAGTACAACTAAACCTCAAACCTCAAACCTCAAACCTCAAACCTCAAACCTCAAACCTCAAACCTCAAACCTCAAACCTCAAACCTCAATACGCCAATAATTCTTCTACAGCTGAGCTAA
>JBCCTX010000245.1:0-11704 GCA_039197765.1 Bacteroidota bacterium
CTTCGACTGTATAGCCGATTAGTATCCATTATTCCCATCCATTTTATCTAAGATCATGAATCAAGACCAGCAAATTCAATTTATAGAAACTGTTTTTACCGAATTAGAAAAGAAAAAAGAGAGAGAAGCTGTTGCAGGAATTTCCCATCAAATTAATGCCAGTAGATATGTTTCTCAAGAGCGTTTGGAAAAGGAAAAGGAATGTATATTCAAGGATTACCCCATCGTAACAGGTCCAGCTGGTCAACTAAAAAATCCGGGGGATTATTTTCTACACGATGTAACAGGAGTCCCCATTCTGGTCATAAAAGGGAAGGATGATAACATACGCGCATTTTTAAATATCTGCCGACATCGGGGGGTAAGGTTGCTCTCAGAAACTTCCGGACACATCAAGCGGAACATTGTGTGCCCGTATCACGCCTGGGCCTATGATACGACAGGATGCTTGAAGGGAATTTTTCATCCACAGGGATTCAAAGATATAGAAGCCGATTCCCACAGTTTAATTGAACTAGACTGTTGGGTGCGCTTAGGGATGGTATTTGTGGTTCCGAATCCAGACGTGAAGGGAAAAATTTCGATTGACGCATGGCTTAAAGAGGTTTATAGTATAACCCAAGGCTTTGAGTTTGGGGCCTTACATCCCTACCATGTAACAACTGGAAATTTAGCTTGCAATTGGAAACTATTAGTGGATGGGGCACTGGAAGGCTATCATTTCAAGATTGCACATGCAAAAACAATTGGGCCTTACTTTTTGGACAACATGAGCGTAGTTTCTCAAAACAAACTTCATAGCACCATCATCTTTCCCAAACGAGCCATTAAAAAGATGAAAGATCAGTCTCCATCAGATTGGCAGATCCGAAAAGGGGCGAACATATTAATTCACATTTTCCCCAATACCGTTGTTTTAATAGAACCCGATCATTTAATGGTGGTTTCTTTTTGTCCCATTGATGAGAAAATGACTCAATACCAATCCTTCATGTTACTTCCGGCTGAGCCCTCTAGCCAAAAAGAGGAGGAATATTGGGATTTGAATGCGAAGATCTTCTGGAATGCTATAAACGAGGACAATGAGATGGCAGCCTTACAACAACAAAGCTTTAATGGCTTTTCAAATACCTCCATGACGGTTGGAATCTATGAAAAACTGTTGATTCAGTTTGAAAATTTGGTAGATACAGCGCTTGCGGGAGAACTTGAATGATTTAGAAAGAAATCCGTATAACAGGCTTTTACGGTTCCTGTTGGAATTCTATGGGGTGCCATTACTAGCCTAGGCCAGATGACGAAGTACCGGAGTAAAACCGATTCGGTATGTATACTTTAAGTCAGATGAAACCAAAGTTTCCTTGGACCTTTTTATTTTACCACAGAGGATCAAGGAGTAATTAACAGAGAAAAAAGAGGGTATTTAAGGGTTAGATACCTAAAAAGGTACATTCGATCTCTCTGTGTACCTCCCCATCCCCTTTCTAAGGGGATAACAGGGGTCTATCTCACAAAACGCTGCAGTAAAAATCAATCGATTATAAAAACCCTTTAGGGTATACATGAAGATAATGGATGCTTTCATTACCGCAATTCTTTCGCTTAGGTACTGAACTGGTTTTTTGAAAACATTGAAGCTTTTGAACCGCGGGTGGGTTTCGAAACCCAGTTCCTTATAGAGAATGAGGGCCGTGTATTTCCCCACAATTGGAAAATACTAGCCGTTTTGCCTTTCCATCAGATTTCATATACCTGGAAATACAAGGGGTATCAGGGAGACTCGATTGTAAGTTTTGAATTGTCAAGGCAAGGTAGGGGTTCGCACTTGCGCTTGCCCCATAGGGTGATCAAAGTTTTCCCGGAAGGCATCCCTGAGTTTCAGCGAGAAGTTGCGAAGAAGGCTGGAAGTGGTTTATCAATACTCGGCTAAGGGAATATTTGGAAGGAGATTACGTATAAAAAGCTCCGTTCTATAAAAAAAATTATCTCACAACACCGTATCCCAAATTTGCTCTCGTTTTTCGGGAAAATCTGTTGTAAAATGTAGTCCCCTACTCTCTTTCCGAATACTTGCAGATTTGACGATGAGATAAGCAATCGTGATAATATTTCGCAACTCACAGAGTTCTGGAGATACTTTGGTTTTTTGGTAGAACGCTTCGGTTTCCTTGAAAATTAGGTCTAAACGGCGGGCTGCACGTTCCAATCGTAAATCGCTTCGGACAATTCCCACATAATTACTCATGATGCGCTGTACTTCGCGGAAATTGTGAGAGATCAGTACCCATTCATCGGTATGATTCACATTTTTTTCATCCCATTCAGGGACCTCTTCGCGCCACCCTAGAGTAGCCGCCTTATCCTTTATTTCGTGATAAATATTATCTGCATAGACTACTCCTTCCAAAAGGGAATTGGAGGCTAGACGATTAGCCCCATGTAGACCTGAGCAAGTACATTCTCCACAAGCGTATAAGTTGTGTAGAGAGGTCTGTCCTTTCATGTCTACCTGGACTCCACCACAGATGTAGTGCGAAGCGGGAACGATGGGAATCAGATCCTGGGTAATGTCTACCCCTTTCTCTTTAAGGGTCTCATAAATGGTGGGAAACTCATCGATGAGTTCATGAGCATCAATATGCCGGGCATCTAGCAACATGTAATCCAGACCCGAAATCTTCATTTCATTATCGATTGCACGTGCTACAATATCTCGAGGTGCCAGGCTACCACGCTCATCGTATTTGTACATAAACTCTTCCTCCGAAAAGGCATGCCGAAGCACGGCTCCCTTACCTCTCAGGGCCTCTGTAATCAAAAATGCAGGTTTGGACTCTGGATCGTAAAAAGAGGTAGGATGGAATTGGTTGAATTCCATATTGGCTACGCGTGCCATGGCCCGATAAGCCATGGCAATTCCATCTCCTGTTGCAATCGGAGGATTGGTCGTAGAGGTATATACATTTCCTGAACCGCCTGTAGCTAGTACCGTGATTTTTGAAAGGATCTTCAATACTTTGCGCGTATTCAAATCCAACGCATAAACCCCGAAGCAGTTTATATCAGAGCTCCCCCGATTCACGTACATTCCCAAATGGTGCTGTGTGATTAAGTCTATGGCAAACAGATCCTCCATGATCGTTAGGTTGGGATGATGGGGAATCTGATCTACCAACACGCGTTGGATCTCCCAACCCGTGGTGTCTTTTGCGTGTAATATTCTGTGTGCAGAGTGCCCCCCTTCACGCCCTAGCATCAAAGAACCATCTTCATTTCTATCAAATTCTGCCCCATAGTCGATGAGTTCTTGTATTCGTGCGGGTCCGTTCTCTACCACCATCCGGACGACCTCTTCCTTGCATAGTCCATCCCCTGCGTCAAGTGTATCTTCCACATGCTGCTCAAAGGTGTCTCGCATATCCGTTACACTGGCAATTCCCCCCTGAGCATAGCGCGTATT
Source organism: Bacteroidota bacterium (assembly GCA_039197765.1). Lineage (GTDB taxonomy): Bacteria > Bacteroidota > Bacteroidia > J057 > J057 > JBCCTX01. The sequence goes on from JBCCTX010000245.1 coordinate 3,461, forward strand.
GGTCTCGCCACGATCAGTTTTAGTAATAACCAACACTTTGTGGTGTCGGGCAAGCTTTAGGGCCAATGAAAGTCCTGCTACCCCACTGCCAATCACTAAATAGTCTGTTCGAATTGCTTGGTCCATATGATCACTTTCTTTGTATAAGACCTGAGAAAACTTCCCCTATTAGAATCTTTTGGGGTAAAAACCACTTTTTCCTTACTTAGTTCCCCAGAATATCCAACAATGATAGAAAAAAACGGGTAATTTTCCTTTTAGTGAATTCTTCATCGTATGCATATCATTTTTTGTATTAGTCTATAGTCTATTAAACCCCAAAACAGTAGACCCAGACTTCAAGGAAGAATGAGAGGAGGTCATCCAACATGGATTTCATACTGGCTTGATAAGTTATGAAGACCTTAGGGAAGGCAATCCCCGAAAAGCTACATCCAGGATACAAAGACTGCTAGCAAGTATTCAGGAAATATTCCGGGGCTGGATGCTTAGTTCTCGTGAGCAATTGAGGGATCGGTATTTCGAAAATTTGAAGAACTCAGTCCCCTAACCCAGCACTCAAAGAGCGGTATGCCCTTAGCCAAAGCGTATCGCATTTTCTTTGGTAAAGGACAAGTAGCCGGTATACCCACAAGCACCCAGATAAAGGGATTTTATCTGGGGGTAATAAGTGGCTTTACTTAACAAAAAGACCTACCAACGATTTCGCATTTAAAGAATGGGGAGCGGAGCAAATTCCCTTTTCAATACAGCCTCAGCCTCAACTTCAAGCCAATTTTCTAGTAGACTTGCATATATCTGGCGAAAATCTGTTTTAAACCCTAAATCTCCCTCATCTAGAGACTGTAGATCTGGACTCCCGCCAAAAAAACCGGTCTGTTTAAGGTTTTTTCCTATCAACCAAGAGCTATTGGCCTTACCATGATCTGTTCCTCCACTGGCATTTTGAGCAACCCTCCTCCCAAACTCCGAAAAAGTGAGAATTAAGGTATCCTCAAATTGATTCTGGTCCGAAAGGTCCTCCACAAAAGCCACGACGGCTTCACTGTATTGCTTTAGCAATCGAGCCTGCTGTGGCCCCTGACGCACATGGGTATCAAAGCCGGAAAGAGAAAGGTAATAGACCTGCGTATCCAATCCCGCCTGAATCAATTCGGCAATTGTCCGCAGTTGCTTTCCAAACGCAGTGGCAGGATAAGTAATCGTAGAACGTTTAGTTTTCAATTGATCATGGACGTATTCGGCAGACTCCACCGTTTGAGTAAGTGTCTTGTACATGTACTCCAAAGAGGCATGAGAACTAGGCGTATGAGAGAGAAGTTCCTGCACCCTTTCGCCCTGAACCTGGCGATACAGTTTCTGCGGATTTTGCATGGCAAGGGCCTTGGCATTTTCTCCCTTTACAGAGAGGCTGAGGCTATCGTCCAGCTCTATTACGTGATGAATTTTCTTCCCCCCCTGGCAAGCTGAATCCAGGTACCTTCCAAGCCAGCCAGTTTGCCAGTATTCATCTGCATTGCTCCCAGTATGCCATATATCCATGGCGCGAAAATGGGAACGCTCAGCATTTGGATACCCTACTTGGTTAAACACAAGCAAATACCCTTGGTCAAATAATGACCTCAAAGCCTCCATTTCAGGATTAAGCCCCATTTCATCGTTCAACTTCAGCACCTCATGGGGGGAGACAGCCAAGCTAGGTCGCAATGCATAATAGGTATCATTCCCATGGGGCACCCAGGTATTGAGCCCATCATTCCCCCCTGAAAGCTGGATGACTACCAATTTCTTTTGGGATGCTATGGGGGCATGGTGTTTTTTTATAAATCCTGGAACCCATAAAGATCCAGAAACAATTAAGGAATTTTGTATAAATGATCTTCTTTTCATGATTAGCAAAGTTGATATTCCAGCGTGGCCATTAACTGTACCATTGCCTGGGGAAAATTTTCACGGGTAAGGGGAGCAATTCTTGCATGCTTGGCAGGAGAATGGATCAATAATATTCGCTCCTTAAGCCAGTCATTGCGATTTTCAGCAGGAATCTTTTCTAATTGCGTAAATAACCCATCCCAGTCAACCTGGATACGGAGTCCTTTGCGTTTCTCCATTTTGGAGAGGAACTCTTCATTTCCTGCGAAGGCAGCCTTAGATTGGAAACTAAATGATGTTCCTGAACCCAGTCCTATGGGAAACCTCAGCCGTGTCAACAAACTGCTTCCATCAATCCAGGCCTTCCCTTCTGGCCATCCAGCAACATTGGGGGGAAAAAATAAGGTCTGCCCCAAAGCCTTTTGAAGGAACAACAAACCTTTTTCCTCTGTAGGGTCAATATCCAGTAGCCGGAGAATACCTACCATGTACTCGATTGGTGATTTAATGCGAGCACCTACATGCTGAGAAGTACGAAAATGATCGGATTCAAATAGGGTCTTCAATAAGGTGGAAATATCGTACCCAGACTCGTAAAAGCCCTTGGCCCAGCTTTCTATCTGCACAGGGTCTTCCTCATGAGATACCAAAAAATGATACAGCTTACGCGTGATATTCCGAGCGGTGGCCTTTTCCTCCAATAAAATTTCAATAATGTCTTCTCCAGAAAAGTTACCCCTCCTTCCCAAAAAGGTCTTCTTTCCAAAGTCATGCTGGCGCTTTCTAAAGAAAAACGATCCATTGGGCAAGGTCGACCAGCCCGTAAAAGCCCGAGCAGCCTCTTTTACATCTTGCTCGGTGTAGTTTCCTCTTCCTACGGTAAAGAGTTCACAAACTTCCCTGGCAAAATTTTCATTTGGGCTTGTCTTCTTATTCTGCTGATTATTTAAAAACAGCAACATACTGGGATCCTTGGCAATGGCGTGAAGCAGTTCCCCAAAGTTCCCAATAGCATGTTCTCTGAGGGTATTTACCTGGAGCAATGCCGCTTTGGCAATCTTAGACTTACAGGCAAAATGATCATGCCAGAAAAATGCCATCTTCTCCCTAAGCTGAGCAGGAGAATGCGCCATTTCGCGCATCCACAATAGGTTCAAACTATTGACAGACTTACGATTCTTTTGCAGCATTTGCACCTTTTCCTCAGTCGACATTCCCATGAATTTTCTCCCAGATCCTTCGGGAAGGTCTTCCATTTCTATGGGGGCAAAGGTCTTGGAATGTGAAAGCACTTCTTGTAAAACCTTCTTATATGGCTTTTTCTCAAAGAGCTCCGTCCAAGAAGGTCCAAAACCTGCCCGAGATAATAAATGATGTATGTGTGTGTCCAAAATCTATGAATTGTGATGTTTTCATACTTTGGACTCTAGGAAGGTAAAAAGGTTTAACCGATAAAGTCAGATTAAAGGGAGGTAGAAACCTCCCCTCAATCTTGAGAATCCTACAAACCTTCTGGTTGATGTTGAGGGCGCAACAAATCCATAACCGTTTTTACAGGATTAAAGGTAATAATCGGTACCTCTACAAAAAGGGTATTCCAATAGGCCATGGCTCCATTCCACAGTCCAGGAAGTTCTTGTGCTTTGAGTTCTCGTCCATTCTTGGACTTGAGTGCGATAAAGCCTGTACTAGGATCTCTAAACTCCAGCAAGTCATAGGCTTCCCCTATTGCATTTCTAGGTGCACATACCAAATCCACTGGATTGAAGTGAGTGGCTCTTTGCATGAGTCCCACCTGGTCTTCATTATCTTTGTCAATCTGGGCACTCTCCACAATCTGAAGGGACACTGTACCATCAGAATTTTTTACCCAAAAAGGTCCTCCCCCAGGTTCCCCTTCGTTCTTCACCATGCCACAAACACGCAAGGGGCGATCGAGTTTTCCTTTGAGATACGCCAGTTTATCCTCCCAACTATAGTCTCCATAGCCTTCGGGGGGGGTAACACACAAATCATTTTGCAGAAATCCTTCGATTTCGGCGACGTGCTCTCCGGGATTTTCTCCATTGAGTTGCTCCAGGTAGGAAAATATTCGCTCCTGATTCTTAAGGAGTACCCCAGCCAAGGCCTTCTTGTAACGAATGGTTTCAGGCTTAAGGTGATCGGGAACTACATTATCAATATTCTTGATGAAAATCACATCCGCATCCAACTCGTTGAGGTTGTAAACCAATGCCCCATGTCCTCCCGGACGAAATAGGATTTTACCATCATCCTTGCGGAATGGTTCATTTTGTACATCAACCGCGAGTGTGTCCGTAGATGACTTTTGAATGGAGTAACTCACGTCGTAAGTTACCTTATATAGATTTTCAAAATGGGTCTGTACCTCTGAAAGTAGTGCTTCGAATCCCGCCTGGTGTTCAGGGGAAACGGTAAAGTGAATCGCAACTTCTCCTGCTCCATCTCTTCCATATTCTGCCCCCTCCACTAAGTGTTCTTCTACAGCGGTCCTTTCACCTTCAGCGTACTTATGGAACTTCAACAGGCCTTTGGGAAGCTGACCATATCCCAATCCTGGCTTTTCCAGGAGGAGTTCTAGTACTTTTGAGTAATCTTTTTTGAGCAGTAAGCCCCCCAGTGTGCCGGAATCACTGCTCGCAGTACGTAAATCTTTGAAAAAGGCGAAATCCTTTAGGCGAGAGAAAAAGGTAAATAAGGATTTTGAACCCTGATCTTTCAGCATTTCTTTATAGGCTTCCTCAGATCCATCATAAGAATCTTTGAATGCGAATAGGGCTTTGAACATCCTACTAGCAGCACCTGAAGCGGGGACAAACTTGAGAATTTTTTTGTTGACCTGCTGACTTTCGTACAGTTCGATGTAGCTAGCAACTTCTGTCTCTTCTAAGCGGATAATCCCATTGCCTACGGTAGCAGCTGCTTGTATGTCTAGATAGGGAAATCCATTGCGGAAATTTTCGATCTGCTGCTGTACAGCCTCAGGACTTATATTTTTTTCTTGAAATTGAGCAAGGTCTGTTGATGAAAACATTGATACCATGAAATAAGATAGGTTCCTTTGAGGAGGGGTAAAAATAAGGTTTTAGCCCTGAAATCCTATACTTTTTTTCTCAAACAGTTTTTTTTCTTGGCTAAACTATTCCAGTCAAAAAAACAGTTCCCTCCTTTTGTATTAATTTTGCGTATACCTAGTGCAACAACAACGTATTTATGCATTTTCATAAAAATTTCTGCTGGACTCCCCTAAGTGTTTTTGTATTTCTCCTTTTCTCCTTCGCTTCACCTTGCCAAGCCCAAAAACTCAAACCGGTCGACTTTGGAATCAAATCCAAAAAGGCCCTAGGCCTTTACCTGGAAGGAAAGATGCTTGGGCAACGCAGGGAACACCGTAGAGCCATAGAGGCTTTTGAATCCGCCTTGGAGTTAGAGCCTAACTTTTCCCATGCTCACCACCAGCTTGGGGTAAGTGCCTATTTTATGGGACTCTACACGCTGGCAAACCACCATTTGGAGCAAGCTTACCAACTTGATCCGGAAGAAAACGGGGGATATTATCTAGCAGAGACGTACTTCCGTCTAATGGAATATGAACAAGCCATTAGCCAATATGAAAAATTTCTCATAGTGGGTACCGCTAATCGAAAAATACAGAAAACAGCCCAGGTTAACCTAAGAAAGGCAAAGTTTGCGGTTCAACACCTTCAGGATTCCATACAGTTTGTTCCTCAAAACCTAGGCCCAGCAGTAAATTCGGCGGGAGACGATTACCTACCCTACATGCCTGCGGACGAATCTCTGTTACTGTTTACTTCTCGCAGGGCGGGAAGCACAGGAGGATACAATTCCGGACTTCGAGACTACGGAGAGGATTTCTTTGTAAGTGAATGGAAAAAGGATGCCTGGTTACCTGCGAAAAACCTAGGGGCCCCAGTAAATACCGAACGCAACGAAGGAGCAGCTTCCTTAAGCCAAGATGGAAGGTTGCTACTATTTACTATCTGCAACCATCCCGAAGGCCTAGGGCGTTGTGATATATTCTTTTCTACCAAAAAAGGAGACAAGTGGACGGAAGCAAGGAATATAGGTGAAGCGATCAATAGTCCCGCTTGGGAATCGCAGCCCTTTCTTTCTCACGATGGGCAAACCCTTTATTTCGTCTCTGATAGAAAGGGAGGAAAAGGAGGAAGAGATATTTGGTTCAGCGAATTATCAGGGGGACACTGGTCAACGGCTAAGAACCTTACCGGCCCTGTCAATACCTCAGGAAATGAAGGAGCCCCCTACCTTCATGCTGATGGAATTAGTTTCTACTTCGCTTCGGATGCCCATCCAGGTTTTGGCGCAATGGATTTATTTGTATGCTATCAGTCAGACTCCGGCTGGACAGAACCGAAAAATTTGGGTTATCCGCTCAATACCGTGAACGAAGAAGCGAACATATTCATCAATACCAAGGGAAATAAAGGATTTATCAACTCTACACGGCCAGGGGGCCTTGGGAAAAGTGATATTTATTCTTTTGACCTAGATGAGCGCATTCGCCCTCAAATCGCTACTTTTCTTCGGGGTATCACCCGGGATAGCTTAACTCAGGAACCCCTGCGATCAAAAGTTACCCTAGTGGATTTAGAAAGTGGAGATACGCTTAGGACGCAATTTTCCGATGCCCTCAATGGAGAATTTCTCATGAGTCTCCCTTTAGATCGGTCTTATGCGGCTCTTGTGGAAACTCCAGGCTACCTATTCGCCAGTAAACACTTCTTCCTTAAAGGACTAGAAGAAGATACCTATTTCGACCTCATCATTGATTTGCTTCCTATCAAGGAGGGAGCCCAGGTAGTACTCAACAACGTTTTTTTTGATACGGGTAAATGGGACCTTAAATCCGAGTCCTATACCGAGTTGGATGTCCTTTGGAAGTACCTTACGCAAAACCCCCAGCTAAAAATTGAACTGCAAGGCCACACAGATGACGTGGGTGCAGATGCAGATAACCTTACACTGAGTCAACGGAGGGCAGATGCAGTAAAGACATATTTAATCGAAAAGGGAATCCCAAAAGAGCGTCTGCTTGCCAAGGGCTATGGAGAAAGTCAGCCAATAGTCGACAACAACTCAGATGAAAGCCGGGCAATCAATCGTAGAACGGAATTCAAGATATTAGAAGGAGTAGGAGACGAGGATTGAAAAGAGGGAAAAAGCGAGGCTACAAATAAAACGAAAATAATTTATTTCGATTATTATATATTTTGACTATCTTTAGGCTAAAGATATCAGAGTGTATATGAATTCTTTACATACCAAGGAAAAAGCCCTCCAACTCATCAAATCTATCCTACTAGGGCTCCTTCTTTCCCTCAGTTTACTTTATGCAGCTATGGGGTAGTAGGGTACTTTGATCTCGAATCAAAGGTTGTCGTTGACTGTCGACTATTTAGCTATGGACCATTTTCTAATATCAGGGTTACTGTAAACTGTCAGCTATCTAGTCGTAGAACATTGCAAATTAAAAACCATCGTTCTGAAGCTGAGTCATATCCTTAAAGATTTTCTATAAAATTTGAACTTTCGCTTAGCCTTAAATCAGAAGTAGGATGCTGGGTGGTAGGTACCGATGTATGAGCTTTTCGCTTCTATTCTCGTTTTTTTTCCTTTTTCACTTTATATTTCCAACTTATAACCCCTTCCTTCTTTATGCTCACAGATTCGGAAATCTCCCACTTTCGCTATGAAACTCCAGGTTGCGATCAGGTTATTCACCTCAATAATGCAGGCGCTGGACTTATGTCCCTTCCCGTCCTCCAGGCCATGCAGTACCACCTGCAAAAAGAAGCTGAAATCGGAGGTTATGAAGCTGCGAATTGGGCTAGGGAATCCATTGATGACAGCTATACTCAGGTAGCGCGCTATCTTGGATGCCAGGATCGAAACATCGCTATGGTTCAGTCCTCGACAGATGCCTATGCCAAGGCCTTGTCCTCCATTCCTTTTCAGCCTGGTGATGTCATCCTTACTACCCAAAATGATTATTCCTCCAACCAGCTAGCCTTTCTCTCTATGAAAAAGCGGATGGGAATTGAGGTAGTTTTTGCGTCTGATACTTTAGAAGGTGGGGTAGATGTTCCAGCTATGGTTGAATTGATGAATATCTATTCCCCTAAGTTGGTGGCCGTTACCCATATCCCCACAAACTCGGGCTTGGTCCAACCCATAACAGAGATAGGTCAACACTGTAAATCGCGGGATATACTATTTTTGGTCGATGCCTGCCAATCTGTTGGCCAAATGCCCTTAGATGTAAATGCCATTGCCTGTGATTTCCTGACAGCTTCCTTCCGCAAGTTTCTC
>JBCCTX010000246.1:0-11674 GCA_039197765.1 Bacteroidota bacterium
GTTTGGAGTTAGCCAATGATTATCCTAGAAATTTAGTATCCTCTCAGCTTATCATGTTCCTTTTTCAAGAATCGCTGCAAACTCTGCTAAGATCATTGCAGTAGCCCCCCAAACGGTGTGTCCTTTTACTTGGTAGCCTGGTGTTTGGAATTGGAATCCTAAGCGATGGTTAATTTGATAACTCCCTTTTGCAGTATCACTTAGAAAGGTTCTTACTTCTGCTTCAATGATTTGATCTACCTCTACAGGATCGGGTACGAATTGAGGCCTTTTGTGAGTGATTCCCACACTGGGATAGACCATGAAATTACTAGGGGGGATATAGATCTCAGAAAGCTGACCAATTATTTCTACTTGTTCTTGAGGGACCCCCACCTCTTCTTCCGTTTCTCGTAGGGCAGTTTCTACATAATCCTTGTCATATTCTTCCCAGCGTCCCCCGGGAAAGCTGATTTGACCTCCGTGTGTACGTCCATCTTCTGATCGTTTCATCAAGACCAGATGCAGGAGCTCTTGTGCATCTGGATACAAAAGTAGTAGTACTGCACTTTTACGGACGTCTTCTGGGATTTTCCATTCCCCGTCTCGCGCAGGGGGGGCCATTGTCCTTTGGGCTTCCCAGCCAGGAAGGGGATCTTGGAGATGCATTCGAAGCTGCTGAAGAATTTGGGGGCTATACCTCATACTTTTTGTGTGTTCCGCAATGCCAATTGGCCGCAGGCTCCGTCTATGTCCTTTCCGCGGCTTCTGCGGACGTTGACAATCACCTTCTGTTTTTCCAAGTAACGAATAAAGGTATCCATTCGTTTAGAGCTCGTATTTTCAAAGCCGGATTCCGCCACGGGATTGTATTCAATGATGTTGACTTTGGAGGGAATGATTCGACTGAATGCTGCTAACTCACGCGCATCTTCAATTCCATCATTGAAGTCTTTGAAGATGCAATATTCGTAGGTCACCCGAGTCCGCGTCTTTTCATAGAAATATTTGAGGGCCTCAGCCAAATCCTCTAGGGGATTGCTATGGTTGATCGACATGATCTGGTTGCGCTTTTCATTATTCGCAGTATGGAGAGAAAGGGCAAATTCAAATTTCACCTCATCGTCTCCAAGCTTGCGAATCATTTTCGCAATGCCAGAAGTGGATACCGTTATCCGTTGAGGGGACATACCCAGGCCACCTTCGGCACTTATCCATCGAATGGATTCCATGACATTCCGGTAATTGAGCAAAGGTTCTCCCATACCCATGTATACAATATTGGTCAAGGGGCGACCATAATTTTTCAGGGCCTCTTGATTCAGGGCAAATACCTGATCGTAGATTTCGAAAGCCGATAGGTTGTATTTATAGGGGAGATAGCCCGTTGCGCAAAACTTACAATCTAAGGAACAGCCTGATTGGCTGGAAATACAGGCAGTAAGACGCTTAGGAGTGGGAATGAGCACCCCTTCCACTTGCTGACCCGTACTGAGTTCGAATGCATATTTGCGGGTCCCATCCTGGCTCTTTTGCATAGAAGAAATCTCGACCTTCCCAATCTCAAAGCTGCCTGCAAGTTGTTCGCGCAGTGCTTTGGAGAGGTTCTGCATCTCATCAAAGGAGGAAACTCCCTTTTGCCACAGCCATTGGAGAATTTGGTCCGCACGAAACTTCTTCTCCCCAATCGAATGTAGGTATTCGACCAATTGGGTCCGGTCCAATGAACGAATATGGATTTTCTTCTGCATCATTTCCTCTCGGGCAAAGATAATAAAAAACGCCGGGCCCTTAGCCCGGCGTATCCAGTATATTGATTGGAAATCTATATGGGTTGAGACTACTTGTTAATGGGCAGCCGCGGCTTCTCCATGGATTTCCTTTGTTTTGTTCCTCATCCAAAAATAGAGAATACCAAATAGGACAACCAGTAAGCCTGGAAACATCACCATTGTCGCTAGGGTTGCTTGCCCAGTAGCTAATTCTACGTTTGGTGCATTATTGGCTATTGCAATTTCTCTATTGGAATCAATCCATCCTCCAATGATGGGCTGAAAAATCGCTGAAGAAAACATTCCCGCTGCCCCCACTATAGACATGCCCAATGCCCCACTTTTAGGGAGATAATCGGCCACAAATCCGATCATATTGGGCCAAAAATAGGCAATTCCCAATCCATAAATGATAGCAGCTACATAGGTCATAGCTCCCGTTTGGGTACTGAATAGGAACAGCCCAATGGTTGCTAGAATAGCGGAACCCCATAGAACTCCTGTCGTATTGAAACGGTGAACAGCCTCTCCTCCAAAGTAGCGCGCTACAGCCATCAAGCCTGTTACCAAGGCCAAAACTATCAGCGGTTGTGCCCCACTTTCTGCCAGCGTAAGTCGAACCCACTGCTGGGGACCAAACTCCGAGATAGCTGTCAGAAACATACATCCAAAAATAAATAAGAAAAGGGGAGTTACCATAGCTTTTAGGTTACCTTCTATAGAGGTAGCTTCTTGAACTTGTGCTTTAGGCCAGCTTGCACTCCAAAATAGGACCGCATAAATGATGGTTGGGATCATGATCACCCAAATTTGAGCTTGCCAAGCTAAGCCCATTCCATCGGGACCCATAAACTGGGAAATCAAACTTCCAAGGACTATACCTCCAGGGAACCACATGTGGAAGCGATTCATCATCTTGCTCATCTTAATCCCATCGTAGGTATCGGCGATCATAGGGTTACAGGCAGCCTCTGTACAGCCATTACCCAAGCCAATGAGTAGGGTAGAGATCAACAATACCATATAGCCCTGTGAACCGAAGCTCGGGGCAAAGATGGTTAATAAGACCCCTATCGCATGGGCAAAAAAGGCAAATTGCATAATCTTTTTCCCGCCCACAGAGTGATAAATCAATCCGCCAATGACCATAGAAATGGGGAAACCTAAAAACCACATGGAGTTTATTATACCAAGTTGAGTAGCATTCAGCGCTAATTGCTCTCCCAATTCAGGGAGAATCCCGGCACGGATACTAAAGCTGAAAGCTGTTGTGATCAGTGCAAAACAACTTCCATAAAAAAGCCTCTGTTCGTTTTTCATTGCAAGTGAATTTTAAAAAAGTAGTAGATTTAATCCATGGCCTGTATGGACGACCCTGCCTGGGGGAGAAAAACCAAGTCCATGGTGTTTTAGATTTGTTTAAATTAGTCCTATATTGAAATAAGCGTTTTCTTACGAAGAAATCAAACATTTAACCACAAAAGCAAGCATTATGAACAGGAGTAGAAGGAATTTCCTTTCTCAGACTATCCTGGGGGGAACAGGTATGTATATGGGGATGTCTATTCTTCCCAATGGGGCGAAAGCTCGACCGCATTTCCTCCCTACAGATGAGATGTTCTTCAAAATATCCTTAGCCCAATGGTCGCTTCATAAGGCCTTTTTTGCAAAAAAGTTAGATAATTTGGACTTTGCTGCCACAGCAAAAAATGAGTTTGGTATTGAAGCACTGGAATATGTAAACCAGTTCTTTAAGGACAAGGCAGAAGACAAGGCTTATCTAGATGAGATGAATATGCGGGCAGCAGATTTGGGTGTGACCAATGTCCTGATAATGATCGATGGGGAAGGCCAGTTGGGTTCAACAAAAGAGGATAAACGTACAGAAGCGGTAGAAAATCACTATAAGTGGGTAGAGGCTGCTAAATACATGGGTTGCCATTCTATACGGGTCAATGCCGCGGGAAAGGGAACGGCAGAAGAAGTTGCTGCTGCTGCCGTAGATGGACTCGGCAGACTTTCTGAGTTTGCTGCAACGTATGAAATCGGAGTAATCGTGGAAAACCATGGAGGATATTCTTCTGATGGCGAATGGTTATCAGGGGTTCTAGCAGAAGTAAATAATCCCAACTGTGGTTCTCTTCCCGACTTTGGGAATTTCTGTATCAAACGCAAAGGTTGGGAGAACTGCCTGGAGTCTTATGACAGATACATAGGTACCGAACAGCTTATGCCTTTCGCAAAGGGGGTAAGTGCAAAGAGTAATGATTTCGATGAGGAAGGGAATGAAATCCATACCGATTTTCGCAAAATGCTCCAAATTGTCAAGGATGCTGGGTATACGGGATATATTGGCGTGGAATATGAGGGAAGGGAACTGGATGAATATACAGGTATTAGAAAGACTAAAGAGTTACTCGAAAAAGTAGGCAAGGAGTTGGCATAGTCTATTCCAACTTTCTGGTAGGTATTTGTATCTTTAACCTGGAAATTTAACCCCAAAATTGCTTAATGTATGTTTGATCCTACACCGGTAGCTATAATGGGCGTCATATTTAGTGGCGTCATAGGGATTATTTGGATGAGTAATCGAGCTAAATTAGCTCAAATTAAAGCAAAGGCGTATTCTCGAGGAAATAGTTCTTATGTGGATAAGGATATAGAAGATATTCGACAGGAAAATAGGGACCTACGTAGGAGAATTGAAATCCTGGAGGCCATCGTTGTAGACGCAGATATGAAACTCATGACAGGTCTGGAGAGTGAGCTAGAGCGTAGAGATGAGATTTCCTCTAGGCGCCAAGAAGAGGGAAGAGATTCAGATATTGCACTTTGATAGAAAGTTCGTATGTAAGGACCATAGGTGTAACCTTTGATTAAAGAGTAAAGTACACTTTTGACCACCGACCACCGACCACCGACCACCGACCACCGACCACCGACCACCGACAAAATAAAAAAACAAAAAACATGCTTCCTATCTACATTCTTGCTGTCATATTTACTGGGGTTATAGGGATTACCTATGTCGATGGAATAATGAAGTTGAAAAAAGAGCAATTAAAGGCACAGAAGAAGGGGAACAATGCTGAATTGTCTCAGCAGGTCCAAAAGCTGGCTCGTAGGAATGCTGATCTACAACGCAGGATTGAAAACTTGGAAGCTATTATCGTAGACGGCGATTTACGCTTAGAGACAGGCTTAGATAGTAGAATTGAAGCGCTTAGAAAGGAGAAGTCTTCCTCCAATCCAAATGAATTGGAATTTTAGGGCAAGGTATACCTTCCAAACGAAGGTTCGCTCAAACTCCCCAAATACAGATATCCTTTTTCCTCTTGTACACTTGTTATGATGGCTACGCGGCCACTAGGCTCCTGTAAGTTATGGACGAGTTGGCCATTGGTATCGAAACCCAAGACCATGCCGTAGCGCTCTTGTTGGGGCTGGAGAGATTCTGGAAGCCGATAGACAATTTTGCGCAAGAAAGGCTTAGGCAAAATGGCATCAAGTGTTGTATTCCTTCTATTGGGTAGGGCAACCCAAAATACGCCGGATTCTCCTCTGGAAACACCATCTGGAAATCCCGGTAAGTTTTCTACAAAGATTCCAGCAGTTCCTGCTTTTGGTCCCTTAAGCCAGTAGCGCTGAATTCGGTATTTAGTTGTTTCAACGACGAGGACAGATCGCTGGTCTGGACTTACAGCAACGCCATTGGCAAAGTACAGGTCTCCTAACAACTTCGAAGTTTCTCCGGAGGTAGGATTGAAAGCGTACAAGCTCCCATTTCCTTGGTGCTCAACGATATCTGAGCGCCAATCATGAACGCTAAATCGGCTGGAGGCATCACTGAAGTAAATCGTTCCATCTTCGGCTATATCCAAGTCATCTGTCAATGTGAATGGCTCTCCCCTGTAGGAGTCTGATAAAACTTGGGGCTCTCCCTTTGGATTAATTGAGAGTAGGCCTTTGTCTGCATCAGCAACGATCAAAAATTGAGCACTGTCAAAGTGTAGACCTAAGGGCCTTCCCCCTGTTTCGGAAAATACCTCTGGCTCAGTCCCATCTGGATTAAAACGGAGGATTTGTCCATTCAACAGCCCTGCATAGAGATTTCCCGCGCTATCTACTGCAACGTCTTCGGGCCCCTCTCCAAATGGTAGGGTTGAAAATAGAACAGTATTTTTTAACTGATCATTCCCGGTATAAGGTCCAGTATTTTGATCTGGAGCCAGGGGAGGTGTCCAATTTCCAGGTTGAATATCTACAGGCCACAATAGTAAATAAAGGACAATAGTGAGGATAACGATAGTGAGTAGTCTGAGTAGGCCTCGCATGTTGGGTTGTGTTAAAAGTGGGGCCGAAAGAAAATGGCTTATAACAAGTTAAGCGATTTAGCCCTTTAGACAAAAAAAGGGGACATCGTCTGATGCCCCCTTGCCATTCTCTTATTCGTAATCGATCAACTTTCCGCAACATCTACATAGGCACTTAAGTAGTACTTCATGCCTTTGTGGTAGAAGGTTGTTGAAGAAACATCTAAGCCTCTATGCATCCCTTCTTTTGTGGTGATCTGCGTTCTTATACTATTGAAGGAACCATCTTCTGGGATATTCTGAATTTGGCGGCCTACCTGGGTCCTGTAAATCGGGTCTGGATAAATCTTCTCTAAAAAGATCTTCTCCGAAGTATCATTTGCCTCTTCTTTGGAATATCCGGTTAATTCCTGAAGCCGCTCGTTAAATACTAGGAAGTAGCCATCATGGTTACTAAGGGAAATTCCTTCATCGCCATATTCCACAAGCAAATCATAAATTTCCTTTGGGATAAAGTCTACGTAGGCTTCATCTATGGAAATTCCTCGATCGGTATATCCCCTTCTCAATTGCTCATTTTCTGCGCTCAATCTCACCAGTTCAGCTTCACGTTCTCGCCATTCCAGGCTTTCTTCATCTTCTTGTAGCTTTTCGTCTGAAGCTACGTATTTCAGCTTTTCCAATTCCCCTTCAAGTTCTGTAATGCGTAGGCTTTTTCCCTGAAGGTCCTGGTCTTTTTCTGTCAGAAGCTGCTGCATACGCTGGGAAAAGTCTACAGGTCTTAGCTGGACTCCATCCAACTGCAATTGTGCCAATTCTTCTAGCAAATGATTGATTTCAGAATTCTTCGCTTCAACTTCGGCTTCTCGCTTTGCCATGTATTCATCTAAGGACACGGGAATCCCTCCCCAGGAAACTTGAGAAAGCTTTTCTTTCAATTGTTGGAGCTCCATGCCCTGAGCATCAAATTCCATATTTTTCCTTGCCATAAATTCGGAAAGGGTCTCTCCATTATTTAAGCCGATAGCCTGGTGTTGGGCTTTCAATGATAGTATTTCAGATGATTTCGCCTCTAGGGCTCCTGACATATGAGAACTGAACTCTTCCGGAGAGACAGGGTTACCTTCAACCTGGAGCTGAGCGAGTTGGCCAGATAGTTGGAGAATCTCAGCATCTTTAGAAAGCAGTTCTTGATTTTTTTGCTGAAGCTCATTCTCAAGGCTTTGAGAATTCTGAGCGAGCTGCGTTTCAAGGGCTTCCACACGTGCTCCTTTTTCGACTAAGTCATTGCTGAGTTGGTCGATCTTGGTTTCCCGCTCTTGAATGGCTGCTTGTTGATCCTGTTGGATTTGGAGAACCTCTGCCTCTTTTGATTCTAGCTCTCCTCGTATACCCGAAATCAGGTCAAAGGGACTTTTCTCCACACCGTCCATATCTACAAATTTCATCTGCCCCAACTCGGCACTAAGGCCCATTGCTTCTTTTGCCTTCTCTGTCAGTTGACTCTCGAGGCTCTCTACTTTTGCTGCTTGCTCTGATACGACCCATCTCAACTCCCCGAGCTTCTCAGCCATTTTTACCTCATTTTCCTGGAGTTTTTCTTCCTTAGCGTTCTGAAGTTGGGTCAATTCTGCATCCTTAGATTCAATTTCTTCCCGAAGTTGTCCAAGTAAATCAAAAGGGCTTCTCTCAATTCCATCCATATCCACAAATTTGAACTGGCTCAACTCTGCCCCCAAGCTAGTAAGTGCACTCGTTTTTTCAGCCAGTTGATTTTGTAAAGCCCCCAACTTTTCATCTTTTTCAGATACCGCCCACCTCAGTTCTCCCAATTGTTCCGCTAGTTTTGATGCATGATTTTGTTCCGCCATCTTTCCTTCCTGTTCTTGCGCCCCAACCTCAAGCTTAGCCTGGAGACTTTCAAGCTCTGCGTCTTTCGTCTCAATTTCTCCTCTAAGTTGGGAGAGGAAATCCAATGGGCCTTTCTCAATTCCGTCCATATCCGTGAATTTCCATTGACCCATCTCTGCACTTAGGCTATTAAGTTCTTGGGACTTTGCAGCCAACTGGTTGTGGAGCGTATTTAGCTGTTCCTCCTTTTCAGATAATTCCCACCGAAGTTCGCCTAGGTGTTCAGCAATCTTTGTACCTTCCTGTTGTGCTTCAGCGGAAAGATTTCCCACTAGTTTTTCTAGCTCGAATTCTTTGTTCTCAATCTCTCCACGGAGCTGCGAAACTAAGTCTAATGGACTCTTTTCCACTCCATCCATATCCACGAACTTAAATTGTCCGATCTCTGCATGTAAGCTGGTAACTTCCGATCTTTTATCTGCCAGTTCCGCCTGTAAGCTATGGATTTTCTCATCTTTATCGGAAAGTTCCCACCGAAGTTCTCCCAAGCGTTCAGCCATTCCAGTATCAGGTAGTGGCGTTTGAACGGTAGCCTCTGTTCCTAATCGTTCTATTTCACTAGCTTTATCTTCAATTTCTCCCCTGAGTTGAGCCACTAAGTCAAAAGGCGTCTTCTCTTCACCATCCATATCTACAAATTTCATTTGCCCTAACTCGGCACTGAGGCTATAAATGGTCTGTGTCTTTTCTGCTAATTGCGCTTCAAGGGATCTTATTTGGGTATCCTTATCGGCGATTTTCCAGCGTAACTGTCCTAGGTGCTCCATCGCTTTAGAGTCACTTGGCGGAGTAGAACTTGTCTTAATAGGAGTTGGTTCACTTACAGCCTGGCTTATTTGGAAAATTTCTGCAGACTTTGATTCCAGTTCAGCTTCTCTTCGCGCTAGAAATTCTGCAGGAGTCAGTATGATCCCGTCGACTTGGAGTTCATTTAATTGTTCTTGTATTTCCTCTGCTTCCTCTTTGAAACGTGTCAGCTCTTTTTCTTTCACTCCTAGCTCAGCTTGTACTTTCTCAAGGAACGCATCAGGACTAACAGCTCTCCCCTCATATGTAATCTTGCCCATCTCAGTCTTTAGGCTGCTAATCTCATTTTCTTTGCTGATGAGCGCATCTTCTTGGTTTTTTAGGAATACTTCTGGACTCTTTCCTTCAAAAACAGTGGAGTATCTCTTCAATTCTCCTGATAGTCTCTGGATTTCCAGGTCTTTGGTCTCTCCTTCGAAGGTGCGTTGGTTGCTGTAACGTCTCCGCCAGTATAGCCAGGCCATAAAAATACCTATCAGAAAGGCAATAAGGAGAAGGATGGAAATTTGAGCAATGGCAGATAGTTTTTCCATGACGAGAAATTAAAAGATTAGAATTTCAACTCTTCGGTTTTTTTCGCGATTTACTTCAGTTGTGTTGGCTACTAATGGATCCTTTTCTCCGCGGGATGCGACGTGTAAAAGATCGGGTTCAATTTTTTCAGCAATCAACAACCTTTTGAAAGATTGGGCTCGCTGTAAGCCCAAAAGGTAGTTAAAATCAGCTTCTCCCTGATCGTCCGTATGGCCAACAAGGAGTATAGTTGCAGCTTCTTCTATCTCAATTTGTTGTTTTAGCTTAGCAATAGCAGGAAGAAGCTCAGCCGTATTTATAATACTATCAGAACCTAAAGCAAATCGGACATAGACTGTCTCAAAAGCTTCTACTTCCGGAATGGTATCCATAGTCTTCCCTTCAACACCGGATCGAAAAAGAACACTGGAGTCAGAAGGGGTTGAATCTGTAGATTCTACAGGATCGATGAAAGCCATTTGACGATCAGCTTCGTCGCATAGTCCTCGGATCTTACAGACATACCAATAATTGCCAAAAATTGACCATAGGACAAAAGCGAGGGTTCCAAAAAAGATAATTCTCATAGATGGTTCTTCAAGTGTAGAACAAAGGAAGAATCAAGCGGTATAAACATTATTTGGACGAAAAAACCTATCGATGGTGACAAATTTTACTCAAATTTAATACTGCCATTTTAAAATTTCTTTCTGCAAGTTTTTTTGGGAAAGCTGGTTAATAATATTTCTCGAAAAGAACCATGCAGCGGTATTAATCACAGGAGTATATGCAAAGGCCCTGTATAAGTACCTACTTATCCGATACTCCCCTTGATACATACGTTTCATTGCCTTGTCATAGTCTAATAGTGCCCGAGAAAAAGTGATTTTTCCCTCATATCCTTTTTTCAAATATTGAGCAGCTACTTTGGCGGATACCATAGCCATTCCAATCCCTTTTCCTGTGAAGGGTTCGATCAAGGCCCCAGCATCCCCTAGGAGGAGGTAGTTTGGCCCAGCGAGTTTTCTAGGCTGTACATTTAGGGGTAAGCCCCAGGTGCGGATCTGGTCTAAGCTTAGTCGAGCACCTCTTTTGTTTTTAATGGGATAGGTAGCAGCTAATTGGTCTAATACTTCTGGAAGAGAGCAGGTATTTTTTTCTCGCCAATCTGCGGGGAGATATATACCCATATTTAATTCCTCATCATTTAAGGGAAAACTCCAGAAGTAACCGGGCAGCAATTTTTCTAAGAAATGAAAATTCATGGTTTCTGCCTGCTGGTGAGGAGCATGATGGGCGTAACCGCGGATACCGATTCCAAAGGAGGAGGCTTTAGCAGACAGGATCTCTCCCAAAGAGCGAGCTACAATAGAAGAACTCCCATCTGCTCCGATGACAATATCTGCCTTAATTTCAGTAAGCTTATGGGGGTTAGGCTTGAGGGTGAGCAGACATGATTGGCCTATCCGTTCAATATGACGCACTTGGGTAAGGGGATATCTCTGTGTAACGGAAAGGTCGAGTTGCTCCCATAGAAAGTAATCAAAATCTTTACGTTTTCCTGTATAGAGGGGGGAAAAGGGATGTACTATGGGATCAAAGTCTATGTGAACGGCAGTGCCGTTGGGGCCAATTGCTTGTACCCCCCAGCAAGGCTTAAAAGCAGGATGTCGTAAGAATTGTTCCCATACTTTGGGGCTTATTTCCCTCAGGGTATGCATGACCTCAAGGGTTAGCCCATCCCCGCAGACCTTATCTCTTGGAAAGGACGCTTTTTCGACAAGAACGTGAGGAATTTTCATCTGGGCCAGAAACAAGGCAAGCGTTGATCCAGCTGGTCCAGCACCCACAATACATATAGGGGTAGTCAGCCTACTCATGGAAGGTAGGTTTCTAATAGTTGGCTGACCTCTTTCGCGTGGGTGTATACCATCATGTGTCCAGCTGTAGGAAGCGTAAGGGTAGGAGAAACATTTTTATACGGAATGGTACGATCCTTAGCCCCATGAACATGGATAATCTCAGTATCACATTGTTCTTTCTCCCAGGTAAGGATATAATTAAGTGTCCGTTTCATGTATATAGGACGTTTTTCCTTGAGCATACTGCGAAAGAAACTTCTGTCCTCTTTGGGAATAGGTTCAAATAGGGGTTGAAGGCGTATGCCCCACCACCTAAAGAATTGGCCACTGAAGATTCTATGAATGGGGAAGTTTCTGAAAATCCTATAGGTAAGAGGAAGTTCTTGTGCACATTTGGCGCTGGACAGAATGACGATCCTTTCAGGAGGGAAATGTTTAGCAATTTCTACGCTTAGCATACCTCCAAAGGAGACTCCTACAAGTGAGAAGGGCTCTGAGGTATCAATTTGTTCTGCTA
>JBCCTX010000247.1:0-11591 GCA_039197765.1 Bacteroidota bacterium
GTCGCAGATCGCATGTAGCAGTACATCTGCATCAGAATGGCCCAGTAGACCTTTCTCAAAAGGAATTTCGACTCCTCCTAATAGGAGTTTTCTTCCACGGATAAGTTGGTGTGTATCATAGCCATAGCCAATTCTAATCGGGAACATAAGATATACGCTATTATGATGGAGAAAAGCTAAAACTGAGGGCTTATTGGGCGAGATAACCATTCAACCCCTTAATTTTACAATTAATAATATTTAAAATAAAATTAATTCAATAAATTGTTAATTTTGAAATAAGAACAAAAATTAAAAATCCACATGGTTAAGGGCAATAATAATAAACCGTTGGTTTCTATAGGTATACCCACCTACAATCGGGCCCATTGCATAGGCAAAACCATCGATTCAATATTACGGCAAAACTACGAGAATATAGAACTCATTGTCTCTGACAATGCCTCAAATGACGGTACAGAAGAGTTGATGGAAGAATATGTGAAGAAGGATCCTCGTATTCGGTACGTTCGACAGGAGAAAAACCTAGGACCTTATCCCAACTTTGAGGCGTGCAGAATGCTTGCAAAGGGGCGATATTTCATGTGGGTAGCCTCAGATGATGAGTTGGCTCCTAATGTACTGAACAGTTATGTTTTCTTTCTGGAGGCGCATCAAGAGTATGTCACAGTGATGGGAAAGATTAATTACTGGGAAAAAGGGAAAATAAAGTATTGTGAAGAGGGCTTGTCCTTGGAGGACGAGGATCCTGCCAAGCGGGTACAAACGTATTATTCCAAGGTCGTACAAGGCGCGTTATTGTATGGGCTCCACCGAAATGCGTGGATACGTAAAAATCCCATTCGTACAAATTTGGCTGGTGATTGGCACTTCATCGCAGCAAACGCATTTGTAGGTAAAATTAAAAATTTGGATGTCGTAGGATACGATAAAACCTATGAAGGGGGAATCTCTGGAGGATCGGGTTTTCCTCGCTTGGTAAAAATATTGGGACTCCATGTAATATGGGGAAGAATTCCCTTTATTCGAATTTCCATAGAGACTTTCTGGGTAATTTTCAAAAGTTTCTCAGTCTATAAAGCCCTTAGCAGCTCCCAACGTCTTGGCTTAGGTATCCGATGTGCTCTATCTGTATTTTTTCACTACTATGTAAATTTTTATCCCCTAATTCTGGGTGCTCGCCTCCTTAGGTTCCTTAGACTTCCGACTCGTTCAGAATGGAGAGAGCGAAAAGAGTTGAAGAGTGAGTCAATATAAGGGCTAAATTCTTGTAGTTTAGCAAGGTATTTGCTTTTTTTGCATGCTAATTGAAGGGAAACTGTTAGCAGTTTCGGATTTTATGTTTGAAGTGAATGAATTTCAAATATTTAATCACTTTCGTTTGAGGTAGAGATATGAGTGGTAAGTCCTCAAACGAAAACTTTAAACCAACCAATATTATGGCAAAAGCAAAAAGAAAGCAGGAAGTTGTGGAGGAAGTCGAAGAAATAGAAGAGGAAGTTGAGGAGATTGTTGAGGAAATAGAATATGAATCCACCCTTGATCTTATACTAGGCAAATATCGGAATGTTTTAATTGGGGTTGGAGCTTTTATCTTAGCAGCAGTCGGAGTATTCGCTTTTTTATCCTACCAGCGAGGCGTAAAGGGTAAGGAAGCTCGAAGTGAAATGTATAAAGCAGTCCAATACTTCGAAGCAGATTCCCTGCAAAAAGCCTTGAATGGCGATGGGGCTTATCTGGGTTTTCTTGACATCGAATCAGAATACAGTGGTACAGATGAAGCAGATCTTGCTAAGTATTACTTAGGGATTATCAACATTCGGTTAAACAATCTTGATGAAGGGATAGAATATTTAGAGGCCTTTCCCAAAAGTGATGCACTGCTCTCGGTAGCTGCTTACACCGCTTTGGGCTTTGCCTACGAAGACACAGGAGATCCTCAGGAAGCTGCGCGTAACTTTGAACGTGCGGCGAGTGTAGTGGATGAAAACGAATTTACTACCCCTAAGATGTGGTTAGAGGCTGGAAGAAACTACGAAGCGGCAGGTATGCCAGACAAAGCTGCTGCATTATATACAAAGATTAAGGAAAAATACCCCAACTCTACCGAGGGTGCGACAATAGATAAATATTTAGGAAGGGTGGCTGATTGAGCTGCCAGTAGAGATAGGAAGGAAGCGAGAAAGGCGATTCTAGCAACGTATTTCGCTTTAGCCTTCTGCACACTCGCTATTAACCGTTAATTCTTCCCAATGGCAGGTCACGACCTTTCTCATATTACCTATACTGGAACCGGACATCATAGTCAGTCAAAAGTTGGGGTTCTGGTAAGTAAGTGGAATCCAGAAATCACAGAGGTTCTATATGAAGGTGTTGAGAGGACGCTAAAAGCCGCTGGCATGTACCAAAGCCACATTCATCGCCTAACCGTTCCAGGTTCCTATGAGCTCCCTTCTGCTGCAAATATTCTTTTGCACAACCAACCTGACTTAGAGGGAATCATTGCCTTGGGGTGCGTAATACAGGGAGAAACACGACATTTTGAATTTATATGCCAGGCTGTATCTCAAGGCTTGGTGCAGGTGAGCGTTAAATTCAATAAACCTGTGATCTTCGGTGTATTGACTCCCGATACCCAGCAGCAAGCAAAGGACCGTGCGGGTGGTAAATATGGAAATAAAGGGGAAGAAGCGGCTGTCGCCTTTCTTGAAATGATGGATCTCACCAAGCGAAGTAAAGAGATGTTTCCCCTCTGAAATATGAGATACCGTGCAATAGATTGAAGTCAAAAAAAATTGGGTCGCAACGCTGCGATTCAAAAGGCTCAAAAAAAATTACAATCCGTTTGTCCTTAAACCCGAACTCGCCAAAGAAACCTGGGGAGATGCGAATTGCTGGCCCTTGGGCAAAGCGTATCCTCTCCCATCGTTATCCTCGAATCTTATTGAATAGGCCAAAGCTTATTCATGGGGTGTATGCTTGGAATAAATTAACGCAATTGCGGAATTGGTATGTTGGTCGGTCCCTTGGGAAATTATTGAAAGCCTGTGCGAATCACTTTACCTACCTGGATGCAGGATTTGGAGAAGGAATGTATTTGTTGCCCTTTATCAGAAAATATCCTCAAGCAACCTTTAAGGGGATAGATAAAACCATTTCCCATATCCAATTTGCCCACGAGTACCGAAAAACCCTTCCATCGGACCGGTTGACCTTGTGTCTGCAGGACTTAGAATCTTTGGATGAGGAGGACGAATTCGATCTCATTAGTTGTATTGGGGTTCTCCAGTATGTGGCAGATGATAGAAGCGTCCTTCAGGCTATGAAAAGGAGTCTGTGCGCCGAAGGGAAGCTATTGCTCTATGTTCCTATAAATGGGGAGTACCTAATCCCTGCATTCGGTAGGTTTTACGAGAAGTGGAGTAACTACGAACAGATTCAGGGGAGAAAACGGATCTATAGTTCAGAAGAACTTCTAGAAAAGGTTCGGGTAGCTGGCTTTGAGCTCATAAGCCAAACTTTTACCTATGGTTTTTGGGGAAAGCTGGCTTATGAGGCCTATACCTACTTCCTATCCTTAATCCTGAGAGGATCTCTTCCCCAACGCGTGATTGCTTCGATTCTCTTACTACTTTTTCTTCCTTTTCAACTGATTTTTATGAGCATGGATTATTTTTCTTCGCTTCGATCAGGTAATGGAGTGTTGTTGATTCTGGAATAAGGGCCTCCTTTTTTTGTTTCCGAAGGATTCCTAGGCTTCTGTCGTCAAAGGGATAGAATCAGAAATTTAACAAAATGGAAACAATGAAAAGAACCCTTAATTTTTTTCCCCTTTTAGCCATAGTATTCATGTTTTCCTTTACTGCCTGTAATAGCGATGAGGAAGAAATGACCCCAACAACAGAAACGCCTTCAACGACTGATTGTACCAATTCCACCAGTACCTTTACGATCAATTTGGATCCTGGGGAGTGTACAGTGGATATCGAAAATACATTAGGAATATCTAGTCAGTACACGGAAACCCTTAGTGGATCAACCCGAGAGATCCAAATCAATAGCGTACCCAATCATCAGGTGGGAGTCTTTCCCAACCCAGGAAATCCCAATACCATTAGTTCCCAAAGTTTTGGCTTTTCTATGCCTATTAACCCTACTGTGGAGTCAAATAGCCTTACTACTCAAGGGTATATCTCAGGGGTTTTATTTAGTGGGGTAACCACAGAACCCTATACGGCTGAATTTTTCCGCACCTCTACAGGTGGCATGAACCGCGAATGGAATATTACCACGTTGACTTCTGCCGTTAATCTGGGGCTCGATTGTAACAATGCACACGTTCAACCTACTGGAAAATACCACTACCATGGAACGCCTTCTGCCTTGATTGATGAATTGGGCGTGAATGGAGATGAAATGGTAAAAGTGGGCTATGCTGCAGATGGATTCCCCTTTTATTACAAATATGTGTTGGACGAGGATGGAAGCTCCCTCATAGAACTTGAGAGCGGCTATCGCTTAATCGAAGGAAGTAGACCCGGTGATGGGGACTCTGCCCCCAGTGGATGTTACGATGGCACCTACTTCCAGGATTATGAATTTGTGGAGGGAATCTCCCTACTTGATGCCTGCAATGGCCGTTTTGGCCCTACACCAGATGCTCCTAGTGGAGAGTACTACTACGTCATTACTGACAACTTCCCCTCAGTTCCCTTGTGTTTCACGGGTACACCTGATCAGAGTTTCCGATTAGGGCCCAACTGAAGAGAACTACACGGGCTAATCCCCATCGCCATTTTTTCAATCCTATTTATGCTAATCATATTTCTTATGCGCAAAATGCTTAATAAAGGGAGGAGGATCTTTATGACCTTATGTACGATATTCCTTCTTCTACCTGCTGTATCTGCTCATGACCCTGGGCAAATCAGCTATATATTCCAAACAGATGCCGAAAGAGCGACTTTGACCGTTCATTTTACGCCTAAGGGAGCAATGGATTTACTCCTTCAGCAACGCCCAGCCTTACACAATGAACCAATCTTATACCTAGAGAATCACCTTGATGTGTATACAGACTATTTTAATAAACAGATACACCTAGCATACCAGGGAAGAGGGCTCAGATTCCAACTGATAGAAGGAGATCTTCTCAGTCATGATGCCCATTTAACCTTTGTGGTGGAAGACTTTCCGGGTTCGTTTGAAGGCATGAGTCTCCAAGTGGATAGTTTTACAGAGTTGTACCGAAGGCTTTCAAACCTTGTGGTGGTTGAATTCCCTTCTGGTAGGCGAAGTTGGCAGTTAAATTCTGGGCAAAGAAGTTGCGTATTATCCGAAAATATGGCAACAGCTGCCAACTCAGACCAATTCAACCCAGAAATCCACCCGCGATATGCGCTATTCATGGCTTTAGGCGGTTTGATTCTCTTGGGAATATGCATCGGGTTGGGAGCGATCACTTGGCTAATGGATCGGATGAACAGCTATCCTAAAATCTTTCAGCGTAATTCAAAGGCAACGGTACGTACACAACGGCTTTGAATTCCTTCTGCGCGTTCTTCTTCCAAGATCATGGACTGTGCTTTTGGCAATTCAAAAACCTCTTTCATATTTCTAATTTTTCCTGCGGGTACCCCATTGAGGTGTAGACATGGGAGTAGGTCTTCGGCTTCCCAGTTGGAAAGCCTTTGTTGAAGACTTTCAATCAAGACATCTCGATGGCTAACCCGTAGGGTGTTCGTAGAGAATCGTGGATCGGGAGGAATTTCTAAGATCTCCAGCAGTTGCTGGAATTGCTTATCTGTGCCAACGGCAAGGACTATTGCTGCATGGTCTTTGGTTCGAAATACATCTCCATAGGGAGCAATATTGGGATGTTGGGTACCCTTTCGTTGGGGGATATGGCCAGCCATGAGCCAATTCGTGGCTTGATTGGCCAGGGTTGATACTCCTGCCTCAAACAGTGAGGTATGTACATAGGCTCCTTCCCCTGTTCGCTCACGTTGAAGAAGGGCACAAAGAATCCCCTCCTTCAATTGATGGGCAGCGAGTAAGTCTATTAGGGCTACGGGTAGCTTAGCAGGCGGACCTTCAGGGAAGCCTGTCATATGCATATACCCTGTTTCTGCTTGTAGTACTACATCGAAGCCAAGGCGTTGGTCCTCTTCACCAAAAGCGGTGAGCTGGGCAAAAATAAGTCGTGGGTTGAGAAGTTTCAGAGAGTCATAGTCTATCTTCAATCTAGTGGCTGCCTGCAATTTGAAGTTGCTAATTACAATGTCTACTTCTTTCGCCCAATTTTGAATTTGTAGGTAGTCATTCGGATCGTTCAAATCGAGAAAGAAAGAAGATTTCCCCCAATTTGCACAACAGAAATACGCTGAAACAGAGCTTTCAGGGGGTTCAGAGGGAAGTTTCCACTGTCGGGTAATATCGCCTTCTGTTAGCTTATTTTCTACCTTAATGACTTCTGCGCCCAATTCCGAGAGAAACATACCAATACTGGGACCTGCGAGAATATTTGCTAATTCTAAGACCTTATAGCCTATTAGCGGTTTGTTTTTATCCATGAAAGCTTACTCTTCTGGGGCAATCCTTACCACCAGACCGTCTAGTTGGGGGCTCAAGGGCAACTGGCAGCTTAGGCGACTCTTGCATTCATCCATCAAAAAAGATTGTTCTAGTGCGAGTTCCTCTGCTTCAGACCGTTGCTTAAGGTGTTGCTCACTTTCAACAAATACATGGCATGTGGAGCAAATTGCCATTCCCCCACAGGTAGCCTGAACGGGAAACTCACAGGCTTTAAGAAACTCCATCAGATTTAGACCTAAATCCGTGGGAGCTTCTAATTCATGGCGATTTCCCATTCGATCGATCACAGTGATGCGAATGGTAGACTCCTCAATTTTGGGAGTAACATTTGCTTCAGGATGGACTATTTGAGGGGAAGAAATCGACATATGAGCGTATTTTATGTAATGTTCTTTTCTACTGAATGCTATATCCCAACACCATTTCAAAAACTATACCCCGGTTCTTAATAATCGGTAACAAACCCCTTCTACGAAAATCCCTGAACTCCGTTCACAGTTGTATATTTTAGGGTTAATTTCTTGTCTGGGTTTATCCGCTTGTAAGCTGATTGAACCATAAGCGTCGCTTCGTGAAATCCGCAAAGGATGAGTTTAAGTTTCCCAGGGTAGGTATTTATGTCGCCGATAGCATAAATTCCTTCTACATTGGTACTGTAATCAAAGGTATCAACCTCAATGGCATTTTTCTGAATATTGAGCCCCCAGTTTGCAATGGGGCCTAACTTTGGAGACAGTCCAAACAGGGGAATAAAGTGATCGATATCTTTTACCAGAGTATCCGCATTTTTCTGCTGAATAGTAACCTGGTTCAGCACCCCGTTTCCTGAAAGTTCCGTAACCTGTGCATTGGTGATGAGTTGAATCTTTCCTGTTGAAGCCATTTCCATAACCTTTTCTACTGAATCTGGAGCTCCCCTAAATCCTTCCCTTCTATGCACGAGGGTAACCTCTTGGGCAACATCTGCAAGGAAGATGGTCCAGTCGAGGGCAGAATCTCCTCCTCCAGCAAGAATCACTCGCTTATCTCTATACAGCTCTGGGTCTTTTATAATGTATTCGACCCCTTTATCCTCAAAATCTACAAGATTAGAAATGGGAGGCTTACGAGGCTCAAAACTTCCCAGTCCTCCTGCAATAGCGATAACTTTACAGGTATGTTCTGTCCCTTTGTTGGTAGTAACCTTAAATCCTCCATCTGCTAATTCCTCAATTTCTTCCGCTCGTTCTCCCAGGGTAAAACCGGGTTTGAAGGGCTCTGCTTGCTTCATTAATTGATCTACCAGATCACCTGCGAGAATTTCAGGATAACCAGGAATATCATATATAGGTTTTTTGGGATAAATTTCTGAACACTGTCCCCCAGGTTGAGCGAGGGCATCGATTAAGTGGCAACGCAGTTGAACAAGCCCTGCTTCAAAAATAGTAAATAGGCCTACAGGCCCAGCTCCGATAATAAGAATATCTGTAGTAATCATAGTAAAAAATCCATTCTTTGCCAAGAATCGAAATCTGTTGGCAACTTAGTAGGATGCAGCGAAATATAAATGACTTGCGTCATCTTTCTGAATAACTTTTGTTAGATAAACCGCCGGTTTTGTTTACCTCACAAACCTCTCATGAAAGAATTTGTTTAGATAAATCGCCTTCTAAAGTACGAATTTATCTCATATGAGTTTAGTGTTATTGAAATAATTGGCCAATTTTCTTTGAAAAAATATAATTAACATACCAAAAAATTATAATATTCTAATAATTCTACCTTCCATGATAAATTTACGCTACCCATATTTGCTCCTTATTTTTTTTCAGTTAAGTGTGCTCTCTTCTTTTGGACAAAATTGGCTGTATGTCCAATCTACCCAGCCGCCGTGGATGGGAGGGGGAGGGAGTATTGATAGTGTTCATATCCAAATTGAGCCCCAGGGTTTATACAGCAAAGTGGATTTGAGTTTGACTGTATCTGCAAGAGGACACGAGTTCTCGAAGGAAGATACTTTAGAGGTGATATTTGGGTTTACCTTGCCTGATTATTCTTATCTATGTGATTCTTGGTTGTGGGTGGGAGATGAACCTGTACAGGCAGATATCCTAGACTCTTGGTCTGCATTTCGGGTATATGAAAGCATTGTAAACCGGAGATTGGATCCATCTATTCTCACAAAATATGGTCAGGGACCTGAATCTAATTTCTATCAGCTGAGAATATTTCCCATGGCGGGAGATGAAGCCCGAAAGGTAAAGCTTACCTATTTCGTTCCAACAGATTGGTCTGAAGAGGAAGTTTCCCTTGCCCTCCCAACGAAAAATTGGTTTCAATCCTACCAAAGTATAGAATCTTTTGTGATTGAGGTGAAGGAAACAGCAGATTTTGGCATTCCATTTTTGTTTGATTCCTCTATTTCATTTCGTCCTGAAGAGCGTGAGGATGGCACTAACTATCATTTAGTAAACCTATCAGATCCAACGCGCTCCTCAGGCAGTTCTGAGTTGATCATAGGTTTTGAATCTCCTTTAGAAGATGGAGTCTATTTAAAGACCTATCCCGAAAGCCCTTCAGAGGGAGTTTACGAATTGGTATTTTTACCTGAGTGGGCACTCTCTGATACCCTCTCTAAGAAAGTATTGGTTTTACTTGACCTTCACGATGCTACTACGGAACTTTCCGAAGAAGATCTAGCCAACTATTTGCGTTCCCTACTACGAAAGCATATTGCTCCTCAAGATTCCTTTAACGTAATCTTTTCACAGTTTTCTGCTCGTGGGGGAATATCTACCCTTTCAGATACATGGATTTCAGGAGGACCTGAGGCTATTGCGCCTTTCCTTGAAACAGGGATTATAGAGGAACTTATTGGAAAAGTTTCCAATCTTCCTACCCTTTTATTAGAGGCGAAAAATTTTATGGAGGTTAACTCGCGCCCTGATGCGATGGTCTTACTTTCAAGTTCAGATCTTTACGGAAGTCCCTCCGTAGCTAATGATTTAGTAGATGAATTAGAAATTACAGAAGCTTGGCCTCCGATCCACATCGTAGATTTCTCCAATCCTTATCCACTTAGGGACTATCCGGGCCCCAATTATTATTTCACTGGGAATGAATACCTCTACACGCAATTGGTCAGGTTAACAGGAGGGGAGTATTTCAGGGTCTGGTCTCCTTCCGAAGTATCAGAGAAGTTCGATCAGGCATTTTTACAAACCTATGCAGTATTGGAAGCCTTTGACATGCATACGAGTTTGGCCGATGGCTTTTGTTATGATCGCTATGCACTGGAGTCTACTCGCCGCTCTCGATTTGCCCAAAGACCCATTAGACAGTTGGGAAGATACTTTGGTAGTTTTCCTTTCCAACTGGAGGTATACGGAACCCTCAATGATTCCCTATTTTTTGAAGATTATGAATTGGATGCTACGGGAAATGAGGCTGATAGTAGTCTCCATAAATCTTGGACAGCCAATTTGATAATGGACTTAGAGCGGGGAAGTTATGATAACCGCACGATAGGGAAGATCGTGGATTTGAGCCTAGAAAACCGAATTTTATCAAACTACACGGCTTTCCTTGCATTGGAGCCTTGGATGAATCTTGATAGCCTGTTGAATGCGACGGAACCAGGAGGAGAAGAGCGTTGTGTAACCTGTGATGGATGCTTCGATTGCTTTACAGATGCACCTGGAGTGCCAGAGGTAACCACCTCGATTGATGAAGAGTTGCGCGATGAGGAAGTAGTCTCTGTATATCCCAATCCTTTTGAGGATGTCGTCCAGATTCAGATGGAGTTGCCTGATAATACGCCTATGGGGGGTGAGCTAGAATGGC
The DNA here is from genome assembly GCA_039197765.1 of Bacteroidota bacterium. Classification (GTDB taxonomy): domain Bacteria; phylum Bacteroidota; class Bacteroidia; order J057; family J057; genus JBCCTX01. The sequence continues at coordinate 10,417 of JBCCTX010000247.1, forward strand.
GAATTTTTGATGCGACGGGCAGAAGTTTGGTAAAGCAGCGCTTAAATGTGCATAATAATCTAATTCAATTGGTATGGGATGGGAAAGATACCGCTGGGACAAACTTACCTGTAGGGATCTACTATGTGGGCATTTCCTATCAAGGTAAGCTTTGGGTGAAAAAACTAGTTAAGGAATAAGCGCTCATGTATATAAACTTCTAAATACATACAGGCTGCCAAATGGCAGCCTGTTCTATTTGGTAAATATGTCGAGTGTGAGCGGCTTATCTAAGGACTACAGACTCTTTGGAAGACTTTCCTGTAGGATTTGTAACGACGAAGGTTACATAAGATCCATTGAGTTGTTCCAGGTTGTAGTACTGTTCGTAATCTTCAGCAGAAACTGTCTGGGTATGCAACAGGCGCTGACGCTCGTCAAAAATAGAGACGGTCAGCGGTTCCTGTGTAGCATCATCCAGAATGAGCTTCAACTTCTTTGCCTCCTGGTTTGCTACCAGTCTGATTTCAGGATTGGGAACCCCTGTGTAGGTAAGCGATTGCTCCACAGTGCCCAATGAAGACTTGGCTACCCAGGTATAGTGGCCTGCTCCTGCATTACGTAGGTTGTAAGGGAGTTCAAACGAACCCATATCCCGGAATGATTTGTTAGACAGAAGATTTCCGTCTGAATCATACAAAGAGAGGATAAGTTTGTCCACTACTGGCCCATTAAAGAACAAGTTGTAAACACCAACTTTCTCAGCAGGTTGTACGGTAAGTACCTGAGGTAGTTGAATCGCATGAGTAGTTTTGTCCTGTGCGTGAGTTGCATGGTGAATCCCTAGGAAACAAACCAATGCCATAACAAACATGCGTTTCATAAATGATAACATAAAATTAGGTTATTTGTAAAAACTCGAGGGCAAAGCAGATAATATTTTATGAAACATCCAAGCATTTGTTAAATTTTTTAATAAATTTTAATAAAAATGCCCCTTGCGTTGAATATTTGTTAAATATTTTTCATCTCCTAACCAATGGAGCTAACCATTGGTTGTAAGTAAAAATCTGCTATCAATAAGACTTTTTAGAGACTTTTAGTTGATGCTTTGTTCCTATTTAGATGAAATAATTACCCTAGCCATATGAAAAGGGAGAATGTATTACTGTATTTGTTAGCCACTGTAAATTTTA
>JBCCTX010000248.1:0-11436 GCA_039197765.1 Bacteroidota bacterium
CACAGCTAGATAGTCGACAGTCCATGTTACCCTTTGATTCAATAAAATGGTCGGTGGTAAGGTAGTCGGTAGTCCGTGGCTATAACCTTTGATTGGAGAATGAGGTCCACAGCTATATAGTCGACAGTCCATGGTACCCTTTGATTCAATAAAATGGTCGGTGGTAAGGTATTCGGTAGTCCGTGGCTATACCCTTTGATTAGAGAATGAGGTCTACAGCTAGATAGTCGACAGTCCACGGTACCCTTTGATTCAATAAAATGGTCGGTGGTAAGGTATTCGGTAGTCCGTGGCTATACCCTATGATTAGAGAATGAGGTCCACAGCTAGATAGTCGACAGTCCATGTTACCCTTTGATTCAATAAAATGGTCGGTGGTAAGGTAGTCGGTAGTCCGTGGCTATAACCTTTGATTGGAGATCAAAGTACACCTTTCAAACCTCAAACCTCATATCTCTAAGGGCGTTTGGATGGCTCCACATATACATAATATGCTGAAAAACTTTCACCGGATTCCAGAAGGAAGTCTGCATGAAGTTGATGCATACCTTTCGGTAATTCCATCTCAATTTTCGCAGATTCGGCCCCTTCAGCTACCAGAGTGGAGATTTCTTCTTCGCCAATTTTGACTTTTGCACCTATTATGGATAGGGCTTTTCCCATTTTGTAGGCCAAGCCTGTGGGAAGTATATCTCCCTCTGGTGCAGGATCTCCCAAGCTTAGCCCTGATTCTATAGGCCAGCGCCTTAGGTCAAAGGTATAGGTGCCTGGAGCATCTATGGATACTGCCCAGTATCCCTGGTTGGGATAGGCACTTCGAATATAGCCTTGGTTCCAGGCTACTCCCCCTTCTGTATGAATATCATGCGCAGTTAGCACTTGCGGATTTGTTCCAATGGGAATCCTTGCAAAATCATCTTTTCGCTGACTTACATGCGGCCACCAGCCTTCATATGCAGCTTTGAGCTGCTCTACAACTTCTGGATGGCCAGTAGAGACATCCTCCGTTTGCCCAGGATCTTGTTGGATGTCAAACAATTCGTCTCGGACGAGACGCCATTGATCTGTCATGACCGCGTAGTCTTTGTCCTTGATAAGAAAATCCTCTCGCTGCGTATCTGCAAACAAGGTTCTTGCCTCCCAATCGGCCCCTTCTAGTAAGGGACGGAGACTTTTACCATCCATCTCCGATTGTAAAGGATTTTCAATTCCACAAAGATCGAGCAGGGTAGGGGCAAGGTCTATGACAGAAGTAAGGGTAGCAATATCTTTCCCCCCTGCTATTTTTCCATCTTTCCAGTGCAGAAACAGAGGAACGCGATGCCCCCCTTCAAAAGGAGATCCCTTTTTACCTCTCATTCCTACATTGAACCCCTTGATCACTTGCTGCTTCTCATCTAGCGAACAGCCCGCAGCCGTACCATTATCTGTCAGGAAAACCAGTAAGGTATTGTCTGCAATGCCCCATTCCTCCAACTGATTCCTTAGCTTCCCAATATTTTCATCAATGTTGACGATCATTCCTAAGAAATTGGCGTTGACGATTGCTTCATTGCCTTGAAAAGGTTTGCTGTAACTGGAATCTACATGGAACGGGCCATGGGGAGCATTGGTAGCAATGTAGCAGAAAAAGGGTTGCTCCTTATGAGATTTCATAAAATCAGTAGCTGCTTCAAACCATACATCGGTACAGTATCCCTGTCGTTTCTCTGGGACGCCGTTGTGGAAATAGGTATCATCAAAGTAGTCATTGTCCCAGTAGTCTGGGGTTTGGCCTACGCCTCCCCCTCCATGAATAAGTACTTCCTCGAAGCCCCTATCTTGAGGAAGGTAGGGGGTATTGTCGCCAAGGTGCCATTTCCCAAACATACCGGTTGCGTATCCCGCTTGCTGGAATAATTCTGGTAGCATTGTTTCTTCCGGCCAGACGATGTGCCGTGCCTTTATAGTGTGCCAGGCTCCCACGCGGTTACAGTATTTACCCGTCATGAGGGAGCCACGTGTGGGAGCGCAGGTGGTGGCTACATGAAAATTGGTGAATCGCATGCTCTCTGAATGTAACGCATCTAGATGGGGCGTCTCTAACCAGGGATTTCCATGGCAGGAAAGATCTCCGTAGCCTTGGTCATCTGTCATAATGAGGATGACGTTAGGGCTATCTATGGTTTGTTCAGGACTAGGCTCTGGAGTACAGGATAGGAGAAACCCCGTACAAATGCCTCCTAGAAGAAATTTTAGCAATGGTGTGTACATGTTGAGAGGGTATATTATTTCCTAAGAATATACGAGGAATCTTGTATCTTACCCTAAAAATTTTGAAGCCTTAGCAATCAAATAATGATATGAAGTACATTTTCTCTCTATTTGTAAGCCTTATATGTTTAAGTAGTATGAATGCGCAGGATGAAGTACTTCCTTTGAAACAAATTCCTGAATATCCAGAAACTTATACGGCAGGGACAGTAGCAGCCCGAATGGTGGAAGCCCTAGGCTTTCGGTATTATTGGGCTACTGAAGGCTTAACAGAAGAAAATTTGACTTACAGACCCACAAAGGAAGCGCGCAGCCTAGGTGAGACTTTAGATCATCTTTATGGTCTATCAGAGACCATTGTCAATGCCCCCCAACGTAAACCTAACATTCGCCCTGCAAACTGGGGAGAAATGACCTTCAAAGAGAAACGTCAGAAGACCTTGGAGAACCTGGAACAAGCAAGTAAACTGCTTAAAGAGGGTAAAGAAGGCGATATGGAAGAATACGCGGTGATTTTTCAACGTGGAGAGAATAGCTCAGAATTTCCCTTTTGGAACATGCTCAATGGCCCTATAGCAGATGCTATTTACCACGTGGGACAGATCGTTACCTTTCGCCGGACAGCAGGTAATCCCATGAATCCTAAGGTAAATGTATTTATGGGAAAGACAGGTGAGTAGATAATCGAATGCGCTTAGTAATATGAGATTCTCTAGTTTCGGAATTCAAAAACTATCCATAAGCCCTTGCCGTGTTGGATTAATGCTTCGGAGGAGGGGCTTGGGGAGCTAAAATAAGCGAGCTGGATATGGGTTCTCTCTTTATTCTGTCAATACACTAATCAGCGCTTCTTTGGGCGCTCCAGTCTCACGATCTCGTATCCCAAAGCCTCCTTTATAATCCCAGGTAGTCCAGGCAACATCATGCTTTTCCAGGATTTGCCGCATATCCGAATACCAGCTTAGGCGTATTTCTTCTGGGACAGCAGGGTAGCAACCCCACTCCCCACAATACACTTGAAGACCACGATCCTTGGCAAATTGAATAGGTTTAAGGATGCGCTCCTCCAGACTTTCTTGGGTAAATAGGCCATTGGCATTTTGAACAGCAGTTTTTAAGGGATCGCTGAGTTTTTCAAGCTCCTCTTCAGCTACGGTCTTTCCTGGATAATTAATAGGTCCAGTATAGTCTCCAATCTGGGTCCAGCTTGTTTGGTAGTGCGTAATGAGAAACGGTTCATAAAAATGGAAGCTTACGATAAGGTTGGAGTCATTTGGCGGGAGGCGAAGGACATCAAAGGTTTCTGTTGACTGCCAACGATTGGAACCGACAAGAATCTTCCGATGGGGTTCATTTTCTCGGACTACAGCGACGGCCTTCTCAACCAGTTGGTTCCAATCCTCAGGATCGTCAGCTACAGGCTCATTCATAAGCTCATAGGCAACTTCCTCCACGGGATAGGATGCCAATTCTACGGAAAGGTCCCTCCAACAATCAAAAAACTGCTCTTGGGCATCTTCCTCTGTCCAAAGGGGTTTCTCTTCGTAATTGAAATGGTGAGAACGGAGGATATGGAGATCTACTATTGCTTTCAGCCCATGGGCATGGCACCATCCCAATGCATTGTGTAGTAATTCAAAGGCTTCGGATTCCTTATTGCCTGCTTCATCCCACATTTGCTCTTCATCTATAGGGATTCGAAGGTGATCAAACCCTAAATCTGCGAGATATTTTACATCTGCTTCTGTAAAAAAAGCAGCTCTTTCTGGACCTCGAACCTTGCTTTGGGAAAGCCAGTGGCTAATATTTGTTCCACGTTGAATCTCAAACAGTTGGACAGATTCTGTTGAAGGTTCTGGTTCTTGTGGGGAACTGGATGTAGGAGCTGGGGTGCAGGAGTAGATCCACATCCCCCAAATGAGTGGTAAGGCAAAAGGTAACTTCATATAGGGTAAGTTACTCCCCTACTTTTTCCGAATCAAGAGACAAGAATTAAAAAAGAATCCCTCCACCTATGAGCAAGCAGAGGGGCTAACTTTTGTACAACAGGTAGCCTATTGCACTTGTAATTCTGCGGTCTGTTTGGTTTTGTGTCCATGTAAAACCACGGTATAAACCCCTGTTTTGAGCTTGCTGAGGTTAAGGGTTTCCTTTAAGGGGGCTGCAAGCGCTTTACTCAAATATACTTCATTTCCTCGCTTGTCGAGAATTTGGATTCGATAGGGGCCGTCTTTTTCATTTGGGAAGCTCACCTCAACCTTGCCAAATGTTGGGTTAGGAGAGAGGATGAGCTTGAATTCATCTATTTCTCCAAATATGGGGTCGTCGTCTTCAATCTCATACCCGTCAGGTCCATCTGGCGTATCCCCATAGGGATAGATTCTTGCTACGAAGACATCTCCAGCTCCTGCATACGTATTCTGGCTTCCACTTACAGCAATATTGGAGGGACTGTAGGTTTCACCGGCAATGAGGATATGAGAGGATGCCGAAGTGGTTACCCCTCGAATTGCGTCGTAGTTCTCTCCTCCATAGTAGGTGGACCATTGTAGACTCCCATCTGGGTGATATTTTACTAAGTATCCATCCCAACTGCCTGCCCTTGTGGGGTTGATACTTCCAGAGGTTCCTATCCCGTTATTGCTAACGGTATTACCTGCTACATATATTTCCTCTAGGTTGCTTAGGGCGACATCTACAGTAGGAAAATAATATGGTTGACCAAGCGCATTTGTGGATTCGCCTTCATCGCCTTCCCCCCCAAAGTAGGTAGACCAAACTGGGGTTCCAAAGAAATTGAATTTGACCAAGAATGCGTCCCTCCCTCCATTATACGTTTCATCAGGTCCCCCATCCGCAATTCCGTAGGAACTCGTCGTGACCCCAGCGAGGTACACATATGTACCATTTGTTGCTAGGCTATGCCCAATATCTAGCCCCCAATAGCCATAATAGGTAGACCAGTACAAATTTCCAAGGGCGTCAAATTTGGCTAAAAAGGCATCGATATCTTCGTGATAGGAATTGTCCCAGCCGCCTTGACCTAAACCATTACTGCTGGTTTGTCCCGTAATGTATACATCCCCTTGTGGACTTACACATAGGTCATAGCCCATATCTTCTTCCGAACCCCCGAAGTAGGTACCCCACATCCGAGTACCAATCGAATTGAACTTTACCAGGAATGCGTCATAGTCATAGTTTCCGATTGCTGTATCATGGGCTCCTTCCGTAGCAATTCCTGTCGTACTGGAAGTAAAGCCTACCATGTAAATGTTTCCCAAATAGTCTGCTTCTACCCCCCAACCCTCTTCAGCTCTGGTATCTGCTGCCAGTGCGTCTTCTCCCCCATAATAGGAACCCCAACTCCTTTCGCCATCTGAATCAAATTTTACTAAAAATGCGTCCCGATCGAATCGATTACCATCTACCCCATATTCATTGTAGGTATTGTCGTGGCCATTATAGGCGATTCCAGATGCACTTTGGGTGAAGCCACTCATAATGACATTGTCAAAGGGGTCCACGCATACAGATAAGCCTTCGTCTTCTTCTCCCCCTCCATAGTAGGCAGCCCATATCCGATTGCCATCGTATGTGAATTTCACAATAAAGGCATCCATGTCTCCACTGTATTCTGTGGTTGCGTAATCTTGGAATCCTTGGTCCTGATTCGTCGCAAACCCACTAGCGTAGCCCCTTACTTCTCCTACAACATAGATATTGCCTTCTGAATCTGTACAAATATCATTGGCCGACTCGTGAATTTCCTCCCCACCGAGCCCATTATATCCATAGTAGGTTGCCCAAACTACCTCAGGATCGATAACCAATATTTGGGTGGAGTCATAGGGTGCTAGGTCAAAACTAATATGGTTTTTGTCGAGGCGAAATTTGGACGGGATCTCCTGCATCTCTCCTGCAATCTGCTGATAGCTATAGGGTGTACCATCCTGAAGCATACCCAGGGAATTCCTGACTTGGAGTTGACCCCGAGTATCTAGGGAAAGACTGTCCTGCCCCTTGTAGCTAAGCTTGATATCCTCAACTTTACCTCCAGGATGAACGATAAAGTCATACTTCATAGCACCTTGAGCAACGTAAAGCTTGAGGTCGATATGGGGATACAGGTCCTTATACCAAAGCTCCTCAAAGTGTTGGACTTGATTGAGTCCTTGAGGCACGTGCTGGTTGTAGAAATGGTACGTATCTGAATACGCATGCTTACCCTGAATATTAACTTGGGGATTGGACCCTTGTAAAACCATGTCTAAGCGCTGTACCTTGAAACTACTTGATTCCAAAGAATCTGGTTGGGTAGGAACGCTAAATACATAAGAAATGCCTTGCGGGGAAAAGTAAGCCTGTGCACTTCCTGCTTTGAGATAAAATTGGGCAGGATGGTCTATCCCCAATTGGCCCTTGTTTTCAATAAAGCTAATGGGGGAATGCAGATGAGAGGTAAGGTACTGCTGCGCATCTCCTGAAGGGAGCGTATCGACTTTAGAGAAGCGAGCTTCAGGAGAAGTACAGGCAAAAAGTATACATGCAAGGAATAGAAGGAAAATAATTCTAGTAAAAAATGTTAGGTTATTTTTCATGTGTCTTTGAAAATAATAATAGGTCTATAGGGTAAATCTATAAATAGAAGTAGGGGCAAGAGTAGGACCTATGTATCCTTCTCTGGTACCTAGGTGATTTATCTGATATACCCCCTATCATGAGACGATGGCTAGTTGCCAAATCCGTTCTGGTAGGATAAATTGGGAATAGATCTGGAAGTACATTAAACAAATCAAGCTCCTAGTGAGACCTCACTTCTGGGTTGAGATATCCCTGTACTCCTCATCTAGGAAATTTCCTGTTAAAAAAGACTTTTTAAAACGGCTAGAGAGAAAATTTTTTTATCTATATTCTAGTGAAAACGGGAAATAATATACTGTTCATAGCAAAGACTTACGAGCGTAACGCGTTCATTGAGTCTCATGGATTTTGCAAGGTATATCCGTCCCATTTGTAAATGCTTTAGTTAAGTTGCAGAGAGATAAACGCACCAGGTTTTACCCCTTTTTCCAGTCCTTCCTTCTGGTTGGATTGAGTGTTTGCCTCCTCTATTCTTCTTCAAAGAGTCAAGCCCTTTCCTCCTTTAAGGTCCGAAAGTTTGATGTGGAATCAGGGCTATCGATGAACTGGGTCTCAGGATTATACCAAGATGACCTAGGGTATCTGTGGATAGGAACTCAGTATGGGTTAAACCGCTTTGATGGAAAAAGCTTAACCTCATTTACCTACCACCCAGATCAACCTCATGGACTCCGGGCAAACTGGGTGAAATGTATAACGCAAGACTCAGCAGGAAAGCTCCGGATCGGTACCTATGGAGGAGGAATTAGCTTATACAATCCGCTTGACAATACCTTTTCCGAAGATTCTATTGCCACACTGCTGGAAAAGCGTGAAGTACATCAGATCTTATATATGCCTGATGCCAGCATTTGGTATGGGTGTATTGATGGCCTCTTTCGACAAAAGGATGGGGTACTAAAACAAGTTTTAACAGGCCGGCGCGTCAGAGCCATGTCAAAGACAAGTGAAATAATCTGGGTAGGATCAGATGAGGGGCTCCACGGTATTTCTCCCGTCAACTTGCAGACGTTCTCCCTTGAAACACAGAAGAAAGTAGTGGCCATCCATGCCTTAGATTCAGATAGCTTGCTCTATGTGGGGGACCAGGAACTATTTCTTATGGTTAGGCAGCAAGACCAGACCTGGAAGGAAATCCCCATGGGGATCTCGATCAATGTGCATAAGAGCAATTTTTACACCCCCGTTATATTTCAGGATCGCAAACACAATATTTGGATTTCAGCAAAGGAGGGACTTATTGAACTTGATCCTTCTTTTCAAATCAAACAGATACTCTCACTGGAGCAGTTATTTGGGGTCCAACTATCAAAAGTTATTTCCCTTCACGCTATGCTTGAAGACCACGAGGGAAGTTTTTGGTTGGGAACAAATCAAGGACTTTTTCAGCTTTTCCAAGTAAAGCCTTTTCTCAACTCTCCTGTATACGCACAGGGAAATCCCTTAAAAAAGACGCGAAGTATATGCTCCAATGAGGCGGGCTATGTGTTTGCTACCCCACAAGGGCTGTACGAATGGACCAAACCTGATAGCGTTCTCCGTAGAATTAGCACTGATTTATGCATTACTACGCTACGCGACAAAAAAGGAGCTATCCTTGGGGTATCCCAGAATACGTCTGGCTTGTATGTATGGAGATGGAAAGAAAATGGGCATACGCTACAAGAAATTTCTTCCCCCACCTTACAAGCAGAAAGCTTCGGATGGTGGAAAATGGCTCAAGATCGCAATGAGCGAATCTGGATTGCTGTGAAAGACCGATTGATTTGCCAGGGGCTTACTGGAGGAGAAAGCTTTGAATTGGAGATCCCTTTGACGCCCCAATTTCAAGCAGGGATGCTTATTGTGGATGTGCTCGTAGATTCTCGCGATAGACTCTGGTTGGGCACACTTAAGGGATTAATTTGCATAGAGCATATCAGTGAGCAGACCCATCAGAGCGAAGTGCAGCTAAGCTATTTTATGCACGACCCACAAAATCTTAACAGCCTAAGTTCCAACTTAATTCAATGTTTATACGAGACCCGCGATGGCAATATTTGGATTGGAACAGATGGGGGTCTCAATTGCTATGACCCCCAGCAAAACCAGTTTAAGCGTTGGGTAAGGGATGCGTCCATGGTAGACGATAAAATCTTGGAGATGGTGGAAGACTCCTCGGGAATCCTTTGGTTGAGTACTATAAGTCATGGGATCTTATCTTTTGATCCCAGGCGAGAATCCTTTATTCATTATATGGAGAAGGATGGAGTGTTGGGTAACTCGATGTTACTAGGGTCTATGTACCAAGATCCACAGGGGAGAATTTGGGTGGGAAGCGAAAAAGGCTTGAATACCTTTTACCCATCTGAAGTTCGGAAGTCCCAGAAATTTACTCCCAAATTTACTTGGCAAGAATTAACGCGTAATCAAGCAAAAGAGGCTTCAAGCATCTCCTTTCCCCAGGTAGGGACACAGGCTCAGCCCCTGTTGATGGGGCCAAAAGATCAAAGCCTAATTTTAGATTTTGGGCTCCTTTCCTTTAAAGATCCTTCTCAGACTCGATTCCACTTTATAGTCGAAGGTTACCACAGCACCTGGTTACCACCGAACTCGGAGGGAAAACTCATCCTTACCCAAATTTCACCAGGCTCCTACAGAATTTTAGCAGAAGCCTACAGCCTTGATAGTACCTTTCATGTAATTCATCCTCCCATTTATTTGGCAGTTTATCCTCCCTGGTACAGGTCTACCTGGGCATACCTATTATACATAGGCATCCTAGGGGCAGCTGCCTATTTCCTGTTCACCATCCAACTCAAGCGCAGAATAGCAGAGGAGGAGCGAAAAAGTATCCAGGACCTCATCGATACAAAGACTGAGTGGTTTTATCAGATCGCTCATGAATTTCGCAATCCGCTTACCCTTATGTTTTCTGCAATTGGGAAGTTGAAAAATGCGCCAGAATCTTACGCTGGAATGGCAGGTAACCCCTTAGAAGATCTGGAAAAGCAAGCCTCCCACCTGACTCAACAAATCGAAGGAATACTAGCCCTTGCCAAAGCTCAGGAAGGCAATCCCATGTTAGACGCTAAAGAAGGAGATTTTATCTCCTTGCAACAGTTCTTGCTTGCCTCGTTCCAGTCCAAAGCAGAGGAAAAGGCTATAAGCTTACACTTCGATACACAGCTCTCCCAACTCATTTTTCCCTATGATGAAGAGGCTTGGCGGAAAATTACGACCAACCTTATAAGTAATGCATTGAAGTTTTGTCCTGCCGGAGCAGAAGTATGGCTTTCAGTGGAACAGGTTGAAAAAGAAGGGCAGCAGTTCTTGCGGTTTTCAGTACGGGACTCAGGACCGGGAATAGCTCAAACCTTATTACCCTCACTGTTTCAGCCCTTTTCCCAGGCTAGGGAACATCGTTTTCAAGGTTCTGGGATTGGCTTAGCCTTAGTAAAAACCTTGGTCGAAATTCAAGGAGGCTCTATTCGCATTGAAAGTGAAGAAGGAAAAGGGAGTTCGTTTATTATCGAACAAATACTCCCGGAAACTGTAATCTACACTACTCCCAATCCGATTGAATTGTACCCATTACCGTATATGGATGGTTTTTCAACCATTCTTATTGCTGATGATAACCCCGAAATCAGAAATTTTCTTAGGGAATGTCTTGCCACCCAGTTCCAGTTGCTAGAGGCGGTAAATGGGCTAGAGGCCTGGGATCTATGCCAAACACACCTACCCGACTTAGTGGTGAGTGATGTGGTGATGCCAGGCCTTAGCGGATTTGAGTTTGGAGAAAAAATGAAAAAAGACCCCCGGACAGACCATATTCCCCTGGTACTGCTTACTGGTAGATCTGAACAAGCTGCGCGGATGGAAGGCCTGAAGGTTGGGGCAATCGAGTACCTTCCAAAGCCATTCAATAGCCAAGAACTACTCCTTCGGGTTGACCAGATCCTATCTTTCCAAAAGCGATTACAGCACAAATATCAACAAGGGCAAACGATAGGATTGAGAAAAAGCCCTGCAGATGCTTTCATGCATAAAGTGATTGATGCCATTGAAAAGAATATGGCGCGAGAAGAATTTGGGGTAAAAGAGTTGGCCGATGTTCTCCATCTAAGCAGAGGGCATTTGTTTAAAAAAGTGAAAAATCTAACGGGGAAAAGCCCCACCTTCTACATTCGCCATATTCGATTATTGAAGGCTCAGAAGCTGCTGAACCAAACAGACGCTACCATTGCAGAGATTAGCTATAAAGTAGGTTTCAAGGACCCTTCCTATTTTTCACGGGTATTTGCTGAGACCTTTGGGCAATCCCCTTCTGATACCAGAGGGTGAGGATGTCGTCAAAGGCATTAGATACCAGATTTTGGCAACATTCTTACGTATGTATGAAAAATAGCCTTTTTCGCACATTAATTTCCCTTTTTATAAATATTTTTGTTAAAAAATTTTATAGAAATATTTACTTCTCATGGGGAATAGACTACTCATTCTCGTTGCCTGGTTAATCACACTACTACCTCTGCAAAATTTTGCTCAAATTTCACA
>JBCCTX010000249.1:0-11434 GCA_039197765.1 Bacteroidota bacterium
CTCTCAGATAGAGAATCTAGCCTACCAAAAAGGCCTAGCATTCATCCCAGAGTACCTTGAATTCATCTCTATGCCTTGTGATGCGCATTATCCTGAGCAATTAGAGCCCAACCTGCAGTGGTTGGAAACTGCCTTTACCCAGCGAGGTTTCCAAACTCGGCGTTTACCAACTGAAGGAATCCCCATCCTACTTGCTGAGCGGCTGGTTGAAAATGCCGAAAAGACCATCCTTTTTTACATGCATGTCGACGGACAGCCCGTGGATAGTAGCAAGTGGAATCAACCCAACCCTTATATCCCTGCACTAAAAATGCAAGATGAATCAGGCAATTGGGAGATTATTGACCGAAATCGCTTACTAGCTTCCATAGATCCTGAATGGCGGGTATTTGCCCGTGCTGCTGCGGATGACAAGGGGCCCATTTCTATGTTCCTAGCAGCATGGGATGCCGCCCAAGAAGTAGGTATTTCTCCCAATTATTCTATAAAGGTTTTTCTGGATCCTGAGGAGGAAATTGGTTCCCCTAACTTACTGGCAGCACTAGAGACCTATAGAAATGACCTACAGGCAGATGGCCTGATAATAATGGATGGCCCTATGCACGCCAGTAATGAACCTACCCTAACCTTTGGTGCACGGGGAATAGCGAGCCTTACCTTGACTGTTCATGGCCCCATAGGTCCACAGCACAGTGGACACTATGGAAATTATATCCCTAATCCTGCGGTTCGGCTTGCTCAACTCATCGCCTCTATGAAGGATGAACAGGGACGGGTACAAATAGCCGGTTTTTACGATGGGATCCTGCTAGATTCCACAATCAAGGCTCAACTTGCACTCGTTCCTGAAGATGAAACTACCTTACATCGACGTTTAGGTATTGGGAGTGTAGACAAAGTGGGGGAAAATCTGCAGGAAGCCATTCAATATCCTTCTCTAAATGTACGAGGAATGGGTGCGGCTTGGATTGGAAAGGAAACTCGGACCATCATACCTGCCTCTGCAACTGCAGAAATTGATATTCGTTTGGTACAAGAAAGTGATCCCTCACGCCTAATACAGCTCATACAAACTCATATCCAAGATCAGGGCTATCATATTCTCCAAGGAGATCCTACGCAAGAAGAACGGCTCAGTTTTCCCAAATTATGCACGATGAACTCTCGAATTTCCTATCAGGCCTTTAGAACCCCGATGGAAGGAGAATTGGGAACCTGGCTTCGCGAGGGGTTAACACAAAGTTTTGGGAAGGTCCCTCTCTCATTGCGCACCATGGGGGGGTCAGTCCCCATCTCTCCTATGATCCAGGCCTTAGGCATTCCTGCCGTAATTCTACCTCTGGTAAATAGTGATAACAACCAGCATAGCCCAAATGAAAATCTCCGAATGGGGAATTACCTGACTGGGATACAATCATTGGTTGGGGTGTTTCAAACACCCATTCGGTAGGGTAGATGCATACCTTGACCCTGGTAAATTCAGGCCATGGCCCAACCCAAAAAAACTGCCCCAGATGGGGCAGCTAAATACTAACATAGACACTCAGGAAAAATATTTTTCTCACATATTACCAGCGTAAGAGCAAAGGCCAGGTAAAGGTGGACTGTATGTAGTGGCTGGGGGCTGTCAAAAAAAATTTCAACCCCAAACTTCAAACACATTCAACCCAATTAATTCAACCAAACAATGACTGAATTTTTGAGCAATCTTTCCATCTGATCCATAGAATTTAATTTGGGAGTGACCTCCAGGCAAGAAAGTATGGTGCGCGTAAAGTGATCTGAATGGAGACCTTTGTCTACTTTTGCAATTAAGCTAAAATGCGTCAGATCGGGTGAATTGGGTGTTGGACCGTTTCCGTCCAGCGTACAAAGATGTGCAACTAAGTATTTCATTAAACATATGTAAAAGGGTACAGCTTGTAACAAGATGCTGTGGTGTTCCTTTTCCATAAAGATGGATTGATTTCTTAGCAATAGTCTCTACCGGCACGATGTAAAATCGATAGAAGATGTCTGAAAGAAAGGTGAAAAAATATGTACAGCTCTAATTACTATACAAATATAGATGCACAAATAACAAAATCAAAATAATTTAATAAAAAAATTAAACAAATTATATAGATTACATAATTCAAAAATTTAAGATACTAAACACAGTGAGTAGAAAAATCGAAAGAAAGCCTTCTTACCCAGCTATTTCTCGTTTAGTCAAGATTAATGAATTACTTCGACTTTCTGCGAAACTATTTTTCTCATTCTTGCATCTTATCAACAGGATTTTAGTGAACAGAAATTATGGCTAAATTACTTTCTTAAAATTTTTGTATGTCGAACAAGAGATATTTATTTCTGTCCTTTTGTCTCCTTGGTTTTTTTATTTCTTGTAAAAAGGTACATAAAGGGTTTAAGCTTTCTGCTACCTTAACAGGTTTTTCAGATAGCACTATGTTTTTTCTTAAATCTCTGGAGACAGATGAGATTTTAGATAGTTCTATTCTAATAAATAACCAATTTGAATTAGCTGGCCAACTTTCCTATGCATCTCCTCTCATGTTATACTCACTAGAGTTACAAGGAAATAAATTTGCCTTTACGAATTTAATTATGGGAAATGAGGAAGTAGAGCTTTGGGGTGATTTAGAAGATTTTCCCTGGAATGTAAAGACAAAGGGATCCCCTACACAAGATATCGCCGAACAGTATTATCAAATTGTGCAGACAAAAAATGAGGGAATTAATAATTTAAACGCAGAATTAAATTCCTTACCGGATAGTTTGCGCGTAATTGAGCAAAATAGAATTTCTCAAAGAATTCAAGCCATAAATGACTCTGCGAATGACCTGAGTGTCGATTTTATCAAAACACATTTTAACAGCTATCCTGCCCTTATAGAATTTAAAAGATTTAAAAAATCCTTTGATCAAGACACGCTCAAAGTATTGTATGAAAACTTACCTGAAGAATTAAAACAAAGCCCTTACGCTCAGGCCGTCAAAGTCCAATTAGATTTTCCTCCTCTAGAAAAGGGAAGTAAGTTTTACGATATTGAAGCTTGGAATAAAGAAGGGAACCTATATAAGCTGTCCAGTATACAGGATAAATATATTCTCATCCATTTTTCTGCTTATGCATGCTCTCCAAGTAAATTATCTATCCCTGAGCAACGATCCCTGCTAAAGAGGTACAAGGATTCCCTTACTATAGTAAATTTTTCTATGGACGCTTCGAAGCAAAATTGGGAAAAAATGATTGAGAGGGACACAATCAATTGGTTAAGTCTATGGGATGGTAAAGGAGAATATAGCCCGCCTGTAAGCAAGTATAGAATAATTGGGATGCCAAATTTTGTCTTAATTTCCCCACAAAAAAAGGTAATCAATACTTGGTTTGGCTATGAAAAAGGGCTTATTGAAAGAAATCTTTGCGATGCATTTAGTTGTCGCTTAGAATAGATTAAGCGTATGATCATTTATTTCACTTCATCAAGTCGGATTTTTCAATAGTATCGATTGCCAAAGGCTGTCTGAGCCAGTTCCATCCAATTGGAGCGAATCTTCAATACGGACAACGCGATATTCTCGATCAGAGGGACCAGTAAAGTGTTTGTCCATTTCTTCCTTTTTTTCCAGGTCACAGGCTCCAAAGAATATCCCTAACCCAATAAGACCCCAGACAAGATTTTTCATGCAGAATTTTTGGCGGTCATCCCTGCAGCTACATCCAAAACAACTCCCGTAATATGCTTGGCTTGTGGGCCACAAAAAAATAAAATGCTATCCGCAATATCTCCCGGCTCCAACATCCCTACAGGTAAAGCATGCTCTTCTTTCAATAATTCGTGGAGGGCTTCATCTACGGGATTGGATGGGTCGGTAGCCTTACGCATCCATTCATTGTTGAACATATCTGTGTTTACACCTGTAGGGCAAATGGCATTGGCTGTTATATTGCTTTTTCCCACCTCAAGCGCAACACATTTGGTGAGGCCTATTAATCCCCACTTAGAGGCAGTGTAGCTAGGAACACTAGCGGATCCTCTACGGCCATTTACGGATGAAATACATACGATCCGTCCTGATTTTTGCTTTTTCATCTGAGGAATCACTGCCTGAATACATAGAGCGGGCCCAGTAAGATTGACATCCAACACATCCTTCCAGGCTTCCATACTCATATTTTCTAAGGGGCTAATCGTTGCAATCGCCGCATTTGCCACGAGAAAGTCTAGCCTTCCCCAAGTCTTCACAATATGGGATACAGCTCCTTGAACCTGTTCTTTATCTCGAACGTCCGCCTGAAAGCTCAGACACGCTACGCCTTTCTCCTCCACCATCCGTTGGGTCTCAGCCAAATCTTCTACTGTAGCCATTGGATAATGCACCACCGATTCGATTTGAGTGGCTATATCGAGTAGGGCCACATTTACTCCTTGCTCAGCGAACTTTAGGGCAGTTGCGCGTCCGATCCCTCTTGCGCCTCCTGTGATAAAGGCAACTTCTCCTTGAAAAGGTTTTTCCTGGGACTGGTATTTCTCTGAAAATGGAACGGTTGCTAATGCACCCCCTGCAAGTACACTAGATTTCAACATATCTCGGCGGGAAGTTGCTTTAGCGGGACGATTTTTAGGTTCCTTCATGAGTTGTGGTTCTTTTCTGGTAAAATACGAGAATTTCTTAAGGCTTGCGAATCACCTTTCCTCGCTTCATGACAAACTTTACACCCCGCATAGCTGTGATATCCTTTGTCGGGTTACCTTCTACCCCTACCAAATCTGCTACCTTTCCTATTGCAATACTTCCGTAAGACTCGAGCTCAAATAGTTCGGCATTCCCAGAGGTAGCTGTTTTCAGTGCCTCTTCAGGAGTCATTCCATATTCCACCATCAATTCTAGTTCTCGATAATTCTCTCCATGAGGAAATACCCCAACATCACTGCCAAAGCAGATGGAAACACCTGCTTTTCGAGCCAAGTCGAAGCTTCTACGCTTATTCTGAACCCGTTCAGGATCTGGATCTATTCCTTTTTTCCACCCACGATACTGCATGATCGCTTCCGTCGCAGAAAGAGTTGGGCATAGAGCTACACCTTGCTGCCTCATCAAGGAAAACACCTCTGGGGTTCCCCCATCTCCATGCTCGATGGTATGTACGCCTGCCAGAATCGCTCTTCGCATCCCTTCGGCAGAAGCTGCATGGGCCGCAACCTTTCTACCACTACTTTCTGCCACTTTTACGATCGTTTCCAATTCTTCTTGCAAAAACGTAGGTCGGGCTTCCCCGTTGGGTCCCCAACGGTAATCGGCATATACCTTGATCCAATCTGCCCCTTTTCCGATTTGATCTCTGACTACTCGGATAAGTTCTGCTTCTCCATCTGCTACTTCCGCTCCGATCGGAAAATCAAAGTCCGTACTAAATCCCTTTGGGCCATAACTCCCTGAAGCAACAATGGCACGCGTAGTAACGATCATATTGGGTCCAGGAATTTTTCCCTCTGCTATAGCCTTTTTTAGCCCTACATCGGCATAGCCAGCCCCTTCGGTACCCAAATCTCTAACAGTAGTTACCCCAGCATTTAGGGTTGCACTAGCGTGTTGCGTTGCAAGGGCAACCCGATAGGCTTCAGATTCTTTCAATACTTGGTCATCCCAAGGCATTTCATCATAGGGATGAAGTAGGAAATGGGAATGTCCTTCGATAAGCCCAGGCAGGACCGTTATATTTTCCAGGTACAAGATTTCAACCTCAGGTGGGATTGGAATTTGATCCGGAGGGCCTATACCCAGTACGTAAGGGCCTTTTACATATACCCACCACCCTTTGTGCATTTCTTTTCCGTCGAATACAAAATCGGGCTGAAGCAAATACCCTGGAGGTTGTGCATGTGAAAAACATAGGGAAAAAAAGAGCAAAAAAAGAGATCCAAGCCTACAACGAATGATCATGGGCGCAAATTTAGCAAAATCTTTTTCGGGATTGGAAAAATTTGGATGAAATAACCCTATTCCCTGTAGTAATTTACATGTAAAAATTATATGGGTGATTTTTAGGGCTGTTAAGGCTCCACTCTTAAGTGTTTCTTCCTGACCCTCAGCCCCATCACAATAATAAGTAGAGTTAGGCTCATCAGAACTAAAGCTATAGGTCTTTCGAAAAAGCTACTAATATCCCATTTCGACTTTATGGCACTTACCATAAAGTTCTGCTCCAGTATACGTCCCAATACCATTCCTAGAACCACCTGTGCCAACGGAAAGCCACCCCGTTTAAGGAAAAATGCAGTAAGTCCCATACCCATCATGATCCATATATCAACTACAGAGTGGTTAATCGTAAAGGCACCCACTAAACAAATCACAGCGATTACAGACATCAGAAGATTTTTGGGGATTCGAACGAGATATGCCGCTAGGCGGGCAGTCAGAAATCCATACAATGGGAGCAGTAGGATATTTGCAAGCAAAAAGGTTCCAAAAAGGGTCCAGATTAAGGGTAATTGCTGCTCAAATAATAAAGGGCCCGGTGTAATTCCCTTCATCATGAAGATCCCCAAAACAATAGCTGTAACCGTATCCCCAGGCAAACCTAAAGAAAGGGCAGGAATCCAGGCGCTGGCAACAGCAGCATTGTTGCTACTGGTTCCTGCCAAAATGATGTCCTCTTCCTGTGTGGAAGCATTGGGGGTAGCTTTTCCTTGAACTTTCTGAATCGAACTGGAAACCCAAGCCCCTATATCTGCCCCTGCTCCTGGTAAAAAGCCGACAAATACCCCAATGGTAGAAGAGCGTAGGATCATTCCTACTTTCTTCCTCATCCTCACTAGGGGTTGAAAGAAGAACGCTCGTGAGGCATTACCTTGGACATTGGGGGCCGATAACTTCTCTTGATCTCCCATATAAAGAAATTCCAACACTTCAGAGAAGCCAAATAACCCAATCATCGCTACAATATAATGCAGCCCTCCCATCAAATCGGGGATTCCAAAATGAAAGCGACCATATCCCAACGTAGGATCTACCCCTACTGTGGCAAACAGTATTCCCAGAAAAAGGGAAACCATGGATTTTAGAGGAGATCCTCCAGAGGCAAATATTCCTGCAGTAAGCCCCAGAACAGCTATCCAAAAATATTCAAAGGAGGAAAAACGGGTAGCTATCGCAGCAATCCCTGTAGCACTTCCCATCAAAAACAACGTTCCAAGAATTCCTCCTACTGAAGATGCCATGGCACTCAATCCCAGGCCAAAAATAGGCCCGTTTCGTTGAGAAAGTGCATATAATTCATCGGCATAAGCTGCACTTGCAGGGGTGCCGGGTATACGCGCAACAGCAGAACCTACATCACCCGCGTAGATAGCTACGGATGAGATCGCAATGATCGCAGGCAGGGCAATGGCGGGATCTAGGAAAAAGGCGATGGGGACAAATAGAGCGACAGCTAAGGTTGCCGTAAGTCCCGGGATTGCGCCAAATAGGGAGCCATAGAGTCCCCCCAATAATAGTGCTAACAGTCCTTCCCAGGATAGAAGTTGACTCATAGGTTTAGGAAGTTAGGATTAAAATAATAGAGGAAGGAAACCGAAGGCCCAAAGCGAAAAGTAAATTCGGAAACCCGGTACATATTGTGAATGCGCTCTCTCATAGGGCTACTCCTAGAAGCTGAGTAAAAATTACATACACCAATACGGGGCCGCCTACGGAAGCTAACAATGCAGCGCGAAGGGGTACTTTGGCAATTAAAGCGAGTAGGAACAAGCACAGTCCCAGAACCCCTATCATAGGGTTAAAGGGAATTCCTAGACTTGACTGGAGAGGTGTCAGATAGGGATAGGCCAGGGGATACAATGCTACAGTGGCCATAGCTCCTAGAATTCTGCCCCAGCCTGTAGAAGACCCTTTCTGCAGAGATGTTTTGAACGTCTCTTCCGGCTTTTCACGAAGACTAGACACACATAATCCTAGGCCCAAAAGGCCTAAACTCAGGGCGAGAATCTGGGGAAAAAGAGAGGGTCCGGGATAACCCTCCGGCAGCATTGGAAAAGAAAGTGACTGGAGATAAATTACTATGCTTAGCCCTAACAAAAACAAACCTGAAATAGTATCTCGAGAAATTTGCATAGTTATCTTACTCTTTGGCTAAACCTGCTGACTTCAGAATTGCCCCATTTATGCTGTCTTGGCGCTGCATGAGTTGATTAAATGCACCGCCATCTCTAGGATCTAACTGAAATCCTGCTGTATTCATAGGATCTAGATAGGCAGGATCTAAAAAGGCGACCTGTATTGCCGAATCCAACTTTTGGCGTATGGGTTCTGGAAGATTTTTAGGCGCTCCTATACCCACCCAACCTCCAGTAGTCCAATCTACGCCTTGTTCCTTCATGGTGGGGATATCGGGAAATCGATCCAGGCGCTCTTCAGCCATCACCCCCAACACCCGCACCTTCTCGGCCTGTCGCATGGCGTCAACTTCCGCTATGGCAGAGGTTACCACATCTACCCCACCAGCAAGTAATTCTTGCATAGCAGGTGCTGCCCCTTGACTAGGTACCCAGGGTAAGGCGGACTCTGGCAAATCGAGGGCTTGGAGAAATCCAATCCTTGCCAAATCCCATATACCTCCTCTGGAGGTACCCGAAGCCTGGAACGCTCCAGGGCTTTCCTTAACTGCCTCAATAAATTCCTGGAGGTTTTGCCAAGGAGCGTCTGCCCTCACAGTGATTGTAGCAGAATTGTTCATCAGATTTCCCAATGGGGTGTAAGATGTAGGAGCCAAGTCTGTCTGCCCCATCCAATGCATCATGGTAATTTCTACCGTGACTGCCCCAATGGTATACCCATCTGGCTGTGCTTGAGCAAGTGCCAGGTGTCCTACAACCCCTCCTCCCCCTGTACGATTTACAACATTGACAGGCTGCCCTAAGACGTTTTGTAAGGTAACAGCAAGGGCACGAGCTGAGATGTCTGTCCCTCCCCCTGGACTCCATGGGACAATGTAGGTAATGGGGCGATTAGGGTACTGGGACGAAGTTCCTGAAGGGGTACAAGCAACTAAGCCACTTGTTAGGACAGAAAATAGAAGTAATCTTTGCAGTAGGTTCATAGTCAAGCATTCACTTCCTTCTAATTAAAGCAGAATCCTTCAGAATTTTTGCAAAATTCCTATAAAACTCCTCTCAGTTCTTATATTTTTGCTATTTTTATCTTAGTGGAATAGATACTTTGAAACCCGTTTTCGGAATATTAGTATAACAAGGAATGGCAATAACTCTACATTTATCGCAAGAATTGGAGCATAGGCTACGAGAAAAGGCAGATAATGAGGGGGTTTCCGTTGCAAATTATATAGTTAATACCTTGGAATCACAGGTCAATATGCAAGCTTCTGTACTTGAGAATGATCAATCCCAGGAACTAGACCTTGTACAGAAAATTAACGACCAGAAGGCAAATCTATCCAATGAATGGTGGGATGAATACCAGTATCTGTCTAATGAAGATGATAGAGGTACCCTTAGCAAAAAAGGCCGTAAGCGCTTAATTCAACTAAATGATCAAAAAGAACAATCACACGCACGCCTGATTGAACTTTCCATGCAACTTGCGAAACTGCGCAATACCTCCCTCCGTTCCATAATGGAGGAGTTTGGTATTCAGCCAGTTTGACATGTCCAGATACATATCCCCAGAAGTACGGCAAGAGGTAGAAATGCGGGCGAACGGCTGCTGTGAATACTGCTATTCCCAACAATTTTTCTCCGCAGACCGATTTACCGTAGATCATATACAACCCTATTCAAAAAAAGGCTCCAATGATCCGGATAATCTCGCCTTTTCTTGTCAAGGTTGTAACCGCAGGAAATACACCCATACTGAGGCGGTGGACCCCCAGACAAAAAAACTAGTTCCCTTGTACAACCCTCGAAAAGATCGATGGAAGGACCATTTCAGATGGAAGAAATCTTATAAGGAACTTAAGGGAATCTCTGAGATAGGAAGGGCGACGATCCAGAAATTGGAATTAAACCGAAAAGGGGTTAGAAACTTACGACGGGTACTATATGAAAGTGGGGAGCATCCACCAGAACATTTTTTGAAAAAGAAGTAGCCCTCAATGATGTAGAGACTTTTTTTCGAACAAAGAAATATATACAGGAATAAAATCCTCCTTCACTTCAGTTCCCAGAGCCTCCACCAAGGAGTATTCGGTGCATCGTGATGCTCATAGTGGTAACCAAAGAAGTAACAGGTCAGAAAAGCCCAAAAGTGATTGGCAGATTGGGTTCGAGAATGATGTGGATTGTCCGGTGCATGCTCACCCATATGGGGCACAAAGGTTCCGAAATAGAACAACTGAAAGGTACTCAATATAGAGGGCACCACCCAATACAAGATGAGATTAGCCTCTGGTATCCAAATTTTGGCTATGTTGAAGGTAATGGCTGCCAATAGGATCTGACGCAAGGATACATATTCCTTCAGGAAGTCAAAATACCAGTAAAAAAAGTGGGGATTTCCGTTGTGGAAATCAGGATCATTCTCGGTTCCTACGTGTCTATGGTGGGCATAGTGCTTGGGACGCATCTTTTTGTACTGGTTGAAGAGAAAAAGAAAGGTGCATAGCCTACCTATGGCATGGTTCATTTTGGCATTTTTGGGATACACCGCTCCATGCATGGCATCATGGGCTGTAATAAATAAGCCAGTGAATAAATGCGCCTGGATGAGTATGCGCAGATAAGTCCAAGGGGATGACCAGGAAATGGGGGTAACAAAATTGTAGGCCAGAAAGCTCCCCCAACAAAGAATCACGATTACTGCAACCACGCCTCCTTGATACGTATATTTCTTAGAAACTGCTTCCATACCCCAAAGAAACCATCTTTTTCAGAGAAAAGTTTCCCTAATCTTTCAATTAGGCGTATATTTAATGCCCCATATGCGGATGTGGCGGAATTGGTAGACGCGCTAGATTCAGGTTCTAGTGGGGGCAACCCCGTGGAGGTTCGAGTCCTCTCATCCGTACTAAAAATTTTCCTATCATCCTTAATTGTATGAATGGAAGGAAAACTTTCACAAAGTTTACTACTCAAATTCTCCCCTACTTCTTGTACTTCCATTCTAATTTTGCCAATCAAATCCCATCCAAATCTGTCATTAGTGCGGCTATGTACCATTTTCCCTCATATTGAAAAATTGCTGTCAAGAAAACGGCAGATATACTAAGTGAGACTTTTTACATAAATATTTAGAGCTGAAAGTCATTTAAGTCAGAGATAAACAGCCTTTATGGCATCTGCTATCATGTGGAATAAAACTATACATAGTATCCACTTAAAACTGTATCCGATACATAAAATTGGGAAATAGTCCAATCTGATACACTTCATTTACGGCATTGGTCAGACGGTTGTAGCGACGGGTAAAGACA
>JBCCTX010000250.1:0-11408 GCA_039197765.1 Bacteroidota bacterium
ATTAGACACTCTACTTTCTTATTATCGTTATCAATAAAATATCCTTTTTCAAAATCAATTTGAGCATGGGCATTTAACGTAAAAAAAATTGTAAGGAGCGATACTAGCTGTTTTTTCATTCTGTATATCGAAATATTACTAATTGATATATAACTTATCAACCAAAGAACGGATATTGATATTTTCTATTATAAATTCCTATCATTGGGTTAACTTCACGAAAACCTCAAAATTCTCTTCACCATGATTAAATTACTGATTTCTACACTACTAATCTTTTCCTTTCACAGCACTTCTCTCCTTGATGGAGTTGCAGGTAAATGGGAAACTACTATCGACACCGAGCAGGGCCCCTTCTACTTTACAGTTGTTTACGAAGTAGATGGCACAAGCCTTTCTGGAACCTTTGAAAGCGATTTGGGTACCCTAGATTTTGATGGAGGCACGATCGATGGAGACGAATTCTCATACAGCTTTGACATGGAAGGTTCAGCGTTCAAACATACAGGGAAATTAGACGGAGACAAAATACAGCTTCATTCGGCTAATGCCCAGTATGGCGATATGGATATGACCTTGACGCGAGTAGAATAAGGGGAAGCCAGATGCAAGAGATGAGAAGAATGTATTATTGTTCACACCAGAGGTATAGCGATTGCCTCTAAAGATTCATCCATTGCTCCTTGGGACCGCCTGAGTAAGGATACTTGTCCCAAGGAGACTCACCTTTACTTCTGGGATCTCCTGTGTCCTCTAGATATTTGAACAGCAGTTGCTTCAGGTAAGTTTGCTCCTCCTGAAAGCTGGGATTTCCGGCGATGTTGGAAATCTGATAGGGATCTATAGCTGTATTATACAGCTCTTCTTGAGGGCGCTTCCCCATTGCCCAAAGGTATTCCTCCCGCCACTTTAGGGAATCTGCCAATAAGAGGGATTTAGAAGCTCCCCCATCTATATCTCCAAATATACCTTGTGGCCAAGCATCAAAATCTGGATCTCCGGCAGGCCATCGTTCCGGCTCAAAGTTGTATATATACGAATACTCCTTTGTATGAATAGCGCGGATAGGATATCCCTTCTTATTGGGCCTTGCTAAGGTATGGCGCTCCAATCCTGTAACGACAAAATCTCTGGGTGCTTCCTTTTGCTCTCCTACTAGCAGGGGAGCCAAGCTCTTTCCCGTCATTGCTGAGGGTTTTTTAACCCCTGCTAGGTCCAGGAAGGTAGGCGCTATGTCCGATAAAGAGACAGGGTTTTCAATGGTCCTAGCTGCTTCAATTTCTTTTCCCCAATGAATTAAAAGGGGCATGTGTACGCCATAGTGATAGAGGTTGGACTTAGCTCTGGGAAAAGGCATCCCATTGTCTGAGGTAACGACAATAAGGGTGTTCTCCAGCTCCCCCAAATCTTCCAGCATGTGTATCATTCGACCCAAGTGCTTGTCAAACCATTCTACTTCAAAGTAGTAATCAGCGACATCATTGCGGGTCTCCTTCGTATCCGGTAGAAAGCCAGGTACATTCACCTGATCTAAGTCATAGCCCTCTTTTTCCCCAATCCCATATTCATATCTGCGGTGGGGTTCAGAAGCCCCATACCAAAAGCAAAAGGGCTGAGTCGAGTCTCTTTCGGCTAAGAATTGAGCGAAATTCCCTGCATAGTCGGTATTACGTATTCCTTCAGGGGCATCCATTTCTATCGCTTGGTAGGCTTTCCCAGCGGGATTCTCCTCCCAACCGCCCCGTTCCAGATCCCCAGGTGCATAGCCCTTCCCAGTAAATCCCACTCCGTAGCCTTGTTCCTGAAGCAGGCGAGTATACACAGGAAACGTATCAGATAGTGCCCCAAACAATAGCCCTCCTTCTTCCAATCGCCACATTTCTTGCCCCGTAAGTATGGCTGCACGGGATGGTGCACAGGAGGGGGAGGCGGTAAACGCATTCATGAATAATAGGCCTTCTTCTGCTAGGCGGTCAAAGTTGGGGGTACGAACCGTTTTGTCGCCATAGGCTCCTGCATGGGGAAAGCTCCAGTCATCTGCGATGCAGAATAAAAAATTAGGCTTATCAGAATAAGGAGAAACTTCCTCCCTTTGCTTTTCAACAGATTCCTGGCATGAAATACAAGCAAGAAAAATAAATGCAATAAGTATAATTCGGTTCATTTACGTGCAATGAGTAGTATTACTGATCTATAACGTGTATGTAGAAGTAAAAATCTTTTTGGTCTGAGGGGACTCCCAGGCCCGATCCTATCTGAACGTTAAAGCTTTTTTGGGTCAACCGTTTCATTTCTCTAGCAAATTGTTCTGCCCGCTTTTTCGAGGAAGAATCATAGTAAAATACAGTTGAATTTAAGGCTAACCAGGAAGGTCGATTGTCAAGATTCGTACCTGCTACCAAAGTATAACCTTCCTGGGTCAAATAGGAAGTAATATCCCGCAAATTACTTTCATTGCGGGAAAGTGTATAAACTCCTACATAGTAATCTACATTTGTAAGCTTTTCAAGCAAGCGGTCTTTTCGGTCAAAGATAGGATCGCTTTCCTCTGCCTCATACCTATCTCTGATCAAGTCTAGCACCACTTTCAACGAATCTTTGAGGAGGGTGTTCTTCCGTTCTTGCTCTACTAAGTACGCTTTTTCTTGCTCCAAGCTATCTTGGGCCAAATGAAGGCTAATATTCGAGTCCACCAGCTTCTGTTCTGTACGTTTGAGTTTGAAAAACAGCAGGGTAGCGATTACCATTCCCGCCAACATACAGATTAGAAAAACCAAGGATAAGAATTTGTACTGCATAAAGATGAGGTGCTAGGATTTTCGTCTAAAGTGGAATAAACCTGAGGTCGATAGACCTGTGAAAGCTATGACGATTGGGGTAAGATTAACCATTTGAAATTCATTCTGGGACATCGTATGGATTAGAATCCATCCCATTCCTACAATAAAAATCAAGGAACTACAGACAAAGAGCGTCAGAATTGCGATTCGTATCCCTTTGTCTATGGCCGAGTCTAATGGAGGACTGGTAGGCTGATTCCCTACTGGATTTTTGGAACTCTCCTCCGGAATATCCAACAATAAGGTGAGGATATCGGCATGTAGCTTATTTAAGCTTACAGTTTGGTTTTCCAGACTTTCTGTTTCCTGTATGTCTTGTTCTGTAAGTGTGTTAAACCTCGCAGCTAACATACTGATATGGTTTTTGATAGAACCATCCTGGATGTCTTCCCCCATCTCTTTAAGCAGGGATATAGCTTCCCGCGTAAAGCTATTCTCAATCAATCGCCGTACCTTTTCTTTTGACATACCTGAATGATGACTCAATCAAGTTAAAGAAAATTCCAAACTTACGTATTGAGAAAGTATCCTATCCAAACACTACTTCATGATTTCCCCGAATATATCTCCGATAGCGCCATTCCTAGCTCGGGATACAAGAAGTTAAATCCTTCTTGTTTAAGTCTTTTGGAGACACAGTATCGCCCATATAAGACCAAGTCCGGGTCTGTTCTAAAAACGAGTTTAGTTGCTAAACGAACCATCCATGCAGCCGCGGGAAGCCCAAAGGGAACCTTGAGGGTTTTTCGTAGGGTTTTCATAAAGTCCGAATAGGAAACAGGATTCGGTGCACTGGAAATATAGGCCCCTGCTGTTGTTCCATCTTCAATTGCCCGCCTAATGAGGCGATTTAGGTCTGTTTCGTGTATCCAGCTGACTCCTTGCTTACCAGAACCAACCTTTCCTCCCAAGCCGAAACGGGTGATTTGGGCCAATTGCGGTAAGGCCCCTCCTTCCTTGCCTAAGACAAAGCTGGTCCGTAAAATAACTTTTCGCATACCTGGCAAAGCACTTTCGTGAAAAGCTGCTTCCCAAGCCTTACCCACCGTAGGAGCAAGACCATAGCCAAAGGCTGCCTCTTCATCGCACCAAAGTTTAGGAGGATCACCGTAAATATGTGCTGTAGACATCTGAATCCAAACCTTAGGAGGGTTAGCGATACGCTTCAATGCCTTTCCGATGGCTTGAGTCGATTCTACGCGGGAACGAAGGATCTCATCGCAGTGGTCTGGCGTTTTTATACAGTCTACGGTTCTACCTGCAAGATTGACAATAGCTAGGCAGCCCTCTAGACAATGTCCCCAGCCCTCCGGGGTTCGGGCATCCCAGGTAAAATGGGTAAATGCCCCTCTTGTATTCCCCCCAGGAATGGGAAAGCTGGGCTCATTTCGGGAAACGAGGATAGGGGTATAGCCTGCCTCTTCCAAGTACGAGGCCAGCGTTAGGCCAATATAGCCTGTACCACCTGTGATAACGATATGCTTATTCATGGGAGTTCTGTTGTGTGTCGTTACGCACTATAAAAACTCCTTCAACAAATTTTTGGTTCTGTTAAGTTGGTTCTATTCCATAGAAGAATGTACTGCTAAAGATTGAACATGGAGCAACAAAGACACAGAGGAGTTGTAGAACCCTAAGGATAGACGCTACCTCTGAACGCTTACGCTTAAACCCAGAATTCAACTTCACATCTCCACAATCAAGCCCTGATTAGCGGGAATTTTTCCCTCGCAAACGGCAGGATGAAGGCTAGCCAACTCTTCTAGCCCCTTTACGGTCCTGAATTCCAGCCATTTTTGGGTTTTGGCAGCAGCACCCATAAGAAACTGCGTGCTCTTTTGGTTGAATTCCTTTGGACCCCACTCTTTCATACGCTTTTGAATGTGCCCAGGTGCAAAGAACATTTTGCTTCTTTCTTGAATGACTCCTTCCTGGGGTCGGGAATCTGCCCAGTGGGTGATTCCTACATTGTAGGTGAACTTCATCTGATCACCCAGATGGGTATGTAAAGCAGCCAGTACCTTTGCGTTTCCTGCCATATCTACAATGACGGTGGGTATCTGTGGATCTATATCCGATACCTGGTCATAGGTAAGGCTATGGTCATAGATTCCCAAGCCTTGTACCACCTCTAAGTTGCGAGGAGAAGTAACTCCAATAACTGTTGGAGAACCTTCTGTCCCTTGAATGGCATAAGCAGTACCTATACTCGTTTTGCTGGAAGCACTCATGATCACTACCTGCTTTGCTCCATACCAATCCTTGTCGATCAACGCATCATTAATACAGAAGGCCGTTACGTATAAAGGCCATAACAGCATTTGCTCTCTATCCAAGTCGGGATTGTAAGTAGGATCTTGGTCTACCCTGCGGTATAGGTTATAACCTGCAGGTAACTGGGTTCGATGGGGAGAGGCTTCTACAAAGCGGCCAGGAGCAATGGCAGTAGGTCTCATTTTCACCTGAGAAGCTGGTGGGAAGTATCCGAATAGGCGTTCTCCCTCTGAGATCTCTGCAACCTTCGAGTTTGTAACCTCGGCAAAGCCCCATACGGGAATCACTCCCCATCCCCCCGTTTCTTGACCCATCGGAGGAAAGAACTTCCAATAGCCTAATAAATCTCCTGCTGCTGCATAGGTAATGTTATTCGATGTGTAGGCAAACTTTTCAATCTTAACTAAGACTTCTCCTGCTTCGATCTCCATTTCGGATTCAGGCATATCTACCAATCGATTTTGGAAGAACATTTTGCGCTTTACTTGCAGCTGAGGATTTTTCATATTGGGGGAGTTAGAGGATTCTAATTCTTGAGAAAACTGCTGTAATTTCAATAAAGCGGGTAAGGCATGGTCCCGCATCTTCCTCAATATAGCCATCTTTTCTATATCTTCTCGGTCTACGTTTCTCACCATTTTCCCGTATCCGTCCAGTCGATTTTCACGCACCCATCTCCGCAACTCTTTGTCCTGGGACCAAGTAAACTGATTGGTCATCTGAGCTGCCATCATGGGAATCCAATCTGTATCGTGATTGGGTAACTGCACCACGTTGCAGAGTTCATTTTTCTTTTCATCTCCTTCGTAGTTAGCCTCTACATAGGCAACAAATGCTGCACTGAATAAGGGTTGAAAGGCCCTAACCGTTTGAGGGGTGATGGTATTCCCCTGAAATATGGGCTTGGTTTCTAGATTGGTAACGGCTGAAGCGGAACAGTCAACATGTACATGCCTTACAGAAGTAGGAATCACGCCTTGGTCCAAGTGGATTTGGTCTTTGGCTATATGCTTTACCCGTCCCATGCGTACGATGTGTTTGATCTTTCGCAATTCCTCCACCTCCCGTTCGCTTATGGTAGCTCCGTGAAACATTTGTGGTCTGATCGTAGAATCTATCCTCAAGAAAACTCCTACTTCTTCTAGACGATCAAAGAGAGTCGGTATAGACTCGGCTTGGGCAATGGCCTCTGTCTGAGCGGCCTGTGTCCCCATAGTTTTTTCAAAAAACTGCATCGTGGGTTGGAGGTTCTCCCGGTTCAGCCACCAAGCATCTCTTGATACAATCCAGGTAATCGCATCTGGAGTTACGTGGTTCTCTAATAGCCAAAGACAGGCATCGACCCCTGTTTTACCTCCTCCAATGACAATAAATCCCGCAGGAGCTTGCTGAATTCGAGGAAGATCATTGAGAGGGATAAATTGTACCTCCTCATCTTTTGTGAAATTCGGGGTATGGGTAGCGGGAATTGCCGTTTTCAGAATGGTACAATCCACGACTTTTCGGTGAACATCCACTGTATATTTCTGCTGAGTAAGTAGGGACTCAAATTCATAATTACCCTTATACTCGCACATAGGGAAGTATTGTACCCTACCCGAGGGTAAGAACGTTTGCTGCATGACTTCCTCAAAGTAGACATTTATCTCCCCCCCTGAGGCCATTTCGTATAAGCCCTTATTCAGCCCCTTTTCCTCTATTCTCCCTCTACTCAATTCTTTGGAACTAACCCCATAATATTGGGAAGGCTGGTGTAGGGTCACGAAGGGATAGGCAAAATTCCAGTGTCCTCCAGGCTTTGCGTAGCGATCTACTATGAGAATTTGGGCGTCTGTCTCAGTTAACAGCGTATCAACAAAGGCCATACCTACGGCCCCACATCCTATTACGAGGTAATCGGTTTCCAGGTGCATGCGAGTAGTTTTTATGTAACGAGAATTTAAAAAAGCAACTTACGCATTTTGGGGGATAGGGCCTACACCCTTTTCAGATTGAGCGATTTCAGGTTTTATTCAAATTGGGTTTATTTCTCGTTCGAGGGGTTGCATTTAAAAGATAAAATCTTCCTGATCTTCTAAGTTGAAGATCAGGAAGAATGGGAAATTGGGAAAGATTTCTACCGTTTGGCGTAAAAGACGATAGATGCCTGCTCGATCACGTGGGAGTTAATCATATACCCAACGATTGCTGAGCTTGTATCTTTGGTTAACTCTAATGAAGCTAAATCTAGGGCATACAGGGTGAGGACATATTGATGGGGAGCATCCCCTTCTGGTGGACAAGGCCCACCATATCCATAGGTCCCATAGTCCGTCTGGATTTGAACAGCTCCTTTGGGCATCAAGTCCTGTGTAACATCGCCAGCTTTTGCTGGGATTTCAGTAGCGGAGGTGGGAATGTTGATGACTTGCCAGTGCCACCATCCACTTCCTGTAGGGGCATCCTTATCATAGAGGGTAAGGGCATAACTTTGGGTGCCTTCTGGAGAATTTTTCCAGCTTATCTGTGGGGATTCATTTGCCCCTGTACAACCAAAACCTTGGAAAAAATGTGCTTGCTCGGCTTGTCCGCCTATTTCATTACTCACTAGGGTAAAGGTATTTTGCGCTTCTGCTACTTGGAAACCCACAACTAGTAAGGCAATCATGATGGAAACTTTCATACAGATTCTGTTTAAATGAATAGATGATCAAAGTTCCCCAAAATGCCTAGGCTAAGGTTAGGGCTAATCAGTCGAAAAATGTCGCGAAAGGGTCAATGCGCTTTGCTTTGGCTGGGTAGGTAGCCAAACTGCTTTTTGAAAGCCTGTGAAAAGCTGGAATGGGTTTCAAAACCTGCTTCCCAGTACACTTCACTGGGAGATTTCCCCATGAACGTCATTTGTCTTTTTGCGTGGAGTAACCGGTGCTTCAGAAACCACTTGGAAGGCGTTTCGCGATAGAGTTCTTTGAACTTTCGCTTGAAGGTAGAAACACTTAGGTGGCTCAAAAAGGCCAATTCTTCAATGCTCAGCTTGCGCTCAAGGTTTTGCTCTGTAATTAATCTTACTCTATCTTCTACAGTGGAATGGACAGAGCCCAGTAAAAATTGTCCAATATGGTTTCCCTGTTTACGCACTAGGTAGTTGAGTAGCTCTAGGAATTTAGCATAGGCAATATCTCCCGAAAGGCTAATACCTGAAGTCTTGAGCAGTTGGAGGGAATGGAGAAAATGGGTTAGGTAGTCATCCACAGGTAAAACGAGGAAATCTTCTTCTGGATGCTTGGCTTCAGATGAGTTGGATTTAGCTATATCCAAGTTTATAAAGACTTCCGGTTTAAAAAAGAAAAGGATGGATTGGTAGCCTTGGTTGGAAGCAATCTTTTCTGTCATCAGACAGTGGCTAGGCTTTAGAAGTAAAAACTCCTGCTGGGAGACCTTGGCTTGCTTACTGATATGTGTGATCTGCTTTTCCCCTGAAGTAACAAAGCTAAATAGGAAAGTGGTAAGGGCCACTTTACTCCGTGATACGCCTGTAGGGTTTTCATAAAAGTGAATGGACGCTGGCGTCTCATCCTGAGTGATTAACTCAGGTAGGATACAATCGGGGATCTGTAGAATATCTATGCCTTGCTTCATACCTTTGTAATTCTTCCAACCGAAAAAATGGGATGAAGAAAATTACGAAATCCTACTTGTAATTGTAAATCAGATTTTTTTACCCTAGAACCTCTTTCCACCGCTCTGTCTCTGCAAATACTTTGATCGTTTCGTTTCGCTTTTCTAGTAGTCTTCTCATATACTTTTCAAGAATTAGGGCATCTGCCATGTTTCCTAAAAGACCCAACGGAGACTCATACTCAAATACATCTTTCATCAAGGTTTGTCCCTCCTGTTCCTCAAAGATATGCTCGTGCTTGAACCGCTTAAAGGCCCCTTTTACCATCTCATCTACAAAGTAGTTAGGCCGATCGAAAGCCGTAATTTTTGAGGTCAGTTTCTGATAAATCCCAAAGTGTTTGGCTCGCCAGGTTACGGATTCTCCCATTTTTATTAGCCCAGAAGTAACTCCCGCCACAGCCTCTTCATGGGTATGGCGGGTGGATATTTTGTGCAAATCGATGCTTCTAGACAGGTCAAAGACAATGCCTATTTCTGCGTTAATCTTCATTTCAAGTTGGATGATAGGCATAGTATCTTTTCTTTTGGGGAATGGATGAGGCTGAAAGTAAGGGGATGAGTACCTTATTTTACAAGGTACTCACCCATTATTAAACTTCACTTGCTTAAATAAATCTCCTATGAGGTATACATTGTTTGAGCAAGTTATCTTGATCTCCTAATCATATAGCAGGTATCTTCCTCCATTTTGAGTAATTTCCCAGCTAGGTCTTTATCACATGCAATATCAATTCTATTCTCTTTCCTCAAGACCTCTGGATTCAACTTTTTGGTAGTCCAGTGTTTCACAAGTCCAATCTGTGCATAGGGATTCACATCGAAAAAGTCCTTTGCAATGGATATCCATCCATCTGGGTCTTTGCCTTTGGCTATTAGGTATCTATTCATCGAAGATTCCACCTTCAGCTTCCGCTTGTAAGCTTTTTCTTTCTCTTCAAGGTATCGCTTTATTTTATTTGCTGACCAATCTTTCTTGCGGAGTTTTGCTATTTCTTTGTCTGATACTTGCTTAATTTTTGATTTTCGGAGTGTACCTAATTCCGTAGCGCAGTCGCAATATTTCCCCGTTGCATAGACGTATACTTCATCTGGAGCAAGAACTACATTATATCGCCCATCATTTGCATTTGACATATGCTTGCCATATTTTTCAATGATTTGTTGGAATCGGTTTGCCTCTTTTTGGGGCTTTAGTAGTGCGGTGATATAATAACACATGGTAAGGCACTTAATATTTTTTCTTCAGCTAAGTATAAATGTATAGAGATATTAAAAGCAATAATGCTAGGGTATTACGCAATCTATTTGCGCAGAACTATCTCTAAACCTAGGGAGGTGCTCAGAAACCGGGATTTCATTGCTTCCTGTTTGAGCAGATTAAACTCCTTCAGAGCTATATCGCAGAATAAGCCAAAAAACTTTTCCTTAAAAAAAGCTACAAAGCCTCCAAATAATCGAAACTATCCTGGAGGGCTATGTCGGGATTGGCGACTAAATCCTGCTCCACATAAAAGTGCTGGACCCCTATTTCTTTTGCTTTGGAGATGATCCCGGGTAAGTCTAATACGCCCTCCCCTGCAGTTGTCATAAAGGGAAATAAGGCCATCCATTCTTGTGGACTACTCCCATCTGTGGCGAAGGTTTTGTGCGCTTTCATGTCTTTAAGGTGCATGAGTTTGTAGTGCTTAGGGAAGGCATCCAAATAATCAATAGGATCGGCTCCCCCAGCTGTGGTCCAATAAATATCCATCTCTAAGGCGACCAATTCCGGATCGAGTCCTTCAAACAGGAGGTTAATAGGAATTTTTCCCTCTACTTCATGGAAGCCATATCCATGGTTGTGGTAGGCAAAGGTTACACCGACTTTTTTTGCTGCTGCTCCAATCTTGTTGAATTCCTCTGCCAAGCGCTTGAAATCGTCCAGGGATTGCCTCTCTTCCTCAGGGATAGCAGGTAATACAACATAGGAATAGCCCAGTTTATCTGCGGCTTCTCCTAAAGCTCCTATATGGTTTCGAAGGGTGTCAAGATCCGTATGGGCAGAAGTAGTTTTGAGTCCATTTAGGTCTAAGAGCGCTTTTAGGTCCTTAGGACTTTTGCCAAAGAAGCCACTCGCGCTGAAACCCAACATTCCCGCCAGTCCTTCCCAGCGCTTTTTAGCTGATTCTGCACTGAAGGGATAGGGGCCATAGAGTTCAATCTCTTTATATCCCATTTTTCCCAACATTTCAAAGGTTTCTCCCACATTTGCTTCAAGGGATTTGGGCAGGGAAAAGAGTTGAATACCGATAACGTCTAAGGCTTGGATTGCTTGTGCCATGCTTCGTATGGGTTGAAGGTAACATAAGGCTGTTAGGGCGGCGCTTTGTTGGATAAAGGTTTTACGGTTCATAGTAGTAAGAGTCCGAGTTTAATTGTGGTATGAATGTAATTGAAGACTTAATTTGCAAAAAATTTTGGCCACAAAATAAGCATTGACTCTATAGCTATTTTTATCTCCCTATTCCAAAGCTGCAAAAAAAGATTATTGATCAAGAGGCTGAAGATGAATGGATAGAAAGCACTAGGAAAATGGATGCATAGCGCTCCCTATTGGGGCTGGAACAAATCATCCATTACAACTTGCTGGTTTAC
>JBCCTX010000251.1:0-11405 GCA_039197765.1 Bacteroidota bacterium
CCTATACCTTTATTGGCACCTGTAATAAGGGCTATTTTTGGGGAAGTAGAACGGGTCATCTTTCTTTTGTAAATGTGAATCTTTGCACGATTGAAAACCTCTTCGTGGGTGTCCGTTTCATTGTTCTCATCTAGCCCCCCTCTTCTTCAAGAAAATGTTTCCAAGACATTTTATGTACTCTGAAGAAATGCGATCATCCGTTCGGCAATCTCCTCCCCCTTATCTTCCTGAAGGAAATGCCCTCCTGCTTCAATGATATGATGATCTTGGCCTGTTGTACCAGGAATAAGCTTTTTCATTACACCTTCTCCCCCCTTCGTAACGGGATCTGAATCACTGAATAAGGTTAGAAAGGGTTTGTCCCATTCTCTAAGTTTCTTCCAAGCAGCTCGATTGGCCTCAGACGCTGGATCATCAGGTTTTGTAGGGACCAAGGAAGGAAATATTTTTGCACCTGCTTGGTAACTTGCATCGGGGAAGGGAGCTTCATATGCCGCAATCTCTTCTGAACTTAATTCTCGTACTGTAGCATTTTGAAGAATCGTTCCGACTGGAAGTTCTGGGACGGTTTGGGAAAATTTTTGCCACTGCAGGAAGGCCTTGGGCATTTCCTGGTCTCCTGTGGGCATACCGGTATTTGCCGCGACTATTCTCGCAAAGCGATCACCGTCTTCAGCTGCAAGGCGTAGGCCAATCAGCCCCCCCCAATCTTGGCAGAACAAGTTGATACCAGTCAATCCTAACTTTTCTAAAAAACTCCTTACCCAATCTACATGTGTTTGATAGGTGTAATCCGTCATTTCGGCGGGTTTCGAAGACTTGCCAAAGCCTATGAGATCAGGAGCATACACCCTGTAGCCTGCTTCTACAAATCCAGGAATCATCTTCCTGTATAAGAAAGACCAACTAGGCTCTCCATGAAGGAGCAATACGACCTCACCATCCATAGGCCCTTCTACTACATAGTGCATATTCATTCCAGGTGCTACCTCCAAGAAGTTGGGAGCGAATGGATAGTCTGGTAGATTTTCAAAGCGTTCCGATGGGGTTTCGAGTATGTTCATAGGGAGAAAGTGTTAGGTGATAAGTGATTAGGTAGTAGGTAGTAAGTGATAAGTAATATGTGGTAAGTGATAAGTAGTAAGTTAGTAATAGGTATTGGGTAATCAGTTGCTATTATTTAAGGTTTTGATAAAGTGCTTGGCTAAGAGGTATATAGTAGATTAAGTATATCCTCAATGGTATTGCTTCTGTCTTCTCGTTTCTCTCAATCTATTTCACAATTCAAGGGTCATTCCTTCCTGAGCGAGACTTACCCGAAGTGGGAAGGCGTGTGAATTTAAGCAATCTGCCAGCATTTTATTCAAAAATTCGTCGGTATGGTTGGGGTCGTGATGAAAGCATACCAAGTGCTTTACTTCAGTCATTTGGGCAAACTTTAGGGCATCATCAATGGTGCTATGCCCCCAGCCTACTCGGGTTTCGTATTCTTTTTGGGTGAACTGTGCATCGTGGATCAAGACGTCTGCAAATTTTGCCAATTCATATCCTGAGGTCCATTCTGGAGCCTGTGGGAAGTCCTCAACGCCGAGTGCTGGTTCGTGATCTGGGAGATAAGTAAGTACATTTCCAGTAACCTGATGGGTAATGCGATACCCTAAGGTCGGACCCGGATGACAAATGTATTTGTGTTCTATGCGAAAAGGCCCAATGGAAAGGGCTTGCTTAGGAATTTGATGGAGGTGAAGTTCACAGGAAAAGTCTCTAAGCCGGATGGGAAATAAGGGAGGAGATAAATATCGATTGAGCTGTTGTTGTAAGTCGTCCCCTTGATGAGGAGGCCCCCACAGATGGACTTTCATCCGAGGGTTAAAGAAATGGCGGAAAAACCCTAGTCCCTGTATATGGTCCATATGAAGATGGGTGAGAAAAATATGGACAAGGGGATAGGTTTCGGAATCAAATGATTCCCCAAGTTTTCGTATACCGGAGCCGGCATCCAAAATCAATAGTTCATTACCCTCAGCTACTGATATACAGGAAGTATTCCCTCCTATGCGTTGGGTATCTGGACCAAATGTAGGGATCGCACCTCTTGCGCCCCAAATCTTAATGGTCATGGTTGTTCAGTTTTCCAAAATATTGCCATTGCTCCCAGGAACCGGTTATTCCGCCCTATTATAGGAATACTTGTAACAGAGAGCAAGTGTCTTTCACCCGTCATGCTGTCGATCCAAAATGAGTCGTGGGTAGGCGTTCGGTCCTTTAAGGTCTGGACTAAGGGAAGCCGATGAGGGGGAAGGGGATTCCCTTCCAAATCTTGGGGAAAAAAAGCCCGTGTCCATTCTCCCGGTTGCATCGTCCCAGTATCCTCAAAGCGTCTACCCAATAGTATTCCTGCAGGCTCATTGTAAAAAATGAGCGCCCCTTCAGTATCGGTAATAAATACAGGAATGGACAGACTATCCGCCAATTGCCTACTCAAAATCACCTCAATTTCTCTCGAAGCCATGGGTTTTCAATGGTAAATTGGATTTAATATAGCAAAAGGGTTGAATTTCTACATTATTTACTGTCTAAAACTTCAATTCCATTCCAATCGGTTGGAACGCCTGCAGTCAGCATATGGATGGATTTGTCTTTCATGATTTTGCTAGGGGTATCCGCAGGGTCTTTTGCCAATACTTCGTGGAAGGCGTCGATAGCGTCATAAAAGTTTTGTTTATAGTAAGCTGCAAGTCCCGTTTGAAAAATATCTATAAGCTCCAATTTACGCATGCGTTGTTTTTCAGGTAAGGCGTTCAAGCACTCATAGATCGATACAGAGCTGCGTTTCCCCTTCAATTGAAAATGGCCGAGGAAACGATAGGAGAAATTATCAGGGTGTTGTAGCTTCAACAAGGTTTCTCCACTGAACAATAGAGGACTTTCGAAGTATTTGGTGAGGCCTTCTATTCGGGAGGCGGTATTCATTGTGTCGGAAATCGTTGCGGCTTCGTTGCGTTCTTCGTCCCCTATAATTCCCATGACAAGTGGACCTGTATGGAGCCCCATTCCTACCCTTATCGATGAAAGTTGGGTACTCTTGCGCTCTTCATTGAGCTGGGCGATTGCCCGCTGCATGTCCACGGCAGCCTCTAGGGCTTGGTCCGCGGTTTTGGGAAATAAGGCAACGATTCCATCCCCTAAATAATTGGTAATAAACCCTGATTTTGATCGAATAATGGGACCCAAACGGTAGGTATAAGTATTGATAAGGGAAAAAGTCTCTTTGGGAGAGAGCCGTTCAGCCAGAGACGTGTAGTCTCGGATGTCTGAAAAGAAAATGGTGACTTCTCGTTCAATTTGGTCCCCGAGTTTGACTTCGGTAATGGTGCTTCTTCCTAGCGCCTTAAGAAACTCATTGGGGACAAACTTTCCGGTCGCCCGATGGATGGTATGTAGATTTAGGTGGGTTCGAACGCGCGCTAGAAATTCATCTTTAGAAAACGGCTTCGAGAGGTAATCATTTGCCCCTATATCCAGTCCATGGACCAATTCCTCAACCTGGTTTTTGGCTGTTACAAGAATGATGGGTAATTCTGAGGCGAGATAGGTTTGCCGCAATTGCTTGCACAATTCGTAGCCAGAAATCTTGGGCATCATGATATCTAGCAGGACCAAATCAAAGAAAGGGTTGGATTGGATTTTTTCTAGTGCTTCACTTCCATTCATGGCGAACTCCAAGCGATAGGGTCCATTGCTGAGATAGTTTTCGAGGACCTTGTGGTTAATCGGTTCATCATCTACGATGAGAATTTGAAAGACCTTATGGGATGAGGGTTCACGGGATGAAATAGGTTGGTGTTGGGCTTCAGATGGGGGTAGAACTTCTTGCTGCGTCCTTGAATTATGGGTAAGCAAAAGAGAAGGGGATGTACTGGACAATTTCTCTTTAGCTACAGGAAGGGTAAAGAAAAAGGTTGATCCCAATTGGGGCTGAGATTCTACCCATAGTTTTCCGCCTTGTTGCTCAATCAACTGCCGCGAGATGCTCAGTCCTAGCCCTGCTCCTCCATAGGCCCTTGATAGGGAGCCGTCCACTTGCTCAAATTCTTCAAAAATCTGTTCTTGCTTGTCTTGTGGAATCCCTATACCGGAATCTTGGACGAAAAAGGTTATAAAGGGTTTGGAGTCTCCTTGTTCAACCCCTAAAATGATACGCCCCTCTTCGGTAAATTTTATAGCGTTTCCAATGAGGTTGTATAATACTTGTTGGAGGCGATTTTCATCGGCGTGAACGGGATGTAGGTCTTTCTCTATGTTGTTTATCAGCGCGATGGGCTTCCCCTTTAGCAAGGTGCGGCAACTGTGTAGGACCAGGTCCGAAAGGGTATACATGTCAACGGGCCTTAGGTGAAGCTGTAGGTCTTCGTTCTTCAAAAGTGAAAAATCGAGCAGGTCGTTGACCATTGCACTAAGGCGTCTCCCCGATGCGATCAACATCTCAAGGTTATTTTGCTGTTCGAGATCAGGAGTTTGTCCTAGCAAGGACTCGGCCATACCCACCATACCGTGTAGTGGGGTTCGAAGTTCGTGAGAAGTATTTGCAAGAAATTGGTCCTTAATTTTATCGATCTGCTTGAGCCGTTCCATTTGCTCCCGCTCTCTTTCCCATTCTTTCTGTTGAATCCGTTGCCTCTGTCGAATTCGATATAGAAAAAAGGAGGCGATGCCTACAAAAATCAGGAGAAGTATCCCCCAGTATAGGCGATTCTTTTCAGTCTGTTGCTTTTGTATGTTGAGGTCCTGCAGGGCCTTTTCCGCTTGTAGGTTACTGATTTCAGCCTGTTTTTTCTGTGAGTTATACTTAGCCTCAACTTCAAGTACCTGGCGAATTTTTGCTTCATTCAATAGGCTATCCCGCGCCTCTGCATAAAAGCTTTGGTACTGGAAAGCTTTTGCGTATTTTTCCAACTTTGCATAACAATCCGATAGGGCTTTGGCTCCATCTCGCTGCCGGGGAAGGGAAGCAATTTCCTCTGCATACTCCAGGCTTTTGAGAAGTGGAGGGAGGGCGATTGAGTAGTTTCCCATTTCCATAAAGGTCTCCCCTTTCAACAGGTAGGCTCCTGCGAGCCCTGATTGATAGGCAAGGCGCTCTCGAATGGCAATGCAGGTATCGAGGATTGCCAAGGCCTCATCAAACCTTCCTTGTAGTTGGAATAGTTTTGCCTTGTTCCAAAGAGAATTGGTATACGCGCGTTCGTTTCCTATTTCCTTTTTTATGGCCAAACTCTCGTTGAAATAGGCCAAGGCCTTATCGTATTCCTTGCGGTCCCTGTAGAGCTCCCCCAACACATTGAGGCAATTTCCAATATTCCGCTTGAACTGAATGGTTCGTGCAATCTCTAAGCTTTTTAAATAAGCCTCCTCTGCTTGCGGGACTTTCCCTTGACGGTCATAAATATTCCCGATGTTGAGGTAGTTACTTGCCAAGCCTCTTTGGTTACCAATTTGCTCATCTATCTCCAAGGCTTGGTAGTAAAAGTGAAGTGAAGAATCTAGTTGCTCAAGTTTGCTGAAGTTGATTCCCATATTCCCCATAGCTGCCGCCTGTGCCCTTGGAATTTGGATCTTCCCTGCGAGGGTATATTCCTTTTTAAAGTGAATATTAGACGAATCATAGGCATTTTGAAAGGCATAATACAGCCCCCAGGCATTTTCTACCCAGACCAAGGCCTCTGATGGGGTCTTATTTCCAAAAAAATGTTCCGCTTGGAGCAGATGTCTTCTTGCTGGCCGATAGGCATTGCGAAATACGTAATGCTCTCCTACTCTCATATGTGCCCAAGCTGCTGTTTCCTCCAGACCCTTTTCCTGCGCGAATGTGAGACACATTTGATAGTACCATTCCGCACTGTCGGAAGCTCCCGTACCGGCAAGTGCCCATCCCTTGTTGAGGTAGGCATTGCCAAGACCTTGAGGGTAAGAAAGTTTGTGGGCTAAAATCCTGGCCTCTTCTGCGTGCTGTATGGCGGAGGTATGGGCTTTGCCCCGCAACTTTTTGGAAAGTGCATTTAGCAACTCCACACGCTGTTTATCAGGGGGAGTTCTATCGAGTAAAGCGGTTAGGCTATCTACCTCCTTGGAAGAATGTTGGGCGGGGAGACTCAATAAAAAAAACCAACCCAAAAGCAAAAAAGCTAATTGGTTTTTCATGGGGTTCTGGAAAAATTTCCTACAAGCTTATCGATAGTCATTTCTAAGCGACTTACCCCTTTCTTGGCTTTGGTGCCTAAACGGGTACGGGCAGCACCTTCATACACTTGTTGATTTTCTGGACCTAGGGCAACCAGGATACGGATCTTAGCTTCTGAATAGGAGTTTTGCCGAATGTCATCGTAGAATCCATATTGATCAAATCTTCCCGTATAATAAAACCTTTGCATGCGGAAAGGACCCGAATATACATTGTTATTCGTATTATTCTGCTTAATATTTCTCAGGATCAACTCCATATCGACGAGAAAATCGGGGTCTTCATCATCATAGATATAGCCTTGGTCTTCCAAGGTATTTTGCAATTCTTCGTACAAAAATTCCTCCGTCTTCGAGCTGTTGGCGTGATTGACTTTTACGCGCTTTTCCAAGGTT
Organism: Bacteroidota bacterium; assembly: GCA_039197765.1. GTDB lineage: Bacteria > Bacteroidota > Bacteroidia > J057 > J057 > JBCCTX01. The sequence goes on from JBCCTX010000251.1 coordinate 6,637, forward strand.
GAAAAGGCGAAGGTCTCAAGCGCTCGCGTAGATGATTTTCCCGAGCGGCGGTCTTCAAGTATCTTTATCGGTTGGCAACTTATGCAACCTAGCAGTATACCTATACTGAGAATCTTTTTCATAAAATTTACCTTATGGATGCCAGAGGTTGGAACGATTTCCAGAGAGGAGTAAAAGTTCAAGGAGTAAGCAATATCACGAAAAAAGAACGTATTAGCTTTTCTCTCGCCTCCCTCCCGGCCTTCTCATCTCTCCTCAACCATTTCCCTCAATTTAGTCATCGTCTTCCAATTTCTCGTAGTTGCGGCTACCTTTAATTTACGTTCCCAGAAGGTATTGGTTAGTTTGGTGCGACCATACCCATTGGGGCAGTATAAATAGATAGCCTGGTCTTTACATATAAATTCATCTGGGGGAAAATGTACTTGCGAAACGACAGATAACTGTTCAGCTGTGGGGATTTCTGCCAGAAGTGTGACATGGAGCTTGGCTATTTCTTCAGATTTATCCGGTAAAAAGGGATTCTGGGTGAAAATCTGTTCCCACAGACCCTTTCCCCATACCTGGGTAGGGACCTCAAAACCATAATCCTCCTGTATCTTGTGTTTGATGGACTCAGCTAACACAAGGGAATCAGATTCGACACTTGAAAATACCAAGTTCCCACTCTGAATGTACGTCTGTAAGCCTTCCAAGCCCAGCTCTCCAAGCTGTTGGCGTAGTTCGGCCATTTTTATCTTCTTTTGACCGCTTACATTTATCCCGCGTAAGAGGGCTATATAGGTGTTCATATGATCAATGCCTAAGGATGTTAATTGTATAAAGGTCTACCCTATCTTGCTTGCCTCTCAAATTGATTTGACCCATAGCCTGGGCCTGAAAGGCTTCGCTGGGATTAACAAGCGCAAGGGTTGCTCCTGAAATGAGGAAAGAAACGCCTAATTTATTGCATTGCTCTTGAATCCTTGCTGTGGTATTTAAAACGTCTCCCGAATACACGATATCTCGTTTGATTTGCCCAATTTCCCCAGCAGTGACCCTTCCGTGATGTATGCCTGCCTTAAACTCAGGAGCTACGCCAAATTTGTGTGTATATCGCCCTGCGCGTGTTTGCAAGGTATCCTGAATTGCGTAAAAACATCGGATGCAATTGGACTGTTTCACCCCCTTTGGAATTTCCCAGGAAACGACAATTTCGTCCCCTACGTATTGGTAAATTTCCCCTCTAAAACGGACGATTGCTGGGGTTAGATCCGAGAATACCTCATAGAGTAAATTGAAGTAAACGGTATTGCCCAACTTTTCTGCAATGGTGGTAGAAGATCGCATGTCTAAAAACATGAAAATTCGTTCTTCTTCCCGTGGACGATGGTATTTCCCTAGTAGGAACTTTTTCAATACGCCGGGTCCAAATTTGTCATTTACCTGAAGGAGAAAAATAGTGAATACGACTATGTTGGACCATATAATAAAGAAGGTCGCTGTCACCGGATCAAAAATAAAATCAACGAGTCGATTCCATATGGTCCCTGGATTTGCTTCAGTGGGTTCCCTAAAGGAAATAGAGGTAATGGCAACAATGAGAGTAATGATGGTAAATAGAAGGGTAAATAAGATGAAGGTTGTAAGTAGGCTATACCCATAAGACCTCTTGCGGAATAATTCTTGATTGAGCCAGATGGCGCCAGAACCTCCAATGATTCCTGCAATCAGCCCGATTATGACGTTGATTAAGATATCTAGTGTAGGGTTGTACCGGCCGAAATTTTCAGGATTTACATAGTCGCTTAATAGAGAATAGTTGTACAAACTAACCAGCAGACCAAACAGGACATAAACCAGGGTGATGAGTGCTACTGTCTGTACATGCCGTTTCCATTTCGGTGCAAGCTTAGGTCCACTCATGTATTGAATATAGATAATTCAGTTTCCTACGACAACTTTCCAAGGCCTCACCTCCCAGGAAGTAATCAACCCATTCTGCACATACGGATCATTTTCCGCGAAACTCCGAGCCGCTGCGTCATCTCTAAAAATCAATATTGCCGAATCCGCAGGCTCATCTAAGGCACCAGCCATGACAATTTCCCCTCTATCATAGGCTTCCTGGGCATGTGCCAAATGATTCGTGCGATAGGGAGCGCGCTTTTCCACGTAGTTTTCTACCGTTTTGTAAAAGAGTATGTAGTACATAGGAATGGATTAAAGATCAAATCCTCTCCCTCATCCTCTTTCCCATGCTTGATGTGGTTTTTGCTCTAAGAATAGGAAGTAAACCGTCATTACCAAAGAAAGGATAAAATAGCCAATTACTGCTAGGGTGGCCCCGGCAAATAGTTGGTCCATACCAAACCATCCTTGATGGGAAAAAATAATCCAAATCCCTACGCCAATTTTCGCAAGCTCAATGGGAAAGGCCAGTTTATGGTTGTCCATTAAGGTCGTATACGAGAAAATGGAGATCATCAGGAAAATGGTATAGAGCAGGATATCCAAAAAGGGTAAATTGGCTATGGATACCAGCATGTAGTACATCAGTAGGTTATGGACTACGAGTTGGGTCCATGACCATGCCTGCATAAGGGGAGAGGCGTAGGGATCGTATTTTTGTTGGGTATAAGCATCATTAATGACCTGTACAGGATACTTTTCTTTAACATCGGCTGGTCTCCATCCCGTAGGCATAAACCATAGTCGGATTTTATCCCACCAGTTACGGGTGCGGACGGCATCTTTGAACAGCATCCATACATGCATGAAGTTGATCAAGATGGGATTCCAAGTGCCAGCAGGCTTTTTGGTGCCATACACCGGAGGTACATCTGGTAGTTCTTCCTGGAAGGTGCCAAACCACTTGTCCCACACGATGAAGATTTCTGAAAAATTCTTATCGATATACTCCTTATTGATGGCGTGGTGTACGCGGTGATGGGAAGGGGTTACAATGACATGCTCCAAAAATCCCATTCTACCAATGAGCTTGGTATGATACCAGAATTGTGCAAACAGATGAATGGGGGCAACAATGGCTACTACATTGGCAGGAATCCCGATGATAGCCATAGGGACATACATGAAGAAGTATATGGATACAAAAGTCGAGATGGTTTGGCGCAAGGCGCAGGCTAGGTTGAACTCTTCACTGCTATGGTGGACGATATGCCGATTCCAAAACACATTGATTTCATGGTTCCACCTATGCGACCAATAGCCTGCAAAGTCATGTCCAATAAAGGCCAAGACATATAGCCAGGGAGAAGAAGGGATTTCAAACAAGGCTAGGTGCTCTACCATCCAGCTGTAACTCAAAATCACTACCGTGAGCCCCATGAAACTTTTCAGGGTATTGGTCATCCCTGAACTCAAACTTGAAATGGTATCCATGGGTCGATTGACCTTCTTACCCATGAATCTACCGATAATTGATTCTAAAATAATAAGCACGACAAATCCCGGAATGGCATAAGTCAGTGCTGCTGCGTATGCTTCCATAAATGGGAAGTTACTAAATTTTTAGGGCTTAGGATAAAGAAAAATACAGCCAGAAAAGATAAATACGTTGAAATATTTGGCTTTATGACAGCATGTTGAGTATTTTCTTTGCATGAAACGTTTCCTCCCTTCTCTTTTTTCGCTTTGTATGTACTTCTTTTCTTATTCCATTTATGCTCAGGAGCTTACCTCTAGCGAGCATATACAGGCAAAGCTGGATTCCTTTACTATTCAACAACCCGTTGAAAAGATTTATATCCAATTCGACAAAGAAGTTTACATTCCTGGGGAAACCATTTGGTTCAAAGCGTACTTGCTGGAAGGGAGAAGCCATATGCCTTCCTACTTAAGCCTAATTGCCTATGTAGAGTTTTGGACGGCAGAAGACTCCCTACTTGCTCGGAAGGTTGTAAAAATAGGGTCTGGTCAGGGTTCGGGCAGCTTCCAGATTGATGAAGATTGGGAGGGGGGAGAGCTCCGCGTTCAAGGCTATACCCAATGGATGCGGAACCGGGCTTCTTTTTTTGAACACCAACTCCAAGTCCTTGGCCTGGAAGAAGACGAGACGGCTTCCGATAGCTTAGATCGAGTTCCCGATGTACAGTTCCTTCCAGAAGGAGGTATTTTCCTTGCGGGTTGCACCAATCAATTGGGGATTAAAGCCATAAATAGCCAAGGGGTCGGGATTCCAATTGAAGGGGTAATCAGAGACGATCAAGGAGCGTTCATTTCTGAGTTTAACACTTCCTATCGTGGGATGGGGGTATTGGCTTTCTCTCCTGAACCAAGCACCCGATATTGGGCTGAATATATATGGGAATCAGATACGTTTACGGTAGCTCTTCCCCTACCTAAGGCTAAGGGTATACGTATACAGGTCAAACCCTCCTCTTTTATCACACAGGTTGATCTATTTTCCACAAGGAATACAGTCGCCAGCCTAGTAGGAATCAGTCGCGGGGAGCTCTGCTTTTTTCTCAAGATGCAATTGAAACCCGGAAGCAATTCCCTGGATATCCCTAATAGTACCTTCCCTACCGGGATACTTCAACTCACCGTACTGGAAGGCGGTAACAAACCGGTTTGTGAGCGCATGCTCTGGATAGACAAACAAGATCAACTGGCAATTGGTATAGAAGCACCCAGTCAGGCGGTGGGAAAGCGGGAATTGGTATCTATTTCAGTAGAAACCGCTGAAATAGGGGGACTTCCCGAAGCCGCGAATATGTCCGTATCGATTACTGCTCAAAATGCGTGGAGAGAAAACCTACTTTGGC
>JBCCTX010000252.1:0-11366 GCA_039197765.1 Bacteroidota bacterium
AGAAAATACAGCTATGAATTTCTCAACTCTCAAGGAATTTGGGAGCAGCACAACCGAGAGGCCTATGATCGGGGAAATGGAGCTACGATCTTGCTGTATAACCAGGAAAAGAACACAGTGGTTCTCACCCGACAGTTTCGCTTACCTACCTACGTCAATGGAAATGAATCGGGTATGCTCATCGAGACCTGCGCAGGTTTACTTGACCGAGAAAATCCCGAAGCCTGCATAAAAAGGGAAACGGAAGAAGAAACGGGTTATCGCATCCAAAATCCCCAAAAAGTGATGGAGGCCTATATGTCTCCAGGTTCTGTAACAGAAATTCTTTACTTCTTTATTGCTGCATATTCTGCAGGAATGAAAACGAGTTCAGGGGGGGGTGCAGAAGGCGAGCAAGAAGACATAGAAGTATTAGAACTCCCCTTTAATCAGGCCAAACAGATGATTGCCTCAGGCGAAATTCAAGACGGAAAAACCATCATGTTACTTCAATACCTTCAAATTCATAAAATCCTCGTATGAAAGAACCGCTTATGATTCTTGTTGCTGGACCGTATCGGTCTGGGACCAATGACATACCCGAATTAATCGAAAAGAATATTCAAGCCATGAATGACATGGCCTGGGAGGTATATCAACTAGGCCATCTCCCTGTTTTAGGGGAATGGTTCGCCCTCCCCTTAATTGAAACTGCGGGTTCAAAAGAAATGGGGGATGAGGTCTGGAATGAACTCTTTCATCCGGTCGCCATTAGGCTAATTGAAAAGTGTGAGGTGATTTTTAGAATTGGCGGCCCCTCTACCGGAGCAGATAAAATGGTCCAAATTGGGAAGGAAAGAGGGAAACGGATTGTATATGGGTTAGAGGAAATATGAAAATTTGCGTTAAAGACCGCCTTACAGAGCGTAGGGGGGACATATCCCCGCCCGCATCACCTACCTAGACGCCCCTTTCAAGGTTATCATTACCACCCCATTAGCTCCTCTAGCTCCATAAAAAGTAGCATCAGGTCCCTTGAGTACTTCAATTCTATCCACATCTGCTGGACTTACATTCTGGGCTATGCTAGAAAAGCTGTGGCCAATGGCTAATCCATTAAGTACAAACAATGGCTCTGTTGTGAGCATAAAGGAGCTCGAATTACGGATTTTCACTTGGGCATTGAAGCCAGAACCGATTACCTCTACTCCAGGAAGGCGCTTAAGCATCAATTCCAGGGTTTGATCTTGCGGATTACTCAGGTCTGCTTTGGCTACGCGGGTACTGCTATCAAGCGGGCTCTTCCTCCCCATTTCCATATATTCCCCACTAGTACATCCTACTTGTAAGAGTGCAATTCCTCCCACAAAAAACAAGAATATTTTTACGATAAAAGTATACTTTTTTTTCATAGCCAGCCGATCTTTTCGCATAAGCTAGCCATTATTCATGGAAATGAAAAACCTACACAAGTACTTTTCATACCTTTAAAGAATCCGATTGTGTTCGTCTGGAAAAACAATCGTAGGCTTCCAAGCTTTGGCCTCTTCTGGAGTCATATATCCATAAGCGATGATGATCAATATATCCCCCACTTGAACCTTGCGGGCTGCAGCCCCATTTAAGCAAATCACTCCAGAGCCTCGTTCTCCTTTTATCACATAAGTTTCCAGGCGCTCCCCATTGTTATTATTTACAATCTGAACGCGTTCGCCCTCCAAAAAATTAGCAGCATCCATCAAGTCTTCATCTATGGTGATACTGCCCTCATAGTTCAAGTCTGCCTCCGTAACACGAGCACGGTGTATTTTTGACTTAAAGCGCTGTACAAGCATTTTAATCCTTTCGTTAAAATTTTTCGCAAAGATAGGAAATCTATGGTTTCTTCTGCTTCAGGGAATGACTTTCCTCAGGCTTCCCCAAGAAGACAGGGTATGCCCTACTTCTCTCCAATCCGTAGCCGAATTCCATCTGAATGACTGGTAAACTCTGGAGCATACATACACTGTATAGATGCAATTCCATTGGAATAGTCACCGGTGTGTGTTGCGCGTAAGGGATATTCAAATACATGGGTTCCTTTTGGCAAAAAGTCAAAGAAGAAATGGGTGGCTGCATCTCGCGTACTTTCATAATACCCTAAGCCTGCTTGATATTTATACCTTGAGATTACATTTATCGGCTCAAAGCCTGCGGCCCGCATGTCTTTCATATGGACATATTCCATATCTCTATCTACCCGTAACTCTATCCGCACCATAACCTTATCCCCTGGTTGTACCAAAGCTTCCTCCTCCAGCTTTGTCAGTTCAGGACCTTTATCGGTGAGCCTCTCTACATATAATGCCTTCTTGAGGGATAAGGGGGTCTCCGCAAAGGTAATTTTATCCAACTGCTCGAAATACTGCCAGTACAGAGCGCCCCAAGCTACTCCATCTTGTGGCTTTTCTACGCGAATCTCGCCCATGGTTCCATTCACCTCGGCATTATCCCAAGTTTCGCGAAAGTAGCCAGTCCCGGCTTCCACCTGCATTTCAGGATTTTTTGAGGGATCTACCTGGATGTCGCCCAGCTGAATATTGACCTCAGGGGTCATCTGTAGGGCTTTCTTGTTGGTAGACACCAAGGCTTGACAGGCTGCAACTGTAGCACGCGTCGTTTTCCAGTCATTGGTTTGCTTGTTCTTCAACAACCAAACCTGAAGGCCTTCTACGGCCTCTTGGTCTTTACCTACTTCATTAAAGGCCTCCAATAACAGTGCATGACGCTCAATGGGCGCCTGGTACCAATAATACCCTCGGCTCATATCTTTCCAATACATACCTTGCTCCTCAGAGAAAACCGCATTCTCCTTTAAGGAGCGCATGATTTTATCTGCTATGGGTTTCTCCCCGCCTCTATGGAATGCAAGAGCCAGCATACCTTTGTCATAATTTCCACGCTTGACCCAATACTCCCTCGCTTGGCCTCTATAGTATTCTACTGCCTTCTCAGTACCAGCAGTTAGCGGTATGTCTTCATAAAAGGAACGCATATACAGGTACTGAACCTGAATCGAACTGAGGTTGTTCTTTTCCAAATCAACCTTGTATTTCTTCAAATATTCGTAATCCTTCTTCATCTCGCGATCTAGGAAAGCAATAGAGGTAGCCATATTTCCTATCCATTCGGCGTTACCCATACCTGTATTTACTCCAATGTGTTGGAGGTTTCCAAATCCTGTGGCAATCAACTGCGTTATATAACGGCTTGGACGCATACCTGGGAACCAAGCGAATCCACCTGTTCCATATTGACGCTCTAAAATTTGGTTGCGTGCACGACTCAGCTCAGAAGCCATCCGATTGACATCGAATAGAACGCCCATGCGTTGCTTGCGTTCTTTTTCGCTCTTTGCCTGTAGCACCCAGGGCGTTTCTTGCAAGAGTAGCCCCTTTAGGTCTTCGTTCTTATGCAAGGCTGACTCAAGAGATTGATCTACTTGCTGCCACTGCGTAAATACTTGCTGAATTTTAGGGTCTGTTGTAGCCACATGATGTGCCAAGGCATTTGCATAGTAACGACTGAAAATTTGCTCTGTACATTCATGAGGAAACTCCATGAGGTAAGGCAAAGACTGTATCGCATACCAAATGGGATTGGTCGTAAATTCTAAGGTAAGAGATTGGTGAGCCAACGTTTCACTGTCACCAGCTACCTTCAATTTGTCGAAAGAAAAGGTATGAGTTCCTTTGCCCCTTACGGCGAGGGGAAGAGATTCTGTGACCAACATTCGATTCGGAAAGATAGGAATCACATGTTCCTCTCCATCTGTATAGCCACTTGCTGAGGCAGCAATCTGAACAACCAAGGCTTGACTCCCTTCTGGAATATTTATTTCCCAACTCAGGGCTACATTGGCCTCCTTTTCCAACTTAAGGGAACGGCTAGCTTCCGTTAAATTATATTCCGCTCCAACAGGTTCCATCGTTCGCGCATCTAATACCCGAATAGAGGCACTCCCTCCTAATGCGGAATCTGCCATATTGGAAACCTTGGCACTGAGGAGCCCTTTGTCGCCTTCGCGTAAGAAGCGCGGCAGGGAAGCTTTCACCATCAACTTCTTCTTGGTCACGAGTTCTCCAGAAAGGGTACCAACCGCTAAATCTTGCGTATGGGCAAGACCCAAGAATTTCCAGCGTGTCAACGCTTCTGGCATGGTAAAATCTATCTGAACATAGCCTGAGTCATCCGTCTGCAAATGAGGAAAGAAAAAGGCAGTTTCGCTGAAGTCTTTTCGGATTTCTACTTGATCAAAGTCCACTGGAGGTGGAGGAGGTGCCTTTTCCAGGGCTTGGCCAGGAGCATTTGCCTCAGGCTTACTTTCTAGAAATCCTTCTGATCTTTCATTAGCCATGGCATCCCCTTCCATATCCATCATATCCATCGCAGCACCCGCAACTACAGCTTCTTCCATAGCAGGAGCTGCCATAGCCCGAGACTGTAGCATGGCCGGTCCCCCCGCCTTACGCCTCACAGCATATTCTCCTCCTCCAAAATAGCCTCCTGCAAACATATATCCATTCAGATAGCCAAACCCATTCAATTTGTCAAATTCCTGGGGCCTGTAGGAAATTCCTCTCGGATTCCAGTTTCTTGAGATTAATTCTCCAGCTTGTACGGTGAATCCATCCCTACCCTCCCATGAGAGTCTCCGATAATAACTGGGGTATAGGTACATACCAAATGCATTGGACCTAAATTGATCAAGGGAGGCATCATACAGGGTTGCTACCATTTCGGCAGTTACGGCCTCACTTTGGGGTCCTTTTATCTTTAGGCTCCATTGGTCAGAACTACCAGGCTCCAATTCCGAGCGGAAAGTTTGCCATTCCAGCGCTAGCTCTTTATTAGACCAGGGAATAATCACTGTTTCGGAAAGTTGTCCAAAGCGATTGTGTCGAACCCAAGTTGCTGAGAGGGATACATTCCCTCTATAAGATTCCTTTACTGGAAGCGTTACTCGATATCCTTTATTCTTTCGAACCCGGATAAATTCAGAATCCAATACTTTTCCGTCTTGTTCTAATTCATACAATACCCAAGTTTTGTTTTCACCTACCTGAAGGGAAAAGTCAACACTTTCTCCAGGCTCTGCCTTCCTTTTGCTTATCCTATGGGCAAGGAGTTGGGGAAAGGCTGGTTCAGCTGCGTTGGGATTGTAAACTGTTACATACTTTTTAGCTACTACTTCACCCTCCAATGCTGAGACCTGAAGCAGGTATTTACCAGGCTTTGCTCCTTCCAGTGCTTGTAAGGCTAGGGAAGCAGAGGCTTCAATAGGAAAATCTTCTGCTGTGGCATAAGCGGCTTTGGGCCAATTTAGGTGGCTGTCTTCCTCTTTATAGGGTAAGTTTGGAAAGGCGTCCTCGAATCGATTCTGGGAAATCGTATAAATATCTGGACGCGTCCATTTCCTTGAGATAAATGCCCTTTCTGGGTTTTGAAGCTGGAAGATCTCCAGCTTACCCACAATTTCTTCTCCTTCAGCAGGAGGCCTATCACAGCTCACGATAAGCTTACCAGGAGCCTTATTGGATACCGATTCTTCCACCCCAAGTTCTAGAACAAAGGGGTCATAGCCCGCCTGAACATATAAGGTTTTACTATGAGTCTCCCCCGTAAGATCGATGACATCTACAAATACCTCGTAGGTAAATACGGGCTTGGTAGCAGGATCTAATCCGTCATCTGGAACTAAGGAAAAATCTACTTCAAATGCTCCTGCGTCATCACTTGTCAAGGTGCCAGAAGCGATTTCACGCTCTGGACTACTAGGAGAAGGCCTCCAAGAGTACCACCTCCAATAAGGAAATCTAGCCCTTCTCACCACCCGATACCTCACCTCAGAATCTGAAAGGGCAGCTCCAGAATAGGTGGTAGCCTTTCCATTAACCTTAACCTGATCTCCAAGTTTCATGGGACCAACAGGCTGGTCCAAGTGAACCTCAAACGTTGGGCGCTTATATTCTTCTACAGAAAAATCTGCTGTTCCCCCTTCTCCTTGCAGGCTCATTCTCCCCAATAGGCCACTTGTAGGCGTAGGGAAAGACCCACTCACTGAGCCAAACTCATTGGTTTGAAGATTCAGAGAAGAAACTTCTTCTCCATTCACATCATATAAAGCAACTGAAAGGGGATAATTCTTTTTTATGCTGTGCTTTTCCCCTTTTCTTGATAAGACTATCCCTTTGAAGTGAACCGTTTGGCCTGGGCGGAATATTTTCCTATCGAGAAAGAAGTGGGTAAAGATATCTTCTCTTTCTTCTTGTGGTCCAACATTGTAGTAGTAAGCATACAGCGACTCCGTCCGATACCGGTCTTTCTTCCGAGACATCTCTAACTCAAAGCTTCTGTAATCTCTACCGGCAGGAATAGAGACATAGCCTTCCTTATTAGTGTATGCCTTAGATCCGTACTTTTTATATTTTTGTGTATTGTAGTCCCAATAATACGCTTGCACGGCAACTTTCTCCTGAGGCTCCCCTTCCGCACGATCTACTACATAAACTTCTAACACACCCTTTTCTTGATTATTTCTGGAGAAATAACTCAGTTCACTCGCTTGAAACATCGCAAAGCAGACACCATGATTTTCCGGAGAAAAATCTGACGTATCTGATGCTAAGAGTACGTAGTTGCCTACTGGTAACGCAGGTCCAATAACTTCTGTACTATGTCGCTGAAAATCTCCTTGGTTGATACCCAAAGGAATCTCTAATTCCCATGAACTGATAACTTTTTTCTTGTTCAACAGGTTGATCATGCGATTTCTATCATATCCCCCCCCTCGTTTTTCTGGTGCTTCTACCACTTTGAAATAAACCTTATCGACATTTTTTGCAGAAAGGTAAGCTAAGTAAGGTTGATTGGGAACAATCACCTTTTCCACTTGCAATTCAAGGTTTTTAAACTCAATTCGGTTGAGTAAATTTTGGCAGAGAATGGCTCCAAGAGAACCTGGAAATCGATCCATTCCACGCTTGCACAAGTCATGGGCCTCCTTTAGATCCCACTGGTGGGCAGTGTCTGTAAGAGGCGTATACATATTCCCACTCTCAAAGTAGGATTGGGCAATAGCATGGTACACGCGGGCATAAACGGGCTCAGCCTGCTGGTCTTCTTTCAAAATTTCCTGAAGACAAGATCGGTACAAACCAGGTTTTTTTTCTCCTTTCCCATTTTGGGAGACAAAGGTAAGTCGAGCCAAGTCTAACTCTATGAAGGCAGAAGGATTGGTATCCTTTTCCTCCAGGTGAAAGGCCAACAGCCGTTGGTATAATCGCGTAGCAACGTACAAAGGAGCCAACGTATCGGGGCTCACAAACTCTTCTTTTACAAACTGTGGAGCGTCCACCATCCCTCGTTCCAACTCCAGGGTAAAGAGTTCCTGAGCTTGGGTTATTCGACTTTCTTCCTGAGAAAAATACGACAACGCTTGATGGGCTAATAAATCAAATAAGGTAGGCCGGAATTTTGCTGAGCCTTCTTGTTTCACTAAGAGAACTTCGTATTTTTCTATGGATTCCTGCTTGAGCGCATCCTCAGGTTCCAAAGAAGTCAGCATGAGCTGGCTTATTTTCTGGTGAAACTGTTTGGCATCCCAGGTTTGAAAATCTTCTGGAGCCACATCCAAAGCATTTCTTTCCAAGATTCGATACCGAAAATTTTGGTAATACTGCCAATAGTACCAAGCCAAGTAAGACTCAAGGATTTGCTTTTCTGGAAAAGATGCTTCAGCCAACTCCGCTTCTAGCAATTCCGCCCCTTTCAGATAACTTCCCTCTTCTACTGTAGCCTCGTATTTCAACTGGTAGATGAGGGTCTTGATATATTGGAGTCTATTTCCGTTTTTTTGGGCTAAGGTTCTAATCGCTTGGACTTCCTGAAGAGCAGTTCGTGTTAATCCCTCTTGTTCTTTGGCTGTAACACTAACCCACAAAGAATCAAAAGGGGATTCACCCGGTTGGGTATAGGAATTCATATATAATAAGATGGAGAATGCAAATGCCAGGCATTTATATAAGGATGATTTCATAAGGTGAAATTCTAACTATGTGTAATAAGTTAACGATAATTCGCTTACCGTTCCGAAGCTAAGAGTCGAAGCCGTGCCATATTCTGCAGACTTTCGCCAAAATTTATGCAACTATGTAAGATAAAATGAGATTTTCAATGCTTCAGAATGGTAAACCATCTAACCTTTGTTTCTTCACCCATTACGAAAAGTTGTCATTAAGGGTTTATTGATAGTAGGATTCAAGGATTTTTTCCATGACCCATGTAGTACGTGCAGCAGAAGTACCAGAGCTTGGAGAGGCACTTCCACCTCGCAATTCATTTACCACTGTTTGGATCAAAGGGTGTTGAATGTGCTTGGGATGGGAAATTATTTTTTCGTGTACTCCATGTGAGTTTTTCATATGTAAGGGGCCTTGGCTGAAACATGGAAAAACTATACGTCCTTTGCTCCCCAGAATCTCAATTTCGTCTAGATTGTAGTTCTTATCTGCCGAAAAACACCACAACCCCGATCCAACGATTCCAGATTCAAATTCAAAACTTGTAGACACGATGTCTTCCGCCTGGTACCAACCTGCTTGATTTGCAGCCAACCCATGAACCTTTGCAATGGGGCCAAAAATAAAATCTAACAAATCGAATTGATGGGCTGCAAGGTCCACAAAGTGCCCTCCTCCCGAAATACTGGGATCGACGCGCCAATCATCCTTGCCTTGCTGCCCGTCCATGGAATCTACACCTTTATACAAGCGTATATTTACCGCCCTGATTTTTCCAATCTGCTCCCTATCTATCCAATCCTTCACGTGTAAAAAAAAGGGAAGACAACGCCGATAGTAGGCTACAAATAAAGGGATATTTACCTCCTCTGAAGCCTGTACCATCTCTCTGCATTCCGCATAATTCAGGGCCATGGGCTTTTCTACATAAACAGGCTTACCTTGTTTGAGGGCTTTGAGGGTATACTCCATATGAGACCCTGGAGGGGTGGCCACATAAATAGCATTGATCTCAGGATCCCCTATGATTTCATCTGCATCATCATACCATTTGGGGACCTTATGCCGTTGGGCAAAGTCCTTGGCCTTCTCACCATTTCTCCGCATTACCGCTACCAGCTCAGAATGTTCAATTTGTTGAAAGGCAGGACCACTCTTTACCTCACAAACGTCTCCACAACCCACGATCCCCCAGCGTATGATGTCTAATTTCATGACAGGTTATTTTGAGAACAAACTTAAGAGAAATAATTTAAGAATGGCTATCTGTTTAGCTTAAAAAGACAATTTGTTTTTCCGAGGAAACCCCAACTAGGTAACTGCGTATTAATATCAGACCAATCAACAGCGAAGTAGTTAACAGTTTAAGGTTTGATCTCAATGGTTTGAAGTTTATTGCCCGTTCACATGCAACGGAAACTACTGAACCGAATCACTCCCCTTTAAACTTTGAATTAATAATTCTTTCTGCCTATTCCTCAACTTTTACTTCGTTTTAGCTATTTTCAACGTATTGATCTAGAAGAACCATTATATGAATACGGTTAGTAAAACCGCTGCCAATTCGGCAGCCCCTACCCCACTGGCGCATCTATTTTCCTACATCCAGGATCTCTTCCATACGGGTGAACCTATCCTAGACTTCCAAGCCCAACAGACGCCTTACTGGCAATTAGCCGAACTGCTGGATTGGGCAAAAAAAAGTTCAGAAGATGTCCTTACAACCCAGTATCAGGATATAAGCCAACCCTTCTTATCCATTCAAAAAGATGAGTCCGAAGCGGTTGAAATTCCCATAGAGCTTGAGGAGTGGGTTTCAATAGATGAATCGGCTAAGGGTCCGGCCAGCTTGCACATACATCAAGAGCGAGTACGAAATTTTGATGATGATAATGACCGTAATCTTGCATTTGAGGAATTTTCAGGTAAGGTAGCAGGAAAACCCGTTCAGGCCGTTTTGAAGGAAAAAATCCCCCCTATCCTTCAAGGGTGGTTGGATCTACAACTGGCAGGAGAAAAGGTAATTGTCCGAAAGAAAAATAGGGTAGAATCCCTTCATGAAGATGGCCATCGAGTCCAGATGCTAGATATGTTCCGCAGGGTATTCCAAGAAAAGGCTTCTGCTAATTGGCAGGCATTGCAGATAAATAGGCTCTACGAAAGGCTACATACCCTATTTTATGAGCTAAAATCTCAGCCCCAAACTCAATTGTATTTTTCCTTTGGTCTGGTTTCAGGTATTATTGGGGGAAAAAAGTATCAAAATTTTCTTTTCCACGTCCCTCTTTCTGTACAACTTTCTCAACAAACACTCAGTATATCCGCCGATCCCCTAGCTTATCCGGTAAACTGTGAACAAACCTTCACTCAATTGCTGGCAGCTCATTTTAGCAAAGATAGTCAGGCCGCCATTGAGCAAAAGGAACGGGAAGTCATTCAGGCAGTGGAAGCTTTTAACCACCGAGCAATTGCTCTTTCTCTCAGTCCTGAGTACGTAAGCCAGCATTTCCATCAGACAGCCATAGACATTTTACGGGTATTCCCCAATCTTGAGGACAATTTCTTTGGAGAAAAAGGGTGGAAATTACCTGACGAACAGCAAATGGCAGGGAGTACAGAAATCTTTTTGAGCTTCTCTCCTGTATTTCAAATGCGTAAGGAAGAACCTCGCCTTCACATTTCTCGAGATGCGGGGAAAATCGTAGAAAAACTCCAACAAACTGACAGTAAGGACCAAATCCCAGATTTCTTTCAAAAACTATTTTCCTTGCGAAGCCCTTCCAACCCCTTTCGGGTTGTACACAAAAAGGAAGAAAGTACTGCAGCACCCCAAAAGCTCCCAGAATTCATCGGCAACCCCCAACCGGTACTCTTTCCCCTTCCCTACAATGAAGAACAGAGAGCCATTGTTTACCGCCTGGAAAAAGAAGATGCCGTAACGGTTCAAGGCCCTCCTGGAACAGGGAAAAGCCATACGATTGCCAATATCATGTCGCACTATGCAGCCCTCGGAAAATCTGTCCTTATTGTATCTAAGTATGGAAAAGCCCTGGATGTCATTAAAAATAAACTTCCAGAATCCCTGAAACACCTAGTACTTTCCTGGGTAGAGTCCGATCAGCAGCACGAACAGCTCAAGTACGCCATCGATGCAATCAAGGAGCAGCTTAGCCGAAAATACTCTCAAAGTGAGATTGAATCTCTCGAACATACGCTAGAAAACATTGATACTCGCTATTCAGAGATTCAGTCCCAGCTCGAGCAACTGCTGAAGCCTGACTCCTCTACCCTAACGTATGACAATCCGTTTTCGGGTAAAAGAGAAAC
>JBCCTX010000253.1:0-11321 GCA_039197765.1 Bacteroidota bacterium
AAAACCTTAAATTTACTCGAATTGAGAATTCCCCTGGGAAAATTCTATATTTGAGTACGTGCGTGTAACTGAACAACCTCAGTCAACTGAAAACTTTGACCTTACTACCTGATAAGTATTTGGCTGATTTCCATCCACATATCCATTCTCTGCTACGGAAAGTAGGAGAACGTAAAGCGTTTGGGGCGACCCAACCTTACGTGTATGGATCTCGATCCACACACCCCTCGAAGAAAACACATACAAGAAAAAACTTATTTTCTCGACTATTCTGTCCACCAACTTCTCTTCTCTCGCTTCTTATATTGATCCTCCTCTCTCCCCTACCCTCCTTTACTCAATCCAATGAAGGAACTCAATTTTGGATGGGATTTATGGAAAAATTCGAAGATGGAGGAGAAGAACGGGTTCTGATGATCACCTCAAAATTCTCAACCAGAGGGACTGTAAGTATACCGGGATTGAACTGGAGTGAGCCCTTCGAGGTATCTGCTCAGGAAGTAAGCCTAGTCAACATTCCCTTAGAGGCCGTTCCTATTGGATCAGAAAATATTACCCAAACGGGGATATTGATCGAAAGCTTAGAACCTGTTGTGGTGTATGCCCATCAATTCGAGCAATTTCGCGCCGAAGCCAGTGTCATTCTACCTGTAAGCTCTCTAGGTAACGAGTATCGGGCTATGACCTACGCAGGATATACACGAGATACCCTTGGAGTGACCGCGGACTACCCTTCCCAATTCCTCATCGTGGCAACTGAGAATAATACCGCCATCGAAATTCAGGTAACAGGGCCCACCCCAGGCGGGCTTTTAATCGGAGACGTGCGTCAGTTGATTTTGAATGAAGGGGAATCCTATCAAGTACAAGCAGTCTTTGGGGCAGCAAGTGATCTAACTGGCTCTCTAATTCGGGCGGACAAACCTGTAGCAGTCTTTAGCGGAAATTACTGGACGCAAGTTCCTACGGGGTGTAATGCAAGAGATAATTTATTTGAACAGGTGTATCCCACACAATCTTGGGGCAGGCAGTTTGCCATCATTCCACAGCGGAATAGCACCTCGACCGCTATACGGGTCCTCGCGCATGAGGATAATACCCAGGTCAGTATCCAGGGAAGGGTCAACCAAAATTTCACCTTAGCCCAGGGGCAGTTTTCAGAATTTGACCTTGGGGGTTCTGCCTTCCTCAGTTCGAACAATCCGGTCCTTGTTGCGCAATTCAGCAAAGGGCGAGACTGCAATGGAAATCCGGATGGAATTGGCGACCCAGCTATGGTCATCTTGAATAGCATAGAACAAACCCGAGACTCGGTTACCTTATTTGCCTCCACTTTCAGAAATATAGAGGAAAACTACATTAATATTACGGTTCGTACCCAAGATGCTTCGACCGTAACACTGGATGGAACGGCAGTAGAATCCCTCGAACCCTTCCAACCCGTAGAGGGAAACCCAACCTATTCCTACAGCCAGGTACAGGTTACTCCCGGCACCCATAACCTCGCAAGTGATGGCTGTGGAGTGGCAGCTATTATTTATGGCTATGGAGAGGCGGAGTCTTATGCCTATGCCGCTGGTGCAAATTTTCCCACCTTGAATCCAGAAAAATTGAGAGAAATAACCGGGGGTTGTGTGGGAGATACACTCGTATTTGACAGTGGCCTATCTCCCCTAGTGTTTAGTTTTAATTGGAATTTTGGAGATGGAACGACTTCCACCCTACCTGTTCCTTCGCATGTTTACGCCTCCGAGGGAAATTACACCGTCACCCTCGATGTAGAAAATATCTGTCTCAATACCCAAGAAAGCTATCAACAGCCACTTGAATTGACAACCAAGCCTCTGGTGGAAGCAGGAAATGACACGAGTTTATGTGAGTTGCAGCCCCTTGTACTTTCAGCTACGCTGATTCCTAATGCCACCTATACCTGGGCGGGTCCAGATAGTTTTACCTCCACAGATCGCATGCCTATACTTCCAGAAATGCAGAGCCAGCGGGGGGGAATCTACGAAGTGAAGGCTTTACTAAATGGATGTGAATCTCTTCCTGCCCAAACCCTGGTAAATCTATGGGAACTCCCCCAACCAGATTTAGGGCCTGATACCGTCCTATGCGAAGGGCAACTGTTTGGACGAAGTCCTGGCGATTTTCTAAGCTATTTTTGGCAGGATGGCAGTACTGGAACGTCTTTTACGTTTCAGCAACCTGGAAATTACTGGGTAGGAGTTACCGATTCCCTGGGCTGTTCTCAAACGGATTCCCTACTGATAGAAGAGGGATGCCCCGTCTTCGCATTTATCCCTTCAGCATTCTCTCCCAATGGAGATGGAATCAATGACCAATTTCAAATAGTCGGAGATGAATTTCAATCTTTTCGCTTTGAGCTTTTTGATAGGTGGGGTTCCCTTATAATTTCCTTGGATGATCCCATACAGAGCTGGAACGGCGAACTTCCCAACGGTAGACCTGCTCCAGAGGGTGTGTATACTTGGCAACTCATCTTTTCCGGCCTTTCCAAAGCGGGAAAGGTATTTTCACAAAAGCGCATTGGAACGTTAACGATAATCCGATAAGGGTTTTTTTTATATTTATGTTTAAGTAATCTAGATACTCATTTCAACTACAACAAATCCAACCTTAGAAGCTGACCCACATGAAATTTGCTAGTTATTCCTTTGTAATTACCGTTCTATTCCTACTTTTAGGTTCTCCTCTTGCCGCCCAATCTATAGACATCGACCTTTTTAACAACCTATCTGCTCGAAGTATCGGCCCAGCCGGAATGAGTGGTAGGGTAACTTCTATTGATGTGGTTCTCAAACAGCCACAGATCATGTATGTAGGCACCGCTTCTGGTGGCCTTTGGAGATCTACTTCAGGCGGTATAGATTGGGAGCCTATTTTCGATGATCAACCGGTTGCCTCCATTGGGGCCGTTGCCATTGACCAAGGAAACCCAGCTATTATTTGGGCGGGAACGGGCGAAGGCAACCCACGCAATAGTCAAGCACTGGGAGCGGGAATCTTTAAAAGCCTAGATGGCGGGGATACTTGGATGAAGATGGGGCTAACCGAAACCCGATCTATTCACAGAGTTATCATTCACCCGCAAAATTCTCAAATAGTTTATGTAGCAGCACTAGGGTCCTCTTGGGGCGAAGGAGCCGAAAGAGGAGTTTTCCGAACCACTGATGGTGGGAAAACTTGGGATAAAATTTTGTATGTAGATGAAAAAACGGGTTGTGCAGACCTAGTAATAGATCCCCAAAATCCCAATAAGCTCATCGCAGCTATGTGGCAGTATCGCCGTTGGCCCTGGTTCTTCAAATCTGGAGGACCTGGATCAGGAATGTATATCACCCATGATGGAGGGGATACCTGGGTGAAAAGGACTGCCGAGGATGGACTACCCAAAGGAGAGCTCGGTAGAATGGGACTTGCCATTGCTCCCTCTAACCCAAATAAGGTGTATGCATTGATTGAATCGGAGAAAAATGCATTTTATGCCTCAGAAGATGGAGGAAAACATTGGGACAAGGTGAATGATAAAAGCGAAATTGGCAATCGCCCCTTCTACTACTACGATATTTATGTGGATCCACAGAATGAAAACCGAATTTATAGCCTGTATTCCCTTATTTCCATGAGTGAAGATGGGGGGAAATCTTTTGAGGTGATCGTTCCTTATACCACTGTACATCCAGACCACCACGCATTTTGGATTCATCCTCATGACCCCCATTTTCTCATCGAGGGAAATGATGGAGGTATGGCCATCTCTAGAGACCGAGGAAAAAGTTGGAGATTCATTGAAAACCTCCCTTTGGCTCAATTTTACCATATCAATACAGATGACCTACTTCCCTACAATGTTTATGGTGGAATGCAGGACAATGGTTCCTGGAGGGGTCCTGCCTATATGTGGCGTAGAGGAGGGATTCGCAATGCCTATTGGGAGGAAGTATTTTTCGGAGATGGATTTGATGTAGTCCCCGATCCAAAAGAACCTGAAAGATATGGGTATGCCATGTCTCAGGGAGGAAATTTGGGGAGATACGACTTAGCCTCTGGTCATTCCAAATATTTAAAGCCTGTCCACCCTGAAGGAACTCCTTTACGGTTCAATTGGAATGCAGGAATTGCCCAAGACCCCTTCAATGAAGAGGCTTTATACTATGGGAGTCAATTTCTACACAAAAGCATAGACAATGGAGAGACTTGGGAGATCATTTCGCCTGACCTTACTTCTAATGATCCTGAAAAGCAGAAGCAACTCGAAAGCGGCGGGCTTACCTATGATGTAACCAATGCAGAAAATTATACCACCATTATTTCCATTGCTCCTAGCCCCTTAGTAGAGGGGGTTCTTTGGGTGGGGACAGATGACGGGAATCTACAGGTTACACAAGACAGTGGGAAAACCTGGAAAAATGTCGCAGCTAACCTTCCAGGACTTCCCAAGGGATCATGGATTCCTCAAATTATTCCTTCTACCTACGACCCCTCTGAGGCCTTCGTCGTGGCCAATGACTATCGCAGGGATAACCTGAGCCCCTATGTGTTTCACACCAAGAATTATGGAAAAAGCTGGAAAAATATAGCAGCTGATAAGGGCATTCCTGCCTATTGCCTTTCTTTTGTCCAGGATCCCAAAGAGCCTAAGCTCATGTTTCTAGGTACGGAATATGGTTTGTATATCAGTTTCGATGGAGCCAATTCCTGGCAAAAGTGGACCCATGGCTTCCCCACTGTTTCTACTATGGATCTCAAAATCCATCCGCTGGAGCTAGACTTGGTTATAGGCACATTCGGTAGAGCGGCATTTGTCATAGATGACATTCGTCCCCTGAGACAGCTGGCAACCCATGGGACAGCCATCTTGGATAGTCCCATATGTGTCTTTGATGCGCCGAATGCCGTTCTAGCTGAGTACCGACAGGCCAAAGGTACCCGTTTTGCTGCACACGCTATGTTTGCTGGAGAAAATCGAAGAGAGGGAGCGATGCTCAGTTACATCGTTTCGCTAAAAAATACTTCAACCCAACAAGAGGAAAAGGAGGAGAAGGTACGCATTGAAATAATGGACGGAGCTGGAGAAGTGATCCGAACCTTTACCCACAAACCAGATAGTGGTATCAACCGAATCTATTGGGACCTCGATAAGGATGGCATCCGATATCCCAGTCAGCCTAAACCGAAAGAAAAAGGCGATAAACCTGGAGGGATGGAGGTACTTCCAGGGAAATACCTGGTTAAAATGACCTATAAAGGGGCAAGTGATACCACTTCCTTGAAAGTATTTAGGGACCCCAGAGTGCCTATCAAACTAGAAGAGATGAAGGCCTTGTATACTATGCGGGAAAAGGAACTCCAAAATATAGGACTTGTTACGCAAGCAATGGATGAATTGCGAGAAGCTCAAAAGAGTCTAGAACTAATTAACCAGCAAATTCCAGAAGCGGCAGAAGATTCCCTCTTCCAATTGGTGAGAGACCAAGGTAAGGCCCTAAAAGATTCGATAGGTACACTTATGGAGGCCGTCACAGGCCCTAGAGATCTCCAGGGAATCGTTAGAAGGCCGGACAATGTACAGGCGAAAATCTTTCAGGCTCAACGCTATCTGGGGGATTTATATCGTCTCCCCAATAAAACTCATACCCTGGTAATTGCGGAGATGCACGCGGCCATTGATGGCTTTCTGGGCCGTGTAAACCAATTCTTTTCAGAGGATTGGGCCAATTTCAAAGAGACCGTCAAAAATGCCCCTATTTCTCCTTTTCAAACAGACTTTAAGCCCTTAACTCGAGAATAATGAAAGATATATATACCTCCCTCAACCTTATCTTTGTAGCTTTTCTCATTGGACCCCTTTTTGTCATAGGAGTGTTTATGTTCTTAATGCAAAGTGGTCAACTAACTATGCAAGATGAAACGTTAGGCCCCTTGCTCATGTATATTGGATTAGGATATATTCCCCTCGCCATCTTTTTATCCAATTACCTCAGCAAAGCACGACTGGAAAAAATCCCAAAGGATAGCTCTCTCCTACAGAAAATGGAAAAATACAGGGAAACGGCCATTTTGCGAATGGCCTTGATAGAAGGTAGTACCTTCTTGCTCATTATAGCCTACTTATTCTCCGGGAATATGATGGTTTTAGCGGGGATTGGTTTGTTGCTTGCTTTCCAATGGCTCAATCGACCTACTGTTGAAAAAATTTCATCTGATCTCTCCCTATTTTCTGAAGAACAAGAGGAATTGAGAAAAGCCGTTACTACCTAGGCGGCACTTAAAGTAAAATTAGGTCCTAATTTTTGCTTATCTCAATTTACAGCTATTAACAAGCTTTGACTGTGGAACACAGACTATTCTACTCATTCACTTCCCAACTACCGCTTCCAGTGCGGGAGACATCGGTGCCTTTTTTTCCTGGTAAGCCGCCATAGCCTTGAGGATAGTATCTAGTAGGGTAATTGCTTCCAGAATTTGAGGACCCTTGTTGAGCATTACACACTCTGCACGCTGTGCCATTACTGCATCAGTAATCTCTGCACGAGAAGGAACGCCTTTCTTCGCTAAACTTTCCAATACCTGAGTGGCCCAAACAACCGGAATATGTGCTGCCTGGCAAAGCGAGAGCATCTCTTCTTGTATACGTCCTACCTGTTCCCAACCTGTTTCAATGGCCAAATCCCCCCTTGCAATCATGACTCCTACAGGGAATACTTGCATAGCTTTCAGTAAAATATCGGTAAGGTTGTTAAAGCCTTGTTGGGTTTCGATTTTAAGGATGACTCCTAGGGTATCTCGTACCTCTAGCCGCTCCATAATTTGAATCAGTTCCTCTACATCTGTAGGGCTATTGACAAAGGACATGTTGACCACATCTGCATGGGCCGCTACGAATACAAAATCTCTTTTGTCTTTAGCAGTTAATCCGCGTATTTGAAGTTTGGTTTGGGGGAAATTGATTCCCTTGTCCGAGCGGAGTTTTCCTCCGCCTACTTTGGCTCGGCTTACCCGTACGCGAAAATATTCATCGGTAATTTCTTCAATAGAGCCCTCAATCTTTCCATCGTCAAACAACACGGGTTCTCCTTGTTGGATGTACTCAAAAACGGCTGGTGCGGTACAGGAAATGTGGGCTTCGGCCAGTAGCACTCCTTCTTCGTTGTATGCGGCTGGCTCTCCCAAAATTGGCGCCTTGTCAATGCGCAAGGCATCCCCTGCATTAAGGATAATTTTCTGTACCAAAGCGGGTAGCGTTCCCACCTTACCCAATTGATAGGTTTGATCCTTATCTCGGAAAATGGGGCTTCCACTTTGAAGGTACAGCGTATCGTAGCAATGTGCCCATTTCCCTGTGGATTCCTCCCCAACAATCTTTAAGGTACGTTGCTTCCCGCGGGTATCGGTAAGATACATCTCTTCTCCCAGCTTGAGACTTTCTATTACAGCTTGTGCCAACGGAAGGTGTTCCTCCTCTGCCTCCGGATGCGGCTGCCCACCAAGCCACACCCGGACAGGTTGGGTAATATGACCCGTAATCGAACGGTCTGGACTCAACTTAAGGATTTCTGGGCCAGGTTGCATAGCTCCTGTACGAATCTTTGGACCCGCCAAGTCCATTGCCACCTTGCAGTTCTTACTCAGTTTCTTATTGGCAGCACGAATGTGATCAATAATTTTCTTCCATACCTCCTCATTATCATGGGCACAATTAATCCGGGCACAATTCATCCCAGCCTTAATCATTTCCTCTACCCATTTCCCATCCTCTGCAGCAGTATTTGGCATAGTAACCATAATACGCGTCCTCCTTCCCTTAGACCGATATCCCAATAAGGATTTTGTATGGGTCTTCAGTAATTTTCCCCCTTTTTTAATAGGTAAGTTTCCTTGGCCAAAGGAAATAGTCCCCTCAGAAATAAAGCCTTTCAAAATGGATTGCGTCGCTAAAAGGCTAGCCATCACGTGGCTTTCGGCCTTGGCAATCCGCGACATTCCCAAATAGCCCAACTGTTTTTGGAGCGCTCGAATATCTCCTAAACGCAGTCCACGGTAATACGCCAGGTTTTTGGCGCTGCTACGGTAGTTCGGATGGACTGACTCCAATGCCTCAGCATAGACTTTTTCCATCCCTTTTACTTTGAAAATGAGGGCTTCTACAAGCTCAAGTAAGGTCTCTATTTTTTCAACTTTTTTTCCCATGATATGTACACCTAATAGTTGCAGGCAATTTTATACAAGAATAACTCATTTTTCAAAAAATAGATGGGCGTCAGAATATAAAGTTGTACATAGAACCGAAGGGACCTTACGTTATGTTCCTTCACTGTGATTGCTTGCTGCCAAACGAGCCTTTGCCTCAATTACCTGTTCATCAAACCATGCAACCAGTATAGGGTGCTGCTTCCGAATAGGGAGTATGACCTCTTCTGCAAATTTTACATATACCATTTTACGTTTCCAGGTCCAATTGAGCGGATAGGTAGTAATGTCTTCCATATTTGAGCCTTTATCTACAATTCGGATTCGCTGGGCAGGAAGTGAAAGGGATGTTACTCCTTGCACTTGTAGCGCCTTTCGTTCGGAGTAAGGCAGGGACATATCATCCGTTAATTCCCTAACAATATCTGCAACTTTGGAAGAAAAATGTAGAGAAAGTTCGTGGTGAGTCGTAGTTGTATCTTCCATAATATCGTGCAACAAGGAAGCTAAGAGTGTATCTCTATCCGTAACGTTTCCGACTTCCAGGAGGGTATAACAAACTTTTAGCAAATGGTTAATATAGGGTAAGCGGGGATATCCTCCCCTTCGCTGGTATTGATGTCGATGCGCTGCAAAGCAAGCGGCATCCATTAATTCCCTTGAAAGCGATATATGCTCACCATAGTTTGTCATACGCCTGAATTTACAGAAAATAAAAACTGTTTCTACTACCAAATGGCATTAGAAACAGTTTTATACGAATGAGAAAAATCCTTTTAAGGTTCTACAAATTCCGTCCCTTAGTATCCAGGGTTTTGCTGTAGATTAGGATTTCTGTCTATGTCTCTTTGGGGGAAAGGCCATACATTGTCTTTGGGATCGTCATATCCCAGAGGCCCCAATACTTCGACAGCTTTTCCTCTTCTGCGAAGGTCCCATAAACGCTGATGACCCTCGAAGGCCATTTCCACAAATCGCTCTTGAAGAATGGCATCCACATAGTTGGAAGCATCTAGCGTGATAGGGGCAAGTCCTGCACGCTCACGGACCTGATTGATCAGGTCAGAAGCTAAAGTGAAGTTTCCTGTCTCAGCTGCAGCCTCAGATGCAATTAGCAACACTTCAGCATAGCGAATGAAGTAGATAGGATCTGTACCACTAACTATGTCTGAATACTTGATTGCAAAGGGTTGACCGGCGATGGATGCTGTATCAATTGAGGCAGCGAAGCGCAAATCTCCAGGCTCGTAAGCTGCAAGCATTTCTGCTGAAGGAGAAATAGACAGTCTTCCGCCCAAAGCTGAAGGAAAATAGAAAAAAGCGTTGTCGTTATTATCCTCAGAGGTAAAGTCCAGGTACCAGATCTGTTCAGCAGAACCCCCATCAAATATATCTGCATAAGAGGGTTGTAAACCGAACAGTCCACCATCGATAACTTCCTGTGCCTTGCTCAACGCCTGGGCATAATCTCCTTGCTGTAGATAGGCCCTTGCCAGCATGACCTTGGCAGCCATAGAAGAGGCTCTGGTCCCTCCGTTTGTCAGAGGTAGATTGGCTTCTGCAAATTGAAAGTCTTGAATAACTTGGGCTACCGTAGCGCTCGCAGGAGCATTGGGGACCTGTAGTTCAACTCCCAAAGCATCCGGGGAGGTAGGCTCCAAGATCAAGGGAACATCTCCCCAGTTATTCACCAAATACCAATAGGCATAGGCGCGTAGGAAAACAGCTTCTGCAATGAATTCATTGCGCAGTGCATCGGTCAAACTAGGATCACTCACCCCAGGTAGAGAGGCTTCAATGGTATTGGCAACATTGATGATATCATACATATTGGTAAACTGTCCTGCCATCGTCGTATTGGACGGAAAGACATCCAAACGCCCAAATTCTGCTCGAGTGGGGAAAGTACCTGTATGCACGGCTTCGTCTGAAAAGTATTGGTTCATAGAAAGCCAGCCATCGAAATCTGAGCCTTGAAATTCACTATACACACCAAGTACGGCTGCCTCAGCAGATGTGGCATCTGATATAGCAGATTCGAGCTCAACTGCATTTTTGGGCTGAACGTCCAGATCGGCACATGAAGACAGACCGATAAGCCCAATAATTGAAAGGATATATATGCTGTATTTCATTGTATATACTATTGGAAAAATTAGAAAGTAACGGTTATCCCTCCTAGATACGTTCTAGGCTGAGGGTAAGTCAAAAAGTCTGTACCTAGCGCAGTATTGCTACCGTCAAAGGTATTCACCTCGGGGTCAAACCAGCTATAATCTGTCTGAGTCCAAATATTTTGTCCAGACACATAAATTCTCAGAGCAGTGAATGGAGAAGGCCCAATAATAGATCTTGGGAAGTTGTAGGAAAGAGTAGCTGTCTTGAGGCGTATGTAAGAACCATCTTCTACAAATCGATCAGAATCTCTTCTGTTCTGGTTGGGGTCATTCCATACAGCTCGGGGGATATCGGTTTGATCTCCCTCCTGCATCCAGCGATTCTCCACCCTACGGGTAGGATTAAACACGGAATTCATCCCTTCTGCGAAAACAGCATTGTTGTTGTATATTTCATTTCCCTGAGAAAACTGGAAAAAGGCATTCAATTCAATTCCCTTGTAACTAAATACATTGGTCAATCCTCCGATAAAATCAGGTTGTGCTGATCCGATGATGGTACGGTCGTCGTCATTGATTACGCCATCACCGTTAAGGTCCCTAAACCGAATGTCTCCAGGTGCTGCACCAGGCTGGGCAGCATGAGCATCTACTTCTTCCTGGTTTTGGAATAGACCATCTGTCTGCCATCCAAAAAAGCTACCGATGGATTCACCTTCTTCAATACGGCTAGCAAACCCAACGTCAATAGGTTGGTCATTGAAAAGCGCAATAACCTCATTCTGAATAAGGGCAATGTTAAAACTCGTCGTCCAAGTGAACTCTCCTTGGAAGTTAACGGTATTGATGCTGAACTCCAGTCCTCTATTTTCAACTTCTCCAATATTTTCTGTAACAACTGTAAATCCAGAGGTAGTAGGTAGAGGCCTATCCAGCAAAAGATCCTCCGTATTTTTGATAAAATAGTCTATAGAACCTGAAATACGAGAA
>JBCCTX010000254.1:0-11313 GCA_039197765.1 Bacteroidota bacterium
CCCTCAATCCAAATACACTCCGATCCGACTTACTACTAGGTCCAACTTATCTACCCCTACGGTATTTGAGGAAAATACAGTATTTCCAGAATACTTAGAGAGATATTCTTTGGCTGCTTGTCTGGACCTAGGGCTTAACACCACATAGAATTTCTTTTCATAGGAAGCAAGTCGCCCCTTTTTCCAGGATTGCACGGTTCCTCCATATTCCCAATCTAGGCCATAGAAGGAAATGGGGGCCTCATTGATTTTGCAAAGGTCTGACAAGGACATTCCAATCTGTAGTCCCTCTTGGGTTTTCCATTTTCCCCCTTGTTTATCGATATATACGGCTTTCACTTGTGTGCGATTCTCATCTTTCCAGGTTAGATACAGCTCATCTGTAGAATTGGGATAAATCAGAGTAGCTGCCTCTCGATTGACAGAAGAGGTATTGACTGTACCACGGGAAACCATTCCTGGACCAAACAAGGTCACCAACTGTTCTTCTGTGGTGTTAAGTTTAATGGACCCAACGCGTTTACCAGGTGAAATTAGGTATTTTTCCCATTCTGGATTTACAGCTGGAGTACCGTCCATAGATCGGGTACGAACTGCAGGATAACGGGCATTGGGATTCAGCGCATCCAACCATCCAGGTTCTACAAATCGTACCCCTCCCTGGTGTACCCAGCCCATCACCGAGTCTTTGGTCTTAATGAGAATCCAGGGCTCATGGAAGCGCTGTCCTCTAAGGGTGAACTCCGATTTACGCAAGGTGCGCTGTTTGAGGTAGGTAGCGACTTCCCCCTCGCGCATTCGTCCAATTTCGGGCATATTTGTTCCGGGCTGAGCCTTTACGATCAACTGATCTACCCAAGACTCGACATAGTTAGGCCGGGTAAGTTCTTGGAATTCAATGGAGAGGTCTTTAAAGTCCTCAACGAGGTTGTCTACAGCCGGGAGAGTAGGTGAATTGGGGTTAGTAGGATTGTTTCCTGGAGGCACACAGGCCGCAAAAAGTCCAAAAAGTAGGAGTATACTGTAGCTGATTGGCTTCATGAAGCGATCTTTTGACACTATTTCTACCTTATACCTTGCAATCAATCTAAAGGTTTTAGTCTCTCTAAGCTTACCAACCCATTTTTTCGAATGCTCCTACACCTCGTTCTTCCACTTAGAGGGATGAAGGGGGCAGGTCAATAATCTGGGTGTTGAGCATCCTTGAAATGCCCGTTCATTTTGGCCTTTACTTTGTTGCGTTCCTGTTTCTTTATAGTAGGCAAAATCTTGCGCAGGTGATCTCTTAAAAAGGATAGGCGACCAGATTCAGAATCCATACCCAAAAGTTTGCATTCTTGTTCAGAAGTGAGGCCTACCTGATGTCCAATGGAAAAGGAATGAAGTTTGGGTAGCTCTGAAAGTTCTACCCGCCGAAAACCGAGGGCATTGTTTAATTCAACAAAAAGGTCAAAGACAATTTTTTGAAGTTCTGGATTCCCTCTTTCGTCAGAGTCCAACCAGGAGATCTCCCCGCCGGGATAGAGTTTACCTGGGGCAACTTCATCGTATTGCAGTATTTTGGCGCGACGGATTCCTTTGACGTGGATGTCCATTTCACCGCCTTCGTAGGTGCGATCTATTTGTTTCAGTTCAACTTCTGTAAAAATATTTACAATCTGGTTGTCCATCACAGGAGGAATCCCAAAGGTACTGCCTTGCTCATTGCATTCATTGATCAACTGCTTATATCTCGGTTCAAAGATGTATAGCCGTAAGGTCTCACCAGGAAAAACCACAGAATTAAGAGGAAAAAGGGGGAGATATTCTGCCATTGCCAAATATATCAATTTCCCTCAGTTAAAAAAAAATGTCAAACTGCACATATTATTAGAGCTTTGCTAACATAACTGGCGCAACATTTGCTTCAATACCTGAAATGATAGGGGGGATTTACCCATTTGCGATGGCCAAATTTTCCCCAGAATTTACGGTAAAAGACAAATGTTCACATTGTTGATAGTGAGTAAGTTAGGGGGATTTTTTCGGGGTAAATTTGGAGTTATCCACATTTTTGTTGATAAGTCTTAATACCATTCTTTATTAATTATATGTTACTTAGATACAAAGATCCCTATAATATTTTTAGCATCCTTACACTCATTATCGAATGACTTAAAAACCTATGATTGCAAAAACTGTAAAAGATGGAAAGAAAGTAGCGAAAGTACCTAAGGCTTATACTTTCGAAGAGGTTCTACCACATGCTGTAGCCTATTTTAAGGGAGACGAGTTAGCTGCAAATGTCTGGATCAATAAATACGCCATGAAGGACTCCTATGGGAATATTTTTGATCGCACGCCCGATGATATGCACAAAAGAATCACCAAAGAGATTCTACGCATAGAGAACAAATACCCCAATCCTTTTTCTGAAAAAGAGATTTATGAGGCGCTCAAAGACTTTCGCTACATTATTCCTCAAGGGGGGCCAATGAGTGGTATTGGGAATGACTTTCAGATCATTTCCTTGTCGAATTGCTTCGTTATAGGGCAACCCGGTCTTGCAGACTCCTATGGGGGGGTTATGAAAACTGACGAGGAGCAAGTCCAGCTGATGAAGCGGAGAGGAGGGGTTGGACACGATTTATCTCATATCCGTCCGAAAGGAAGCCCTGTAATGAATAGTGCTTTGACCTCTACGGGTATTGTCCCCTTCATGGAGCGGTACTCTAATTCCACCCGGGAAGTTGCACAGGATGGGCGCCGTGGGGCACTAATGCTTAGCGTATCTATCAAGCACCCAGATGCCGAGCAGTTTATCGATGCCAAGATGGACGGCACCAAAGTAACGGGAGCAAATGTGTCTGTCAAAATTGACGATGACTTTATGAAGGCCGTAGTCAATGACAAGGCCTATACCCAACAATACCCAATTAAAGGAGATGCTCCTAACATGCAGCAGGAGATCGAAGCACAAAAACTTTGGGAAAAAATAATCCATAATGCCTGGGCTTCTGCAGAACCTGGAATTCTTTTCTGGGATACTGTGATTCGAGAATCTATTCCAGATTGCTATGCGGATTTGGGATTTGAAACTGTTTCTACTAACCCTTGCGGAGAAATTCCTCTTTGTCCATATGATAGCTGTCGTCTGTTAGCCTTAAACCTATATAGCTTTGTCAAACATCCGTTTACTGCCAAAGCAAGCTTTGATTTTGACTTGTTCAAGAAATATGTCTACATGGCTCAGCGGATCATGGACGACATTGTAGACCTTGAATTGGAGAAGATTGATAAAATTGTCGATAAAATCCAGGCAGACCCAGAAGACTCCGAAATTAAGCGGGCGGAACTACACCTATGGGAGAAAATTCGTGGGAAATGTGTACAGGGAAGAAGAACGGGAGTAGGCATTACAGCTGAAGGGGATATGCTAGCCGCTCTAGGCTTGAAATATGGGACAGATGAAGCCCTTGAATTTTCCACTAACCTTCACAAGAACCTCGCCTTAACAGCCTACAGGTCTTCTGTAGATATGGCGAGAGAGCGTGGATCTTTCCCCATTTTTGATGCAGAAAGAGAATTAGGGAATCCCTTTATCAATCGCATTAAAGAAGCAGATCCCAAGTTGTATGAAGACATGGTTAATCACGGTCGTAGAAACATTGCCTTGTTAACCATTGCGCCTACAGGTACAGTTAGCCTTATGGCCCAGACTACTTCAGGTATAGAGCCGGTTTTTATGGTTTCTTACAAAAGGAGGAGGAAGGTAAATCCCAACGATAGGAACGCGAAGGTAGATTTTGTAGACGAAGTAGGAGACTCCTGGGAAGAATATCACGTGTTCCACCATAAGTTTGTCACATGGTTAGAGGCAAAGGGGTACAAGAAAGAAGAGGTTGCACGATTATCCGAGGAAGAACTCAATATGATTGCCGCGGAATCCCCTTACTATGGCGCTAGCGCAAACGATGTGGATTGGGTGAATAAGGTGAAAATGCAGGGAGCTATCCAAAAGTGGGTAGACCACTCCATCAGTGTAACCGTAAATGTTCCCAATGACATTTCTGAAGAAATGGTAGGGAAAATTTACATGACAGGTTGGGAGTCTGGATGTAAGGGCATCACAGTATATAGAGATGGATCGCGTTCAGGCGTTTTGGTTTCCAACAACGACAAAGGCAAAAAGAAAGATGAGGGATTCCAAGAGCATCACGCTCCTAAGCGTCCGAAGAAATTGGAAGCAAAGGTCGTTAGGTTCTTTAACTCTGATGAACCCTGGATTGCGGTAGTTGGGTTGTATGATGGTAGGCCTTATGAGATTTTTACTGGACATGCCAAGGATTCCTTTGCGATCCTAAGACACGTGGACACAGGCTATGTAATCAAGAATAAGGATGAGATGGGCAGTAGCAGATATGATTTCCAATACATCGATAGTCAGCAATTCCGAGTGACTATTGAAGGACTGTCTAGAACTTTTGACCAAGAGTACTGGAACTATGCCAAGCTTATTTCAGGTGTATTGCGACATGGGATGCCCCTGCCGAATGTGGTACATATGATCGGCAACTTACACCTTGATGCCGATTCCCTCAATACCTGGAAGAATGGGGTGGCAAGAGCGCTCAAGCAGTTTATTCCAGATGGTACGCCAGCTGCAGACAAAGCCTGTCCCGAGTGTGGTGCTGAGACCCTGATTTATCAAGAAGGATGTTTAAGCTGTAGCAGTTGTGGTTACAGTAAGTGTGAATAGGTTTTTTGTTAAATTTTTTAGGTTTTAAAGCGATCTTCGGATCGCTTTTTTTATGACCCTCAGAAGTTGAAATTTTTAGGAAAAGGCAGGCTAATTTTTCAATTTCAATTACACATTCATAACCAGCTAAGCCAATGTTTGATCTATCAGGAAAAGTCGCCCTCGTTACAGGAGGGGCAAGCGGAATTGGGGAAGCCATATGCAAGGCATATTACCAACAAGGGGCAATCGTATACGTGCTAGATATAAATCAAGAAGAGGGAGAGCAACTTGTCTCAAAAGTGGATCCTTCAAAAGAGCGTTTGAAATTTCGCCTTTGCGATGTGACCCAATCCTCGGAAACTCAAGCCCTTTTCCAACGCATTTATGAGGTAGAGAATCAGTTAGATATCTTAGTCAATAATGCAGGGATAGCGCATATTGGAACGGTAGAATCTACTTCAGAAGAGGACTTTGAACGGATCACTCAAGTAAATGTAAATGGGGTATTTTATTGTATCAAAGCAGCTATACCTTGGATGAAAAAGCAGGGAGGAGGCTGCATAATCAATATGGCTTCAGTAGTTGCGATGGTGGGACTCCAGGATCGCTTTGCTTACACGACGTCTAAGGGAGCTGTTCTCGCTATGACCTATGAGGTAGCTAAAGACTATTTAGCAGAAAATATAAGGTGTAATAGTATTTCCCCAGCTAGAATACATACTCCTTTCATTGATGGCTACTTGGCTAAAACCTACCCAGGAAAAGAGGAAGAAATGTTCCAGATCCTTTCAAAGACCCAGCCTATTGGACGTATGGGGACTCCCAAGGAAGTTGCTGCTTTGGCAGTATATTTAGCCTCTGA
Organism: Bacteroidota bacterium; assembly: GCA_039197765.1. Classification (GTDB taxonomy): domain Bacteria; phylum Bacteroidota; class Bacteroidia; order J057; family J057; genus JBCCTX01. The sequence continues at coordinate 5,583 of JBCCTX010000254.1, forward strand.
TGAGGCAGCATTTATCACAGGAAGCAATTTTCCCATAGATGGTGGCTTTGTAACACTTAATACATGAAATAGCATAAATTAATTATGAAACAGTATCAATTCTGAATAAGATAAAAAAATGAATTTCCGGAATTGTCTTTCAGCCTTTTGTATAAGAAATTTACTTTCCCATAAATTCTCTTTAGGGAAATAGCCGAATTTTCCTAAATTCATAGGCAAATTAGATTGTTTTAATAAGAGAAATATTCTTGATAAGGACCTTTGCATCTCTATTTGTTTACAGTTTCTATGAAGGCGAATTCCTAGCAGGATTGAATCTGTTTAACCTACAATAGTTTAGCCCCTTCATGTCTGGTATTGATGCTCACCACCATCTCTGGAATTACGATCCACAAAAATATAGCTGGATTTCTGAGGAAATGTCCAACATACGCCGCGATTTTTCTCCAAAAGACATAAAACCCCACTTGGATACACATAGTTTTGAAGGAGCTGTTGCGGTACAAGCTGTTCAAAGCGAACAGGAAACCCAATTTTTACTGGCCTATGCCCAAGAATATCCTTGGATAGTAGGTGTGGTGGGTTGGCTGGATTTGTGCGACGAAGCACTTCCCCAGCGTTTGGCATATTATAGTCAGAATCCCAAATTGAAAGGAATTCGACATGTAGTCCAGGCAGAGCCAGACGACTATTTTATGTTGAAAGAGGATTTTGTAAGAGGAATTGCCCAATTACACAATTTTGGTCTTACCTATGATATCCTCATTTTTCCCAAACAATTACCCGCAGCTATAGAATTGGTAGGTAAATTCCCCAATCAACCATTTGTATTAGACCATATTGCCAAGCCCTTCATCAAAGACCAGGTCATGGGCTCCTGGGATACCCATATTCGAGAATTGGCTCAGCATCCTCATGTATTCTGTAAGCTTTCCGGTATGGTGACAGAGGCCAAATGGGATAACTGGACTTATGAAGAATTTCTCCCCTACCTAGAAGTTATCTTTGAAGCCTTTGGAGTGGAAAGACTTATGGTGGGGTCAGATTGGCCGGTATGCGAAGTCGCCGGTGGATATGACAGTACATTGGAAATCGTAAAGCGTTTTATTGCTCCCCTACCTGAGAAAGAACAGCAGGCAATTTGGGGCGGCAATGCCAGGCGCTTTTATCATTTATAGGAGAAAAGATAGAAAATTATCAGAGTGAATGGTTTGAAAAGACGCCTCTGGATAGTCTTTTTTCCAGGCAGGTGGGATTTTTTCCTTCCGGGAGGTATACTTGAATTCGTATCCTCGTAGTTCTCCTCCACTTTCTTCTACATAGTCAATTTCTTGTTGACTATAGGTTCTCCAAAAGTATCGATTTGCAAAAGTATAGGAATAGGCTTGGGTCTTCATTCGTTCCACCAATAGAAAATTTTCCCATAATTGACCTTTGTCTGCTCTTAGGTTCATAGGATTAAAGTTTTCTATTAAGGAATTGCGTACCCCCAAATCAAAAAAGAAATATTTGTTCATTTTACTGATCTCTTTTCGAGGATTTCGACTGTACCCTCGAAGCTTAAAAATCACGAAAGATTTTTCCAGTAAATCCAGGTAGGACCCAACGGTTTCACGCGCCATCCCTAATTGCTTGCCCAATTCATTTTGGGAGACTTGGGAACCGAGCTGAAAAGCTAGCAGGCGCAATAAATCAACTATTTTTTCTGGATGCTTTATATTGGACAATTCAAATAGATCTTTGTATAGATAAGAAGAAACTAATTCCCGTAAATAAAGAATTTTCCGCTGGGTATTGGCTATAGATAAGATCTCGGGATACATCCCATAGATCAAGAAGGAATCCAAACGCTGAATCAGTTCAAATGGACTGTATAAGTGGGACAATTCCTTCAATGCAATGGGAAATAAATTAAAAGTCAAACTTCTTCCCGTTAAGGCTTCTTGAGTAAGGTTCGCAAGCTCAAAGGAAGAGGATCCTGTAACTAAAATTCTAAGAGAAGGAAATTGATCATGGAGAATTTTTAAGGTAAGCCCGATATCTGGAATTCTTTGAGCTTCATCAATAAATAGCAATTCTATCCCTGATATGAGCCCTTCTATTTTCTGTAAATCCTTCGAGCCAATTAAGTCCTTAATAGGATCAAAATCAGCATTTATTTCGAGCATTTTGTAAGGAAGTTGGATGAGTACCTTTTTCGCTAGAGTAGTTTTACCTACCTGTCTAGGACCATATAGAATTATTACTTTTCGATTTTCTTCCAATTCTTCAACCATATGAGAAAGGATACTACGAGGGATATTATACAAATCCATTCTTAAAATTAATATAAATTTTAAGAATTAACTCTTAAAATTTCATACAATTTTAAAGATATAGGTTTTCCGATCCCCATTTTTCCTATTAATCTACAACCTATTGAACGGATAGAACTTATCTAGCGAAAAAGCGGGAAAAAATATCGAGCTGTGGGATTAGTACATAGAATCTGCCCTAGCGATGTACAACCCACAATCAAGGCTCAAAACGGTTTGGGTTGACAAGGGCGGCTACCCCCCAGTAGCCGCTCGCTTCATTTCCAGCATTGAAAAATAGGTAGACGTATGTTATCAGAGAAGTTAGCTTCTAGACTTCCAGATCCAGAATACACCTGCTCCCAGGCTAAGTAGGAGTAGGCCCAATACCCCAAAGATCCATGTATTCATAGGACTTTTGAACGCTACAGGCTCCGCATTTCCCTTTAGCACAAATCCTGCCCAAAAGTAGGGGTGGCTTTTCAGGGCTACTTCCTGATTTTCTAGATAGCGGAGTTTGGCTTGTTGAAGTGCTCTATCTTTGGACAGACCTTGTTCGAGCCCTTCATAGAAGTAAACCATCAGCTCCGATGTGCTTTCGTCGGATACGTTCCAGAGGCTCATCACCAGGCTTTTAACCCCGGCATAGAAAAAAGCACGGGAAAGACTCATGATCCCCTCTCCTTTTTCCAGTTTTCCAATGCCAGTATTACAAGCGCTCAGGACAACTAAGTCTGCTGGGAGTTGCATGTTGTAAATTTCATATGCGTGGAGGTAACCATCGTAGAGGGAGTCTGGCTCTGGGGTAAATACCAGTTTGCTGTACATAGGTTGTTGGTCTTCTATTAGCCCATGAGTAGCTAGGTGAATGATATTGTACTGGTCAGCTTGTAGGTGAAAATTAGATTCTAAAGCCTTTGTTGAATAGAGTGCTCTTCCATTTGCTAACTGGGATATTTGTTCAATTTCTTTATGTGCAAAAGGTAATTGTACAGAACCATCTCTTGTGAGAAACCGATCTAAGGCTAAAGGGGCTACTTCTTTTGTAATTTGATTTTCTTTGTAAGTGGGAGCAAAACCTAGCCATTGCTTTGGAGCACCTAGAGTAGTTTTTTCTTTCTGTACAAACCAGTGAGTGGCTGAATGTGTATAACTAAAAGCGAAAGATTTAGCTAAGAACGGTAGTTTTGAATATGGCTCTTCAGATGATGGAAGCGAAGTAAGAAAAGCTTCAAAGGGTAGGTAACTAAGAATACCATCTGGGACAATAATAACTTCCTGAGCTTCTATGGGTAGTTTTGAGAATATTGGTTCTACTAATTCTTTGTATAGATAGAAGGCATCCCCCTCAAATCCCTCCCTTTCAAAGTTGGGAGAGCTAAGCTCGCTTAGATATAGTTCCATTCTTGAAAAAAGAGAGTCTGTCAAAGGAATTTTTTGAAAGATTGTCTGGTCAGGATGAACTCCCAAGGCAAAGATGTGTGAACCACCTACATAATACTGGATAAAGGCCTGATTGCTTAAAAGTGCTTGTTGAACTTGATCGACTTTTACCAATTCAAGTTGATATTTCTGCTTGTAATAATTAGGATAGTTCGATTCTAAAGAGTCACTAAACCGCCTGAAACTTTGTTGGAGAGAAAATAGCTTTTCCTTTATCTCAGTTATTTTGTCCGAATTCACCGGTTTCCTATTTTGGAAATGGAATAAGACCTTTTCTTGAAAGGCAATGCTCTGTTTGAAGTAAGATTCACGTGATCTTATAAAATCTGGTAGCCCCATCTTTGCTTCCTGCTCAATTCGAGCGGTGTATAATAAAATGGATTTAATGGATTCCATGTAGTAGAATGCCTTGCTGGCCATTTCTTGAGAATTTTCTTCCGTCATTAAATTATCTATAATTTCAAAGCCATTCTCTAGTAAAGTGTGTAAATTATAGAAGGAATTAAGCATGGAATAAGGGGAAACCGAGGATTTGTGGAGCTCAAAAACTAGATCGATTGCTAAGTCTATATGGTTTAAAGCCAGATGTAAATCTTTCGGTTTATTAAGTAACTGTAAACATTTTACCTTGTCGGTAATAGTTAATAGAGGCCTACTTTTTATAACAAATGAAGAAGCTGTACTACGGGAAGAAAATGGTTGTGAAGAAGGGGTAAGCTGGCTAAGTGCATTATCATAGTAAACCAAAGCCGTGGAAAATTCTCCTTCTGCTCTTGCTACATTTCCTAATGTGTTAAGAATGTAAAGTTCTTTATCCCGAAACCTTACTGAACCAGAAGATCGATTAGTGTCTTGGGCAATTTTAAGGTTTCTTTTCGCTTCTGTGAGATTTTGGTTAATAAAATGAGCTTCTCCAAGAATGGCATAAGCATAGGAAATAATATTTGGTCCATTCTTCTTTTCAAGTAAATCGACAGCTTTTTGGGCATAGAATAAAGCGCTATCAGGAGTATTCTTTACGATAAAGACTAATGCTTTCCCTCGATAAGCCGAATGCAAATGTCTATCTTTGAAATATTTATCTATTACTAAGGTGTCTGATAACAGAAGTTCTTCCGTCTTTTGAAAGTAATATAGAGAAGAATCGTTTTGCTTGATACTTAAATTAACCACTCCAAGGTTATGATTTGCTTGGATCATTACAGAATGATCTTTTTTATCAAGTTCCTTCTTCATCTGTAAGACTTTACGGTAATACTGTATGGCCTGTATTTCGTCTCCTGAATTTCTGTGTGCAACTCCAGATTCCAGGTAAGAAATTACCAAGGTATTTATATCCACCGAATCTAGTCCTTCCATAATCCTGATCCCAGTCTCATAAAACTTAGCAGATTGAGTAAACTCTCCCCGTTCAATAAAGGATTTTCCCCGATAAATGGCAGATAAGGCATACAAAGCCGCCTCTGTAGGTTCAGTTTGGGATAAATTCTCTTGTGCTAATTCCCACGTAAGTTGCGAAAGACTGTCCGCTAAAACCGGATTAGGTAGGTTATACAAATAAATTTCAATCAGGTAATGCTGACAACTGAGGTAATTCGGTATGTCTCCATTTCTCTTAAGTATTTCTGATGCATCTTGTAAGTAGATAATTGCGCTATCCGGAGCGTTATCCAAATGTTTTATTGCCCTATCCCGTAGGTGAATCGCATTATGGGGGTTTTGGCAAAGTACTCCCTGGAACTGAAGTAGGAGATAAAAAGTAAGGAATGATTTCAGAATAGACATAGGAATATAATAGGAAATAGACCTAGCAAGTAGGAAAATGACAAAAGATTAACCCACTATAAATTTCTTCCATTAAGGCTCTCAACGGCGCAAATAAGTAGGTACATACACTGCCCCCCAGCAGCTTCTATAATTAATCCTGATAAAATATACATATTTTTTTGCCCCTATGAATATTTTTTCGATAAAATCATTTATTGTATTGAACA
>JBCCTX010000255.1:0-11133 GCA_039197765.1 Bacteroidota bacterium
CGCACGCATCCAAATGGCCTTTTATCCTCTCAGAGAAATTCAGAAGGGCCGAGCCTATCTAAATGGGGGAGAAATTTTGAGTCCTGAGCTTCTGCAGGAGTTTGAAGGCCAAATGGTTAACGTACTTCAAGAGATTTTTTCTCTGCCCTATACCCAGGTTGAGGATGAAAAGGTGTGTACCTATTGTCCTTACAAGGGGATTTGTGGGAGAGGGTGAAATAACCAAACTATCCCTTTTTAGAATAGCCCTGGACCATTCGATACATTCCTTACATCCGTCTTAAATTTAGGGTTGGGGTTTGAAATTATAGGGGCATAGACATATCTATGCTACTCATATTAACTTCCTTCCCAACGTGATTCCCTTTTAATCCTCGATCCAAATCCTCCATCAAATCCTCTGCCTCCTCTACGCCCACAGATAACCGTATCAAGGTATCACTCAGTCCTGCCTTTTCTCGCTCCGCCTTAGGAATAGAGGCATGTGTCATAGAAGCGGGATGGCCGATAAGGGACTCTACTCCTCCCAAACTTTCTGCCAGAGAAAACAAGTGGGTTCCACTCAACACCTTCAAGGCATTTTCCATCCGATCGTCTTTCAGGGTAAAGGAGATCATACCGCCAAAATCCTTCATTTGCTTAGCAGCAATTTCATGGTTGGGGTGATGGGGAAGTCCAGGCCAGTATACCCTGCCTACTTTGGGGTGTTGCTCAAGAAATTCGGCAATACGTCTACCATTCTCGCAGTGCTGACGCATGCGGAGGTGTAGGGTTTTTAGGCCGCGAAGGACTAAAAAGCAGTCCTGAGGACCAGGCACTGCCCCACAAGCATTCTGCAAAAAGCGAAGTTGGGAATGAATTTCTGGATCGCGGGTGATGGCACACCCCATAACCACATCGGAGTGTCCAGCGAGGTACTTCGTAATGGAGTGCACAACGATGTCTGCCCCCAGGTTTAAGGGATTTTGTAAATAGGGAGAAGCAAAGGTATTATCTACAACCGACAGGATCTTTTTCTCCTTAGTTAAATTGACGATCCCCTCAATATCAATCACATTCATTAGGGGATTGGTTGGTGTCTCCAGCCAAATCATGCGGGTATTGTCGTTAATCATAGCTGCTAGCGCATCCAGGTTTTGCATCCCCACAAAGCGAAATTTGATCCCATAGGGTTCAAAGACTTTGGTAAAGATTCGATAGGTACCCCCATAGAGGTCGTTTGTACATAGCACCTCATCCCCGGGGCGCAATAGCTTGACGATGGAATCTACTGCTGCCATACCCGAAGCAAAACACACGGCAAAAGACCCATTTTCTAAGGTGGCTAGTGCGCGCTCCAATGCGGTACGGGTAGGATTCTGCGTTCGTGCATACTCATACCCTTTATGGTTCCCAGGTGCTGCCTGGACATAGGTACTGGTTTGATAAATGGGCGTCATGATCGCCCCCGTAGTGGGATCGGGTTCTACACCGGCGTGAACGGCCTGGGTTCCAAATTTCATAGATTGATAATTATGCCTAAATTAAACCTTATTACGAAATTCTAGTAAAAAAGACTATTTGTAGCAATTTATTAGCAAGCTACTAAACAACTGTATTGGGAAGGAAGAAATTCTGAGATTTTTACATCTTTTTCTCGATAATTGGATCTTTTTGATAATCAGGCTTAGAAAAGCCTTGTAATGGATGAAAAAATAAACATAGAGGCACAGAGATACGGAGAAAAGCATTTGTGATGCTAACAAACTATGGACTGTGGACCAATAAACTATTAGACTATCATTTTAACCCGCCAAAATCTATGGCCCGATTAAACGATTCTGAAAAAAAAATATTAGACCAAATTGCCCGCTGGAAGGCAGCTACTCCTAGCTTTCTCGCCCGTGCTACAGAATTTGTGAGTAAACCTATTAACTGGCTTACGGATACCCTAATCCCTGCAAATATTCGTTCTGGTGTGGGAGAAGTTACGGATAAGATAGCTGAAAGAATCCAGGACCTTTCTCAGTGGACGGTTAATAAAGAGGTTATTCTTAAAGCGACAAAGGAGTTTGAAATAGACGCCAATACCATTGTAGGCTTAAAGCAGGCCACTATCCATGACCTGGACCATGTAGCTCAGGACTTCATAACGACAAATTCTCGTATAGGTACAGGAAGTGGTGCTGTGGCAGGAATTGTCGGATGGGCCGGACTATTAGCAGATTTGCCTGCCCTGTTTGTGCTTTCCCTTAGGACCATTTACCAGATCGCCTTGTGCTATGGCTATGACCTGGAAGGGGAAAACGGTACCCAAGAAGAAAAAGATTTTGAATTTGAGTATATCATGCGGGTTTTCAAGGTGGCGACTTCATCTGATAAGGTCCAAAAGCAAAAAGCTCTAGGAGAACTTAAAGACTTTGAAGCCGGAAGATACGATGAAGAACTTACTGCCGGATTGGGCAGCGATTTCACCACGAAGCAGGTAGGAAAAAATACGACAAGAATTATTTCTCAGCGCATCATTCGGGAAATTGTTGAACAGACCCTGTCCAAGAAGGCGGCTGCCTTAGTACCTGGTTTAGGTGCTATTTTCAATGCAGGATTCAACTACGTTTACCTCAAAGATGTAGGTGAGTCAGCCTTTATGCTTTACAGGGAAAGGTTTTTACTGGATAAGAAGGGGCGGAAGCGGTCGATTAAAATTGAGATTGAGTAGTAGAAATTGGGAATTGGTGGATTTGGGGCTAATCTAGCTGAAAGCAGGTGTAAGGATAGGCCCTGGTTTTTCTTGTTTGTAGAAGAAAGGGTCCGACATGACGAAAGGTGTTTCTTCGTTTCCTTGGGTTATAGGAGTTCAAGAAGCCTAGAGAAGTGCTATTATGGATTTTGAATATAATAATACTATTTCTCTTTCAGTTATTAAGATGTAGATAAACGCATTTTAATCCTGTATGAATAGCTTTTCTACTAGGCACACCATTCCTAAAAATAACCTTTGAAATGAGTAAAAAAAATGAAGAGGCCCAAGGGAGTACCCTTCAACAAATTATTGGTACGGTTGTTGGCTTAGTCGCTTTTGCATTATCATTTTACGGAGTACAGCAACTTTTTAAAAATGACTTAGAAACAGAGCTAAAAATCACCGCCGAAAAGTTAAATGAATCCACCCCTATTCAAGTGGACGAGTACACTAGGTTAGATAGTACTTCCGCTATTGGCAAAACAAATTTCATATACCACTACACTCTTTTTAACCAAGAGAAATCAGAAGTAAATTTGGATTCTGTCGACAAATACTTCCGACCTATATTGATTGAAAATATAAAAAATAGCCCTGACCTTAAAATCTATAGAGATAACAACATAACGATGGCTTATAGATATTTTGATAAAAATGGAGTCTTCATTACTGAGATATCTGTATCACCTGATCTTTATAAGTAGGTATCTACATACTTATAATATTGCAGCTAACGGGATGTAAACTTTTAGGATTCTATTTTACCTCAATCCGATAGCTTCCTTCCTTCTTTAGGACTCCAATACTGTCTAGGCTAACCCCCGTTTCCCGACTCACTTCCAAAAACTCAGCTTTTCCCTCAGGAGTTACTGCCACCAAGAGTCCTCCACTTGTCTGCGGATCACAAAGAATGGCTTTCTGGTAATCTGTCAAGGGAGAAACCTTTTCGCCATAGCTAGCAAAGTTGCGGTAAGTCCCTCCTGGTAGGGAGTTGGCCTGAATATAGGTGGTTAGGTTGGGAATCAAGGGAACCTTATCCATCCACAATTCTGCATACACTTCAGAACCTTCACACATTTCCAATAAATGTCCCAAAAGGCCAAAGCCTGTCACGTCTGTCATACTCTTCACCGAATTCAGTTTACTAAATGCAGCTCCAGCCACATTCAATTGCAACATTTGACTTCGCATCCTTTCGAAGTCCTCCTGTTCCAAAATCCCCTTTTTCTGGGCTGTACTCAGAATACCTACCCCAAGAGGTTTGGTGATAAATAGCTCGCATCCCGCACTTGCAGCTGTATTGGTCTTGAGTTGGTCAGGATGAACTTTACCGGTTACGGCTAAGCCGAATATAGGTTCTGGCGCATCGATACTGTGTCCCCCTCCAATGGGAATCCCTGCTTTGCTACACGCCTGTGTTGCCCCTTGCATGACTTGGCCTGCAATTTCTGGATTGAGTTTATCTATCGGCCATCCCAAAATGGCTATAGCCATAAGGGGTTGTCCCCCCATTGCATAGATATCACTGAGGGAATTGACCGAGGCTATAGCCCCGAAGTCCACAGGGTCATCCACGATCGGCATAAAGAAATCTGTAGTACTAATGATGGCTGTTGACTCATCTAGCTGGTATACAGCTGCATCATCCCGTGTATTATTACCTACCAATAGGTGGGGACTAAGGAATGGTGTATCCACACCCTTTAGTATTTCACTTAGCACAGCAGGAGCAATCTTGCACCCACATCCGGCGCCATGTGAATATGCGGTTAGCTTAACGTTTGAACTATTCATTTACTCATTGACAAATGTAACCTTTGTAGATTACAGCCCATTCTCATTTGCAAACTGTATCAAGGCCCTTGCATTCTCCTCATCGTTCAAGGAATGACCTTCCCATGGAAATTTAACCTTTGGGGAAAAACGCTTTAGGCTATTCCCATAACTCTTATCGTAATAGGTCAATAACACAGAGGCTACCTCTCCTAATGCCCCTCTCTCAAGTTTCTCGATAACTTCCTCCGTTCTTTTTCCCCCTAAACGCTTTTGGATACGTAGGGTCGCACGTTGAAGTTCTTCTACAGGGAATTGACCATACTCCTGGACTAGGCGGCCAATCCGAATTTCTTTCTCTATAAGCATCTCTATAGCAGGAGCCACTAGCATGGCTTCCCAAAGACTCTCTGGTAAATAGACTTTTCCAATGTTATGACTTTCACACTCCACCCAAATTCTGGCTTTCCCATCAAATTGTCGCAATACTCGAAATAAATTGTTCTGAAATTGGGCAGTTGTAGGTTGAGGGCCCAACCCTACTGATCCAAAAGCGGAGCCTCGGTGTCGAGCATAGCCTTCCAGGTCCAATACTTGCTCCCCTAACCTTCCTAATGCATGTAAAACAGCGGTTTTCCCACTACCGGTCTTCCCATCAAGCACTACTAGCCGAGGTAAGTCCTGAAAAGCTAAGTGAAGTTCCTTGCGGAAGGCTTTATATCCTCCGATTAGCACTTCGCATGCTATGTCAGTAGATTCAAATAACTCTGCCATTTTATTGCTCCGCATTCCTCCTCGCCAACAATAAATCCTCAAGCCCTCACGCCGATGAACGCGATGGGCTCTATCCAAGAGTGCCTCTTTTTGGGGATTCACTAACTCATATCCCTTTACGACTGCAGATTCCTTCCCTTCTTGCTTGTAGAGGGTACCAATGATCTCTCGCTCAGAATTACCAAGCAAGGGAATATTAATCGCCCCACAGATATGCCCCTCTTCAAATTCTTTCGGAGATCGCACATCTACTATCGGGATACTTTCATTCTCCCTCAGAAACCTATCTACCACCACTTGCTTCATTGAAATAGACTTAATCCCTATCTTATCCCATCAGCTCTGTCTCAAACTCCCCTACCCCAGCTCCTGGATGCATGATATAAAGTGGCAGGTCCTGGTCCCATTTTTGGCGATAGGCTTCCTTCATACGATTTGAAAAGGAATCTAAGGCTTCCTTATCAACCAAATTAATGGTACATCCCCCAAAACCACCACCCATCATGCGTGAACCAAGTACGGCTGTATCCTCTCGGGTAAGATCCACCAGAAAATCGAGTTCAGGGCAGCTTACCTCATATTCATGCTGAAGTCCATCATGTGAAGCGTATAGATAGGAGCCTACTGTATCCAGATTTCCACTTTCTAATTCTTTACAAACCGCCAAAACCCTATGGTTTTCTTCTATCACATAGCGGCATCGCTTGTAAATGACAGGATCTAAATCCGATTTACAAGCGTCCAATTGCGCTAGGGAAACATCTCTTAGGCTTTCCACATCAGGATACTGTTTTCGGATTATTTGGATTCCCTTTTCACATTGCATCCTTCTCGTGTTGTACTCTGTCGAAGCAAGAGAATGGCTGACTTTCGTATCGCATAATACTAAAGCATAGCCTGCTATGTCAAAAGGGACATACTGGTGCTCCAAGCTCCTACAATCCAACAACATTACCTTATCCTGTCGCCCAAATACACAGGCAAACATATCCATGACTCCACACTTCAATCCTACATACTCGTGTTCCGTTCGAAGAGCCATCTTTACCAATTCCCAATCGTCGAAGGACAAATCCATCAAGGCACGCAGCGCACAGCCCATTCCGCTTTCAAGGGCCGCAGAGGAAGATACCCCTGCACCAAAGGGGATGTCCCCTCCAAATACACAATCAAAGCCTGAAAGAGGATATCCTCCTTTATCCATAATATCTACCATCCCGTAGATATAAGCCACCCAACCGGTGGCTGGTTGCGGACGATCCCCTAATTTCCAGGAAATACGCTCATCTAAGTCGTAGGCAATCACCGAAATGCGGTCATCTTCTCTTTTTCTTACTGCGAAATACATTGCCTTATCTATCGCCGCAGGCAATACATAGCCCAAGTTATAGTCGGTGTGTTCACCTATGAGATTGATCCGTCCTGGTGCTCGAAATATCCTCGGTTCGCCAGAAAAATTATCGTTAAAGCACGTCAGTAAGCCAGCTATATTCATTCCAGAATTCTCTTTAAACGTATAATATTCATTTTCCTTTTTTAAACGGCATTTTTTCAGCATGGAACCTGTAACCTATTTACCTACTCGCTCCAATCCAGAAGGTTTACCGTATACCTAAAACTGTAGTTTTTTTCTTTCAGTTGATAGACTTCATGCGTCCTAGGATTCCAACTGTCATCTCCCCCGACGCCCATTTGCTGATAGTCTATATGCAGGGTTGTGTAGCCTGCGGGAACAAGCTCATAGGGATAATTTGCCTCTGCTAAACTTGATAAAGAGTAGGTATGTGCATTTGCATTAAAAAACACCTCCATCGGATTAAATTCTAAGCCAACTCCCGTTGCATCAGCAATAGCAAATTGTCTTATATCCGTCTTATTACCATTTTCTTGGGGCCTCCCATAGTTGACATACTGTTCATCCACAGTTCCTATATACTCCCCTATCCTTGCCCCCCATTTTCTATCCCAATAGGATTCGTGTGGACCTCTTCCATACCAATACACTGCGTTTAGATTCTCTTTCAATTTCCACATAGTTCCCACTCTAGGTAAAGGAGGGCAGTTCTCTGGGACTTCCAATTCAAGGGAGATCTCAATATCGCCTTTACCTTTGAAAAAGTACCTCATTTTATACGATATGGCATCAGTCTTAGCCTGTAGTTTTCCAAAGATGTTAATAGTACCTTGATACGGAGTAAACCGCATGAAGGCTACAGAATCAACGGACTGCTCAAGATTGTTCAACCCATAGGCAAGCCAACGCGAGGCGAAGCTCCTGTCTCCTCCTCCCTCGTCATTGTCTATAGGGGCACGCCACAGATTGGGCTTTGGGCCTTCTACCAATAACTCTTCCCCCCTAACGGTGATGGAGGTGATTTGTCCTGTATTCTTATCTATCTCAATCCGGTGGTCTGTCTCTTCAAATGTTTCCTGAAAATACCAAGTAGAGTCTGTTTGGAAGGTATCCTCCTCTGCCGTTAAAATAACTGTTGGAAATATTTGCGAAGCTGTAGAAAGTTCATACGGAACCAACACAAACTGCTCCCATGCAACCTCGTGATTTGCATCCGCCCATGGTAAGGAAGTTTCTGTGCGTACACTGAGATCTAATACATATTCTTTCCCTTCTGTTTTACGTTGGTTGGCTACAGGGCTATCCCAATTCAAGGTTTCTCCAGGAGGAATAGCTCCTAAGTCAGTCTTCCCAGACTTGACAACTTTCCCATCTTCTAGGAGTGCCCAATTCAGCTCCAAAAAATCAAGGGAAATAAAATCGTACTGATTGGTAATGTTGATTTTAGAGAAATCTGAATTGGCAGCAAAATCAATATTCTGCTGAATTTTCTTTACCTCTTGCAAGGCAGGCTGTGGCTTACGGTCTGGAAACAAGAGCCCATTCATACAAAAGTTTCCGTCATTGGGCTTGTCTCCAAAGTCTCCTCCGTAAGCGAAGTATTCCACCCCTTTATCAGTTTTTCTCCGAATGGCTTGGTCGACCCAATCCCAAATAAACCCTCCCTGAAGCCGAGGGTTTGCTTTAAAAGCATCCCAATATTCTTTGAAATTACCTGTGCTATTTCCCATAGAGTGGGCATATTCGCAAAGAATCACCGGTCGACTAGGATCTTCGTTAGACAGGCGAATAGACTCCTCAATAGAGGCATACATATTGGAAATAATGTCAAAACTCGGGAGCGAACCATGATAAGGTGGGTTGCGACCCTCGTAGTGTATGGGGCGAGAGGAATCGATCTTTTTGATGGCTTGGGCCATGGCGTCAAAATTAGGACCTAGACCACATTCATTTCCCAAAGACCACATAATGATACAGGGATGATTTTTATCCCGCTCTGTCATAGAAATTGCACGGTCTACCATGGCCTTTTTCCACATGGGTTCTTGGCCTATGTATTTCTCCTTCTCCCATAAATCGTGGCTTTCCAAATTGGTTTCATCAACGATGTACAAGCCATATTCATCACATAACTCATACCAACGCGGATGATTGGGATAATGGGAGGTCCGAACCGCATTAAAGTTGTTTTGCTTTAATAAGACAACATCTTCTATCATTCCCGCTTCTGTAATGGCTCTTCCTCTATCTGGATCCGTTTCATGGCGGTTGACTCCTTTGATTAATATGGCCTTTCCGTTTACTAATAGTTGCCCATCCTGAATTTTCACCTCTCTGAATCCCGTTTTAGTGGAAATCGACTCCAGCACATTATACTTCTTATCCATTAAGGTAAGCGTCATCGTATACAAATTTGGGGCTTCGGCACTCCATAAACGCGGGCTACTTACAGGATTATCCCAAGCGTAGGTCGCTGATGCCCCACCCTCTATTTTGGGAATTTGTACCAAGCCGCTCACAACCTGGCGGCCATCTCCATCATATAAATTGATCTGAACATGATGTTTCTTAATTTTTTTGGAGCCATAGTTCTTCAGTTGGAACTTCAGGCTCAGTGCTCCTTGGGAATAATCAGGACTAAGGGAAGGAGCAATGTGGAAGTCTTGAAGGTGAATTTTAGGTGTTGAAAAGAGGAATACGTCGCGGAAAATTCCACTCAAGCGCCAAAAATCCTGATCTTCAATATAACTGGCATCGGACCAACGTATTACTTTTACCGCCAACTCGTTGATTCCATCCTCCACTAAGGAAGTAATATCAAATTCCGCAGGCGTCATACTTCCCTCGCTATACCCAACTTCTTGTCCATTTAACCAAACTTGGCAAGAAGATTGAACACCCGCAAAGTGCAAAAAGATCTGTCTTTCCTGCCAAGTGTCAGGAAGTTCAAAACTGGTCCTATATAAGCCCGTCTCGTTTTTATCTTCCGGAACGTTAGGGGGGTCCATAGGGAAGGGCATCTTGATATTGGTATAAATCGGCTGTCCATATCCGTGGATTTGCCAATTAGCTGGAACAGGTAGCTCCTCCCAAGATGAAGTATTAAAACCTGCCTCGTAAAATTCTTGGGGAGCCATTGAAGGATTTTCTACAAACTTAAACTTCCACATTCCATTCAGGCTCTTGAAAAAAGGAGAACTCGTTTTATCAAAGGTGAGTGCCGAGATTTCATCGGGATAAATATTCAAAGTAGTATGGGCAGCAACCTTATTTTTCCCTATCATATCAGGATCCTGCCAATAAGGAATTTGTGCAGAGACGTGTAAAGTACTTATACTGACAAAAAATACCCCTAATCCAAACCCATAAAACAGTAACCTTAAACGATTCATATGTATAAAAATTCCCATTTAGTTTGTTTTTACTTTGAATTAAATTAAAAAGAGAATGTTTCCCAATGTTCTTTTTGTACCTTTGAGCCTTCAAATAGGGTTAAAACTTACTTATTAATATTCCAATAAACAATATTGTTCACGTGGAGATACTGGGCATAGACATTGGAGGTTCGGGAATTAAGGGAGCTCCAATAGATACGAAAAATGGTTCCTTGCTAGCCGATAGATACAGGATAGCCACTCCTTCCCCTGCAACCCCTGCACGAGTAGCACGAGTAATTTCAGAGATACTCGTCCATTTCAATTGGAAAGGCCCCATTGGTTGCGGCTTCCCCGCTGCGATTCAACACGGAGTCGCACAAACCGCTTCAAATATTGACAAAGCATGGGTCGGTACTAACGTAGAACAGTTATTCACCAATCAGACAGGTATGTCTACGATAGTACTGAATGATGCAGACGCTGCTGGGCTCGCAGAGGTCTACTTTGGAGCTGGGAAGGGAGTAGAAGGTCTGGTATTTATGGTCACCGTAGGGACCGGATTAGGGACGGCCTTAATTACAGATGGTAAGTTAGTTCCCAATACAGAATTGGGTCATATCAAAATCAAAAAAGGAATTGTGGCAGAACCTTATGCTTCTGATGCTACAAAGAAAAAATTGGACTTGTCCTGGAAACAATGGGCCAAAAGATTCGAAGATTACCTACAGGAAATTGAAAAACTCTTCTTTCCTGACCTCATCTTAGTAGGAGGAGGTACCAGCAAACGCTTTGAAAAATTTGTAGATCATCTGGACATAAAAACCCCTATAAGACCCGCACAGTTGTTGAATAATGCGGGTATGATAGGAGCTGCAAAAGCAGCTGAATTGAAAATCATACGTAAGCAGACGGCAGGGTTGAGAGAAGAGAGACCACTGAGCTGAGAGTGGAGAGGCTACATCTCCTGTTTAGAGGTTTTAACTAATTAATCGATCTTGTGAATTTAACCCCTTTCTCTATTTTCTCATCTCTACTCTGACTTTTCATCTCAGATTTATCTTTTTGATCGAACTTGCCCCCCCAGGTTTGTAGTAACGTAGTCTCTTTCAGGATGGCCCAAGATATCTAAACTC
>JBCCTX010000256.1:0-11031 GCA_039197765.1 Bacteroidota bacterium
TATTAAGTGTTTGTTTGATTGACAGATGCAAGAAGCAGGTTTTCTTCCCCATTTTTCCCAAAAAAGGTCCAATAGATGGCAGGGTTCGATGACTGGTAGAAATTCTCCGACGAATGAATACAGCCTATCTGAGGGAGGGGAAGATCTCTTTCAAACAATAGGCATTCACCGCTGGAGGAGGGTTATCCCAAATCCAGAAAAGGATTTATCCCCCTAATACTCTCCCTATACCACATTCCCTTGTACCCCCATACCCATATTCCCTCATCTCCCATCATCCCCCGATCGTTTGAGTAGACGTATTTGGATTTTTTCGCTCTGTAATTCCCTTAGCGCATCACTGGCGATCCATCGTGCAGCCTTACTCCCTTGTCGGTTTATTCTTTCTGCCGCTTCAATAGCATATCGATTTAGTTCCAGGTTTCGCTTCCCAATTTGGCGTAGCGTCCAGTTTACAGCCTTTTTTACAAAATTCCGCTCGTCCCACGCTTCTCGTTCTAAAATGGGAAGAAATTCCTCAAACTCCCCATTTGGCGCTTTCTTATCGTGAATGGCCAGGCCTACCATCAGAACAAAACCGGCGCGTTTTATGTATTCTTCCTCCCGATCCACCCATTCCCAAAGTTTTTGGCGCGCATATGGCGTTTTGACAAATAATTGGGTACAGGCACTATCTACTATATCCCAGGAGTAGAAGTCTCCCGCCCAGGCTTCCATTTGATGCAGGCTGACTTGTTTGGGATCATCCATAAATATCGCCAGGAGCTTCGCCTCGTGAATCGGTTCTTCCCAAAGACTTAATGCCAGTTCATGGTTATTTTTCAACTGCATATCTTTTACAAACTGCTTCAATATGGGAATCTTGATCCCCAGAGCCTGTGCATGGGAAATTCCGAAATACCCCATTTTCTCAACAGTTTCTGGATTCCCCATTGTACGGAGTTTCTGGAGGACTGCCGCTAGCTCATTCATGGATTCGCTTTTGAAATCCGAGTATGCAGCGAGTTAATTTCTCTCACAGCAGCAGAGCCATACCAGGGATGGAGTTCCATGACGAGACTACCCGCTTGGATAGCGGGATCTGTTTCAGTGAGCGCCTGGGCTTCTTCAACCGTCTTAACGTCAAAAATGTAAATACCCCTCAAATCTCCATCATCCATAAAAGGACCCGCCAGTAAGAGTTTACCCGCCTGTGCAAGTTTACCAATGTTCTCCATATGGGCGCGTTGGAGTTCAACGGCTTCGAGGGAATCCAAGTCTCGATTAGGACCTCGCTTTAAGAAAGCCATTACATATTGGCCCATCCCATATTCATCAGCCTTAAGCCTTGTCGCAAGGTCAGGATCGTAGCCTAAGGGCTCCTCATGCTGCGCATTAAGTTCCCGTTCTTTAGGCTGAGGAGGGAAGGAGCAGCTGAATAAGGCTAGGAGTAAAATAGGTAAATAAAATGTATTCATCGCTTATTTGTAATGTACAAAAAAAGGTTCACCCCATCCTTCATCCAAAGGTAACATATTTACAGTAGAACCCTTTAATCAATATAAGTAGCTGATTTACAGCACCAAACTTAATTTTACGTTATTAAACGTAAAATTAAGTTTATTTACTGATAAATAAGTTATACGTTTGTTGTATGGAATCCTTAACGAAAACTGAAGAACAAATCATGCAAATCTTGTGGAGGCTTAAACAAGCCTTAGTACGAGATGTCATGAAGGAACTTGGCCCCCCTGAGCCCAAATATACTACCGTATCCTCGGTGATTCGGCTTCTTGAAAAGAAGGGCTTTGTCGGGCATAAAGCCTATGGTAGAACCCACGAGTATTTTCCCTTAGTCACTAAGGGAGAATATAGAAAACACAGCTTCCAACAACTGCTCCAGAACTACTTTGGAGAATCCCACAAGGAGCTGGTTTCCTTTCTCGTGGAAGAAGAGGAACTGGGAGAAGATTTTGTAGCAGAAATCCAATCAATTATCGACAAACACGCAAAACCATGACACACTACCTCATATACTTATTGGAAGTATCCCTCTGTACAGCTCTATTTTGGGGATTCTATCTGCTCTTTTTGAGAAAGCTCACTTTCTTTTCTATGAGAAGGTTTTATTTACTTCTCACCTTATTCCTGAGCTGGTTGCTTCCCTTATCCAATTTTTCCTTGACCCATCACGAAGGCAATCACCCGATGCACAATATGGGAGACTTTGTTTACGCCCTAGAGCAAGGTATGGTAGAGGAAGTCGAAAACTTATCCCTCATACCGACCCAACAGGCGCTTGAATCACACGCCTCTCATGTCCCCGGCTTATCACTTGGGAACGTATTGAACTTTCTATACTTTCTTGGATTGCTATTCTTTGCAGGTAAATTGGTCTTAGGACTAAAAGATGTAGTAAGGCTCTTTGCTCAAACTTCCTGGCAGCGAAAAAACGGATATTGGGAAGGAAGTACCCAACTCCCCTATAGTTTTTCTTTTGGGCCTATGTTGTTCCTTTCTCAGAAAGACATATCCCTTCCCAAATCCGATAGACAGACGCTGTATTGGCATGAAGAAGCCCATATTCGACAGGCCCATACGATAGATATCATTCTTGTCAAAATCCAACAGATCATCATCTGGTTCAATCCCATTTATGGGTGGGCTTTCAACGAACTCAAATTTCTTCACGAATGCAGTGCGGACCGTGCAGTTACGAATAAGACACATAAGCATCAGTATGCACAATTTTTACTCGACCAATCCATTTCAAGCCCTCAAAAAGCCTTAATTCATGCCTTTGCTCAAGTACATTTGAAAGAGCGTATCCAGACCATTTTCTCTCCTTCCTCTTCCAGATGGAATCTCTTTTGGCTCATCCCAGCCTGTCTATTAGGATTTTTCTTAAGTGTAGGCTTCTCTTTCATCCGACAGAGTGAAGAAATTCCCTTTGAGTTACACACGATGTTACAAGAATTGAAGCAGCAAATTCCCCCTGAATTGAGCCCAGGTTTTCAGTTCCTAGAATCCATTCAACCAGACTTCCTTTTACGGTGGGATGATTATTCCATCCCCCATTTATCTCCAATTGAGCGTCCTATTGTCAGCTCCACCTATGGAGAAAAAATAGACCCTTATACAGGTGAGAAAAACTTTCATAAAGGAATGGACTTTAAAGCTGCGGGTGGTACGCCTGTATATGCGACTGGAGACGGGGTGATTTTTGCCGCACCGAATGGATTTGGGTTCAAGGAGCAAGGATGGTTTGTCCAAATCCACCACGGCGAGGGTTTGTACTCCTACTATGCAAACCTCATGTGGGATAAATCCATTGACAGTCTCTCCCAAGAGAATCGAGCTGTAAAAGCAGGAGATATCATAGGATATGTAGGGAATAGCAATCCCAATTCTACAGGCCCACATTTACACTATGAAGTCGGAACCAAAGATTGTACCTACAATCCTATAAAATTTTTACCTCATAAGCTTGTACCAAACTTACCTAGCGCCAAGTCCAATACTATCAGCCCTGAAATATCTCAGGAGCATCTTCTTCCAATTAAGGGTGGCAAATTTTACAGTGGCTTCGGAATGCGTATGCATCCCGTTATGAAGACTAGAAAAATGCATTTCGGAGTAGATTTTGAGGCTAAATTAAAGACGGAAGTCTTGGCAACTGCCTCAGGAAAAGTCATTCTTGCCAAGAGATCGGGCGCTTACGGATACCGTATTGATATAGACCATGGAGATGGTTTTAAAACCCTGTATGCCCACTTACACCAAGAAGGAATTCTGGTAAAAGCTGGGGAACAGGTCGAAGCCGGCCAACTCATAGCCTATTCCGGGAATTCTGGCTTATCCAAAGGTCCACATTTGCATTATGAACTCCGCAAAGAGGGAAAGCCTGTGAATCCAATGGACTATTTCACAGAGAGGCCCTTACATGTAAGTGATAATGGCTCATTGGATTAAGAGAAATAAGTATCATTCCATAATCCCTGGAAAAATATTTTTCCAGGGATTTTTATTTTAAAGCTTGGGATTTTTTGTACCTTACAGGAAATTCTTGTGATTGTATATCTCTTTTAAACAGTGAGTTACCATGAAATGCTTCAAGCAATACTTTATATTCCTGTATCAGACTTACTTACGCATTTATTTAACGGTTAAGCCCTTTTCCTGGAGTGCATTTTTAATCATAATTTCCTTAGGGCTCAGCTCTTTTATACCTGCAGACCATGATCTATCCCCTACCTCCTCGACGGCTGTACCCCATTTGAAGCCTGTTGAAAAAGGCCTGATTCTCTCAGCCTATGGGGTTCGCATGCATCCTATATTTAAAAAACTACGCATGCACCATGGCGTAGACTTCGAGGCGCGTTTGAACACCCCGGTATTTGCTACAGCAGATGGAGTTGTGACCCATGCGGGATATAAAGAGAATGGCTATGGCTTTTACGTAGAGATCAAACACAGGAATGGGTTTATTACACGCTATGCCCACCTACACCGCTTTGGGATCCGAGTAAAAAAGAAGCAAAAGGTAAGCGCCGGGGATTTGGTCGGCCTAAGCGGAAATACGGGACGCTCTATTGGCCCTCACTTGCACTACGAAATCCTCAAAAAGGGAATACGGGTAGACCCCTTTGAATATTTACCTCTTGGGGTCAAAGTACAGGAGCGCTCAACCTCACAGGATTGATTTTCTTCCTGTGCAAAAAACTGTAATTTTAGGTAGAGGGTCAAAAGGAAAAGCTATGCCTGTAAAGCTTAAAAAACGATTGTTGACAGTTGAGGAATACCACCGAATGGGGGAAGTGGGTATATTGAAGGAAAAAGGTCTAGAGCTCATACGAGGAGAAATTTTAAAAATGAGCCCTATTGGAAGTAAGCATGCTGCTGTAGTAGAAAAACTTAAAGAAACGCTCACCTTTTCTCTTAAAGGAAAGACCCTGGTCAGAGCACAAAACCCTATTACTCTTGGAGAAATGTCTGAGCCTGAGCCTGACATTGCTATTGTAAACTTTCGTTCTGATTACTACATGCACCAACATCCCCAGGCTAAAGACACCCTGTTAGTAATAGAGGTAGCTGCAAGTTCCCTTGACTATGACCGCGAGATTAAAGTACCTCTTTACGCAGCAGCCTCTATTCCTGAGTTTTGGATTATTGACCTAAACTCAGAACAGGTAGAAGTATTCCATTCTCCCTCACAATCTTCCTACTTACATACCGAAATATATGAGAGCGATGGAATACTTCGCTCCCAAGATGGACTGATTGACTTATCTCTAAAAGAAATATTCATCTGATTTCCCTCTTACGCTATGAACACGCAATCCCCTTGGTCCCTTTTCCAAAAGTTTGGCTTCCGATTTATTTTCCTCTTCTGGAGTCTCTATATTTTCCCCTTTCCCATCAATGTCATACCAGGAATTGATTCCCTACTCCAACCCTATTATGACCTCTGGTCTTTTCTTATCAGGGTACTGGGCAATGAGGTATTACATATTGAACACGATTTTTCACAAAAATTTACCGGAAGTGGCGACATGCTCTATGACTGGATTCAAAATCTAGGGATGTTTATTCTAGCCCTCGGAGCTGCCCTAATATGGTCTCTTTTGGACCGAAAGCGTCCATCTTACCGGCAGGTATTCAGCCTATTTGTAATGATCTTAGCCTACTACCTAGCCTATATGATGCTGGTATATGGAATTATCAAACTCTTCTACCTACAGTTTAGGCCACCCAATATGGAGCGCCTTTTTCAAACTTTTGGTCAGGCTTCCCCCATGCGACTTCTTTGGACCTTCATGGGCTTTTCCAAGAGCTATACCGTATTTGCTGGTGCCTCAGAAACTGTAGCAGGCTTATTATTGCTCTTTCGTAGAACCCGGGTTTTGGGGGGATGGGTAGCCTTTGGGGTTATGCTCAACGTCTTCGTGCTCAACATGAGTTATGATGTACCAGTTAAGCTATTTTCATTTCAACTAATGTTGATGGGCCTATTTATAGGTATGACGGATTTCCAGCGCCTCAAGCAGTTTTTTATAACCAACACCCCCGTTGGCCCAGCAACCTATCCTCCCTATGTAAAAGGTAAAATAGGGCAACGAATCATATTGGGGGTTCAAGTTCTCGTTGTGGGATTTATCTTATATACCCAAGTTTCCAGATCAATCGATAGCAGAAAACAGTATGGGGAAAATCGCTCCAAACCTCCCTTATATGGAGCTTATGAAGTAGCCCAATTCGTTCGAAACCAGGATACCCTTGCCCCCTTGCTTACAGATACCTTCAGATGGCGCTATTTACTAATTGACTACCCCAATTTTATCACAGTCTTAAAGGTAGATGAGCGCATGGAGCGGTTTACTTCTGAAATCGACACTGTAGCGAAAACTATCCAGCTCAATAGAAGGCAAGATACCCTGAATAAATATATATTGAACTACTCCCAACAAAACCAACATTTAGTACTAAAAGGGCAATTAGAGGCCGATACGCTAGATATCTCCCTCAACCTTATCCCAGTTGATAGTTTTGCCTTGTTGAACCGAGGCTTTCGCTGGGTTAATGAAGTTCCCTATAATCGCTACAACTATCCGAAATAGCTAGATTTTCGTTACAAATTGCCTTTTGGGAACTGATTCTAAAATCCTTCCCCATTCTTCAAAAAAACTTAATGGATAATTCGCATACCTTTGTCAAGAATTTCCGTATGTCTGGATTGTACCTATTCTCAAAAAAGTGTTGAGAATCTACTCTTTCGATCAGTTAGACTCTTCCCGCTTTAGGTGGTTCGGTTTTTGATCAGAAAGGAAAAAACAAATTAGGCTCATATCACAAACTAGTCGTTGAAAATGGCAAAATGGTTACTCTTGCTGGTCCCTATGCTCTTGTTGGATTATTATGGGTTTCAGGTAAGCAAAACCCTCACCAATGGTCGATCATGGGCAACTACCCTGTACTGGGGATTCCATGTAATGGTCTATTTAAGCATTATGGCCTTCCCCCTTTTCCACGCTAGGCAAGAAATACCTGTGCGATATGTTTACTTGTTCTTCAGCTTGATCCTTATGTTGTATATCCCTAAAATTGCCGCAGGGGTGATTTTGGGAATTGAGGATTTCTTTCGAGGGATCCTTCAGTTCACGATGATCAAAAAAGATGGTTTAGCTGTCCCTGCCGATACAGCGAGAATCCCTCGCTCTAAGTTTATCAGCCAATTGGCGTTGGGAATTGCTGCGCTTCCCTTTACGGGCATGGCCTATGCGATTGTCAAGGGAAAGTATAACTTTCACGTACGCAAGGTATCTCTTACCCTAGAGAACCTACCCAAGGCATTTGAAGGTCTTACCATTACCCAGGTATCTGATTTCCACATAGGAAGTTTCAATAGCCATGATGCCGTCCAGAAGGGCATAGACCTAGTCAATCAGCAAAAATCTGACTTGATATTTTTTACCGGAGACCTGGTCAATAAAGTCGCTGCAGAGGTGAGGGGCTTTGAACCCATTCTTTCCCAACTGAAGGCTCGTTTAGGGGTATATTCCGTCCTAGGTAACCACGACTATGGCGACTATGCCTCTGAAATACAAACAGATGCCGATTGGGAAGCCCATTTTCAAGATATGCTTGCCACACATGAATCCCTGGGATGGCGCCTGTTGCGGAATGAACATGAGATTATCCGAGAGGGAGCAGATAGCCTCGCTGTGATCGGTGTGGAAAACTGGGGAAGATTCAATAGCCATACCAACTATGGAAACTTAAAACAGGCCTGTGAGGGAACAGCATATGCGCCGGTAAAATTACTGCTCTCCCATGATCCTTCTCACTGGGAGGAAGAAGTACTTTCAGGATCCGACGTAGATGTTACTTTCTCAGGCCATACGCACGGATGCCAGTTTGGGATTGAAATCCCTGGTATCAAGTGGAGTCCTGTACAATACGTTTATCGACAATGGGCTGGACTCTACCAAGAGGGCAATCGCTACCTATATGTAAATCGAGGCTTTGGCTTTGCAGGTTTTTCGGGTAGGTTGGGAATCCCGCCTGAGATAACCGTTTTTGAGCTCAAACGGGGATAAAAAAAGGGAGCCATTTGAACGGCTCCCTTTTTTATTGGATTAGTTTTTAACAATTCTACTAGTCTACCAAAAATTGCTGGGTGAAGATTCCCTCTTTGCTGGTGATTTTGGCAAAGTAGACCCCCTTCATCCATTCGTTTAAATCCAGATTGGTATAGATTTGACCCTTGCTCTCTTCTTGGTATATCTTCCTTCCCATTAGGGTAAATACCTCAAGCTTTAGGCCTTGCTTCTCTTCCGGTAAATACGTTATCGTGATAAATTCATCCGCAGGATTGGGGTAAATCAGGAATTCACCTGGAATCCCTTCTTCCTCATCTGCTGCAAATCGAGCGTTGCTCGTTCCATCAATAATTTTGAAAGACTTGATAACCATCTCTCCTTTAGATTTACGATTGTCATTGGCTAGAATAGTCGCTTCAAGTTCGTATTCCCCGGGTCGAGGACCGGGTTTCCTCCAGTCGAAATAGTCACCTTCCCGATCTCCAAAGACTGCAAAAGGAATAATACGTTCGGCATTCGAAAAGTGCTGTTTTCCCGACAAATCATATTTTACCAGGTATACATTTTCCGCACTTGTCGTCCCTACAATGTTGAGGTCATGGCCTACCTCACTCAGGTCTATTACGTCCCCCAATTCACCAATCTCTTCATTGGTTTCAGAGTTAACCAGCAGATACTTCTCGATCTTGGCAGAGTTGATGATTTCAAAGTCGATAGCATATTCCAGATCCTTGGCTCCTGTCTCAGGCTTAGCCGTAAGGGAGAATGAACCCACAGGGGCCTCCCAATCAAAAAAGTCTCCCTTTTTGTCTCCAAATAGAGAATAGGGTGCTACTCTCTCCCGCATGGATTTATGTGCATCTCCACTCAGGTTAAACCGTACACGTTTTACTTTACGGTCCCCCCCATCTGCGAGGGCAACAATATTAATTTTACCTCCGGGTATACTCGCTAGGTCGATCACATCCCCATCGCGTAAGGTCTGAATGCGCGTATCGGTAGTTGAGTTGTACAACTCAAAGCGGTAGACAGATCCTTCCGTTAATACGGAAGCAAGCGCTGCATCAGCTTGTACAAATCCATACCCCGTATTGAAGTCAAATCCTGCATCAAATCCTCCGGTGGACTCGTCGTCCATGTCTTCAGCTGTGTTGCGGAGTGCCAGTCCTATTTCCTCGGGGCTTAAGCTGGGATCAGCTTCTAATAGCAAAGCGGCTACCGCTGCTATATGCGGGGCAGAAGCGGACGTTCCAAAAAAGTTGGGAAAACCATCCCCTTCCACATCAAAATTTTCTGCAGGCTGGAAAGGAGGAAAAAAGCTGGTATTCGCCCCATCAGGACCCGTGATATAGGGTTGTTCTCTTACAATAGGTCCTGGAAGCCTATTTCCAATGGGATCTAAGAAAATTGCCACCCCACCAGCAGATGAAAAAGCGTTGATATCCGAAACGGGTAGGCCAAATTCAGAATTGTTGAAATAGGCAGACGCACCTACTCCATATCCTCCTTCGGCTTGTGAGTGCCCTACACAGGTACCACTGAAAGTAAAATACTCTTCTGCTAAGATGCCATCCCCAAATTCAATGTACTTCAACCTCCGGTCTGTTGGGCCAGCAAAGCTGACAATTATCAATTCCAACTCCTGGGGCGCACCTGTTGTATTGGTGTAAGTGATAAACTCAATGGGTACCCTATCTGCAATGTTGTCAAAGATACTTGCACCTATAAAATCGCCTATAGCTGGGTCAAACAGGTACATATCAAAGTCGGATTCCGCAGGAGGGCCAGAATCAAAGGGATCAGAAAAGAAGCTCGGATCAGGCCATTGGAGCCAGTAATTGATCGTTCCTCCAGGGGGTACAATGATATTTTGAGAAATATCTCCTCCACCAAAATCATGGAATTCCCCAAAGCCTGGTAAGAGAAATCCAGAAGGGTTGAAGTCTGCTTCATAAGATTCCCTACCACTATTTCCCGCAGAAGAAAAGTATGCCACTCCTTGAGCCGTAACATCTGTTACTGCTTGTGCGATAACTCCATCTTGAAAGTAGGGCTCAGCGAGATAGAAAATATCATCTACAATGATATCACAACCTGCATTCGCGAGCGCACGGATTCCCGCGGCAAAATCAAAATATCCGTTAAATGCGGAGTAGAACTTCAATTCTGCTCCTGGAGCCACGTCATGGATGATTTCGGCCATTCCCCTTCCTTCATCAATTCCAACTGATAAAAATTCGGATAATACCTCTACAGGTGTCGCAAAGCCATTAGGATTTCCGGGTCCAGGAAGGTCTCCACTAGCGATTCCTGCGTCAGCCCCTCCTAAGGTATTAAAGGCATCTGAAAGAATTC
Organism: Bacteroidota bacterium; assembly: GCA_039197765.1. Classification (GTDB taxonomy): domain Bacteria; phylum Bacteroidota; class Bacteroidia; order J057; family J057; genus JBCCTX01. The sequence continues at coordinate 10,434 of JBCCTX010000256.1, forward strand.
CAATGGTAATTCCACTTCCATCTATTCCCCGAAGTTCTCGGATTAAGTCTGAACGCATGGACGCATCTCCTTGGGAAGTTACAGATCCAATGTTTTGGTTGGGTTTGAAGTCAGGTATGGCACACGTCAAAGAATTCATCTCGCGAATATCCGCGAGCTTATCCATGGGAATCCATGCTTGAACCATTTTCATGGCAATCCGTGTATTCTTTGCACCAATAGCTTCTAGGTCAGATTTCAACTGTTCGGGATTCCCATTAGGAATCGCAGAGACTGAAATCAAATTCCCTTTCATGATCAATTCTGGTCCTAGGGAGCTAGGATCTTGCGTTTTTGCGAGCTCATCTAAGCCCAAAACAAGCTTAGACTGAGGTCCTTTGGTAGTCGACCGATTAGTAGAAAGTTCCTTTAACCGGTCTTTTAGGGGGGTCTGACCAGCAAGGTAAGGGCTAAAGCAAAGGGTAAAAATGGCAAAGCCAAAAATCAACGTCGTAAATTTTTTCATAATGCTGTAGATTGCTTTTTCTTAAGAAAATTTTGAATTGTTTAGGTAGTCCACGTATCTATTTTTGCAAAAATTATATATTTTAATAAATAA
>JBCCTX010000257.1:0-11005 GCA_039197765.1 Bacteroidota bacterium
GACTACAAACTCCTGAGAAGAGGCCTTGATGTTGCTGAGGACGCGGATTATGTACATCCCTTTGCTCAAACTTTCTAATCGCAGCTGATTTACGCCTATACGTGCCGTTCCTGAGTAGACTCTTTGACCTGCATAATTTATAATTTCATACTGGTAATTCTCACTGTCTACTTCCAGAATATTTAAGGTGAGAGATCCATCTGTTGGGATAGGAGCAAGGGTGAACTTTAAGTCGGGCATGAGTATACTAGCATCCTGATTTGGATCTTCTAGCCCTTCTCCCTCATCCGGCGTAGCCTTTGCGCAGGCATATATATTGCCTGCTTCACCAAAGAGTAAGAAGTTCCCAAACTCTTCCTGTTGGCTGTTAGGTAGACCTCTACAAACTTCATAATCTAAAAATATCTTTATTGAATCATCCGCCAAGTCCCGAAAGTTTATCGTAGCAGCTATTTCCTCTTGAGTTGTTTGAATTCCACCAAAGAATACGGTTTTACCCAAATATGTACCTTTAACAGCCACAGATAAGGGCAAGGGACTTAGTATCAGATCTTTTGATCCAGTTTCAAAGGAAAAAAGAGAATCTGTGAAAAATCCTTTTTCAATCCCAATTACACTTACTCTTTCGTTTGTATGAACAGAGTCTGCAACCAAACTCTCTCGTATCCTCAGCCTAAATTGCTTGTTAGTCAAGCTATCTTTATCCATTTGTACAACGACGGGACTGCTTTCCTTTTCTGTAACGCATTGAGCCAGTAGTATAGGTAATTCACGAAAGGATGAGGTAAATAAGCGATTCGACCAGACTTGGTTCACAAGCCCGTAGTTACCTGCAACAATTTTTTTCCCATTTGGTAAAATATAGCCCCCAGATTCTATTACAAGATAGTTTAACTTTTCTGGACTATGGTTAGGATTAAGACATTCCCAATCAATAAGCCTTATATCAAATCCAGTGTTGGTCAAATTATTTACCCTTACTGTGGTCCTATGGCCTCCTTTCCTATTTAAGCCCCCTGTGATGACAACCGGATTAAAATATTGATTCTGGAATTCAACTCGAGTCCATTCATCAGTTGTTATTGCAGATCCCACTTCTCCGATTACCCATGAACTATCCCCACATGCCTTAGCCTTTGACGTATCAGCCACAGGACTCAAATATTCGATAACGGTAGGTATATGCGAAAAATCAATCGGAAAGGAGACCCTTCCATAAAGAAGTGATTGAGCTCCTGATATCAGAAAAAGAAAGGTAATGAGCATGGGCTGAATCGAAGAAGTTCTTCTTTTAGCACGCATTATGTAATCTTTTTCAGAAATTTTCTTTCCTGTCATTTGATGTGCATAAATTTTACAAAAAGATATGCTATTGAAGTAAAAAATTTCCCAAGTGGTTCATATTCTGTCCTAAAGGGATATTCAGGGAGTATGAACAAAATTGATATTTCTCCTTTCAACTGCTATTCACACAAAATTATAACATATGATCCACACCAATTATTATATTAATAATCGAAATTTTTAAAAAAATCAATTTATTTTACGTAACTTTAATATCTATTTCTTCATAACAAAAATACATCCTATACTTCAGATACCTGATGCCCAGTCAGTTGATGTAAGACCGAGATTTACTATCCTATAGACTTACTATACCTACTAAGTTTTGTTAGAAAGCATTTCCTTTCAATCGAAGGCCTAACGTTTCTTCCCAGTCATACATGAGGTTGAGGTTTTGAACTGCTTGACCAGAGGCACCTTTCAATAAATTATCAATTGCACTTACAATCAATAATTTGTCCCCATGGTGGGATATGCTGAGGACGCATTTGTTGGTATTGGCGACTTGTTTGAGATGAGGAATTTCGGGTTGTACCCAGACAAAGGGATGAGGAGCGTAATAAGCGTTGTAAAGCTTCAGGGCAGTTTGTTCTGTATTAGGATAGTTTAGGTAAATGCTTGCATAGATTCCCCTAGAAAAATTTCCCCTTAAAGGAATAAAGTTTAACTCCCCAGAAAAATCGTTTTGAAGTTGCTCAAGACTTTGGCGAATTTCTCCTAAGTGTTGATGGGTAAAAGCCTTATAAATGGAGAGGTTATTGTTTCGCCAACTGAAGTGGGTAGTGGGAGAAGGATTCTGACCTGCACCTGTTGATCCTGTAATGGCGTGTATATGTACTTCTTCAGGTAGAGCCCCTTCGGAGGCAAGCGGTAGAAGGCCTAATTGAATACAGGTAGCGAAGCAACCAGGATTAGCGACTCTAGTAGATTTTTGAATGGCCTCACGGTTGAGTTCCGGGAGACCATATACGAAGGAATTTCCTTCCTCCTTGAGGCGATAATCCCTACTGAGGTCTATGATCGAAAGGTGAGATGGAATCGCATGAGAATCCATGAATTCTTTCGCCTTGCCGTGACCTTGACAAAAAAATAAAACATCTACCCTGTCAAGTGAAAACTCGCTGGTAAAATTTAAGGAACTTTCTCCTATAAGATCGGAATGAATGGTAGAAATGGCTTTTCCTTGCTGACTGGAACTATGGACAAAGAGAATTTCTACCTTAGGGTGGTTGAGTAAGATCCGAAGGAGCTCTCCAGCGGTATAGCCCGCTCCTCCTATAATTCCTACATTAATTTTCTGATTCATGTACTTGATGGAAGATTTTGCTTGCATTGGCAAGAATGTGGGTAAAACCTTTAACATCTTCCCCAGACCAAGCACGGTTCATTTCCCCATAGGTACCAAATTTGGCGGACATGAGGTCATTAGGGGAATGGATCCCATTTACCTGGAAGCGATAGGGACTTAGGGAAACACTTGCGGTTCCACTGACATACTTTTGTGTATCTGCTAAAAACCCTTCAATATTACGCATAACAGGGTCTAGGTATTGGCCCTCATGCAAAAGCATCCCGTACCAATTGGCGAGTTGTTCTTTCCAATACATCTGCCATTTGGTAAGTACATGTTTCTCCAGCAGATGATGTGCCTTGATGATGATAAGTGGGGCCGCAGCTTCAAACCCCACACGCCCTTTGATCCCAATAATTGTATCTCCTACATGTATATCACGCCCGATTGCGAAGGGAGCTGCAATTTCTTGGATTCTATGAATGGCAGCTACAGGATGAGAGAAGGTCTCTCCATCTACAGACACAAGCTCGCCAGCCTCAAAGGCAATTTCTAGCTCCCTAGAGCCTTCAGCAGCTAGTTGGGTAGGGTAAGCCTCTTCAGGAAGGGCATCCCATGAATTGAGGGTTTCTTTGCCCCCTACACTTGTACCCCAAAGGCCCTGATTGATGGAATACTGAGCTTTTTCCCAAGACATGTCTATGCCTTTCTCCTTTAAATACGCAATCTCATCTTCTCGGGAGAGTTGTTGATCGCGAATGGGAGTGATTACCTCTGTACTTGGAGCGAGAATATGAAAGGCTAAGTCGAAGCGAACCTGGTCATTACCTGCCCCTGTACTACCATGTGCTATGTAGCGGGCACCTATCTTTTGGGCATACTGTGCAATAGCGATAGCCTGGAAGACCCGTTCTGCAGAAACCGATAAGGGATAGGTGTTATTCTTGAGAATATTTCCAAAGATAAGGTAGCGGATACACTTTTCATAGTAGGTCTGGACCTCATCTAATACGGTATGGCTAGTTACTCCCAAAAGGTCAGCGCGAGCGGCAATCTCATCGAGTTCGGCTTTGGAGAAGCCCCCTGTATCAACAATTGCTGAATGCACTTCCAATCCCTTTTCAATAGATAGATACTTCACACAATAAGAGGTATCTAATCCTCCGCTAAACGCTAAGACAACTTTTTCTTTCATATTATTCTACGGGTTCTGGATTTCTCAATTTAAGGCCCTCTTTGATCCTATTTAGGAGTTTATTGGACCTTCTTTTGGCGAGGTGATCAAGAAATTTGAGCCACCTATTGGGAGAGGGGGGAGTGCTGTTGGTTGAATGTTCTTCCTTGGACGGTTTTTTCTGAGTAGGATCGTGCAGCATGCCTGTACAAAGGCAAATCTTTCGATTGGTCCTTGTGAGCACGTCAAAGTTTGGGCAACTCTTGCATCCTGCCCAAAACTCTTCATCTGTAGTAAGCTCTGAGAAAGTTACAGGTTTATATCCCAACTCTGAATTGATCTTCATCACGGCTAGGCTTGTCGTTATGCCGAATAGTTTTGCCGAAGGATACTTCTCCCTCGAAAGGTCAAAGGCAGCCTTTTTGATCCTTTTTGCTAAGCCAGATTTCCGAAAGTTCGGGGAAACAATGAGGCCCGAATTGGCTACATACCTCCCATGGCCCCAAGTCTCTATGTAACAAAATCCAGCTAATTCCTTCCCATGAAGCGCAATAATAGCTTTTCCTTCCTCCATTTTCTTTTGAATGTAGCTAACCTCTCGCTTCGCAATACCCGTACCTCTTGCCTTAGCTGCCTCTTCTATTAACAGACAAACCTGCTCAGCATATAGGAAATGGGGCTCCCCTGCAACATAAATTTCGAAATCCATGGTCCTAGGTTAATAATTTTTCAAAGATACACACATAATTTTGAAATATGTGCAGTTTCAATAAGTATTGAAATTGGGAAAGTATGATACATGTGGAATTTATCTTTCGAATAGACTAATTAAATTCTTCTCCACATAAGGCAAAATTATCACTTTTTCTACTCTGGAAATCAAGGAGATAAAAAAATAATTGAGGAGTTTCGTGAATTGTACCCTTTTATTTATTAATTTTAGATGAATTTTAAATTCAATTTCATAATCCTTGCTCGATCTATCTGTCTTTCCTCCCACAATTTGGGAGCCTGTTCTATACGCTTTATTTGAACTTGATATATTTTTGTAATTCTATTTTTTTATAAATCCACTATGGAATATTATCCCTTTTGTTTACCTTCCAATGCCTGTGGAATAAGCCGCCAGAATCTGAGTGCAGATACGGTTGTTCCACTGGTCATGCCACCCGTTGAAGACGAGGAGGAGGATGAAGATAAAGAATCGAAATAATCGTTCTAGATTTACTGTTAGTTGTTAAGCAAAAAGACGTTTTTTCTGTATGGAAGGCGTCTTTTGTTTTTTTTTGTTAGGTTCGTATTTCTATGCGTGCAGTAATACAATGTGTTTCAACATGTACAGTGGAAGTTGAAGGTGAAATAGTGGGTTCTATTGCTGAAGGGCTTTGCGTTTTACTGGGAATTACGCAAGAAGATTCAGAAGAGGATATTAATTGGATAATTAGGAAAATTCTAAATCTTAGAATTTTTAATGATCGTGAAGGAAAGATGAATCTCTCAGTGAAGGATATACAGGGAGAGCTTCTAGTAATATCTCAGTTTACCCTTTATGCAAGTACAAAAAAGGGAAACAGGCCTTCATATATCCGATCTGCAAAGCCTGAAGTTTCCCTTCCTATCTACAACAAATTTCTAGATGTCCTAAAGGAGTCCTTTGATGGTAAAGTGGAATCGGGAACATTTGGCGCTATGATGTCTGTATCGTTGGTGAATGAAGGGCCCGTGACCATAATAATTGATTCCAAGCAGCCCAATTTTTAGCCTAGAGACAAATTGGCCGTATATTCTTCGTAAGTAATCCAAAATTCACATGACTATTACAGAAGCGCAGCAACGCGTAGATACATGGATCCAGACCTTAGGCGTGCGGTACTTTTCTGAGCTTACTAATGTGGCAATGCTTATGGAGGAAGTAGGAGAAGTCGCTCGCATTATGGCCAGGGTGTATGGAGACCAGTCCTTCAAGGAATCCGACAAAGGCAAAGACCTGGGGGACGAGCTAGCAGATGTACTTTTCGTATTGATTTGCTTGGCAAATCAAACGGGAATTGACCTAGAGGATGCCTTGACGAAAAATCTTCAAAAGAAGACCCAAAGGGATAAGGAGCGTCATAAGAATAACCCAAAACTTCGGACAGAGGGAAGAAAGAAGCCGGAACAGTGAGAACGGGAAGAAAATTGTATTTAATTCAACTATGTCCCTCCGCTCAAAGGGACAGAATCCCTGTTCAGGCCTATCCCTGCAGTTCAAAGTTTTTATTCGCGGGAATTTTTTAGAATTTTGTTGCATGAATCTTCAAAGCCAAGTTGCTATAATCACGGGTGCTTCAAGGGGAATTGGGAAAGAAATTGCTTTTTCACTTGCCAGAGAAAAAGTCCAACTGGTGCTTGTCGCCAGAAATATTGGTGAGCTACAGACACTAGCAACACAAATTAACCGACAAGGAGGGGCAGCGATAGGGGTTCAGGCTGACATCACAGATTCTACCGCCGTTGAGAGCCTTATTTCTCAAGGGTTGAGAGAATTTGGTCATATTGATATCCTGATCAATAATGCCGGAATTGGCTTATTCAAGCCTGCTGCTAATATTCAAGAGTCTGAATGGGACCGGATGATGGACGTAAATGTTAAAGGAAGCTTTTTGTTGTGTAAGGGAGTAGTTCCTCATATGCGTTCCCGAGCAAGGGGGCATATTATTACCATAGCCTCTCATGCTTCTCGCCAAACGTTTGAACAGGGCGCAGTCTATTGCGCATCAAAGTACGCCCAGGATGCGTTTTCCGATGTACTTCGCAAGGAGGTGCGTAAATACGGCATCAAGGTAAGTTCTGTGTATCCGGGGGTAGTAGACACCTATTTCAACAATAGTAAAATGGTGGATATTCAAAAGAAAGACTGGTTAAAGCCAGTGGATGTAGCAAATACGGTGGTGTATATTCTTAAGGCACCTGATCATGTGGCAATTGATGAATTGGTCATAAATCCTGTATCACAGGTGTATTAATTGGGGAGGCAAGTAGCCTCCAACTCATGCTGATCCATGTATGTTTATCGCTTGATTTTCTTTGATAGAGCGGTTTGCAGAGATCACGGATAAGGTATTTCTATATCCTTCCTCTGCCGTGCATATGGTTTGAGGATCCTTCCGCTGGACGTTGTCGAGAAAGGCAATTAATTCATCCCGTGTATCATCTCCAGAGGCATCTATTTCAAAAGGCTTTCCCCGATGCGCCCAAGGATCATTTTCTATTTTTAGGGTCTTGCCAGAAGTAATAATATCTGCATCGGGTTGACTTCCCCAACCTGGGTCTATGGCTCCTTGCTCTTGGAAAAATAGTCCCTTCTTTTGGCTTAGGAAGAGGCTGCCTTTAGTTCCCATTATGAGTTCTGAAGCTCCTTCATAGGCATTGTTTTGCAAGGAAGAATAGGTAAGCCTCAAAAAATAGGGGTCTTCACCTTGCTTGGAAGATAGCTTATATTCATATATGCCAAATACGTTGTCGAATACTTCTCGTCCGTCCCGCCAGAAATCTGTTCCCCCACTGGCAATTACTCGCTTTGGCGTTTCTCCCAAAAACCAATTTGCGACATCTATTTGATGGCTTCCGAGTTCGGTCATTAAGCCTTGTGAGTAGGGCCAGTATAACCTCCAATTGAGTCGATTTTCAAGGGATTTCCAGTCCTTATGGGTAGAAGAAACAGGCACAGGCCTGCGCCAATCTCCGTTTCTGTGCCATTGGGCTTTTATCGCCGTAATCTGCCCCAACATATGGGTATCTATCATAGCTTTAGCCTGACGGTAAATGGCATTGGCTCTGCGCTGAAGGCCTACCTGAAAAACTACTCCCTTTTCTTGAACGGTTTTTGCTAAGTCTTTGGCTTGTTCAATGGTATGGCACATGGTCTTTTCACAAAAAACGGCACTTCCTTGTTCAATAGCTGTAAGGGCCATATCGTAGTGGAGAAACAGCGGAGTTGCAATTACAACAGCTTCTGGTTTGAGCTGGTTCAGCATCTTCTGATAAGAAGTAAATCCTTTTGCCGGTACTCCAGCTAGGCTTATCCCTCTTGCTAAGTGGGGGGCATAGTCATCACACACTCCTACTACTTCTGCACGCTCTATGGTGGATAAACTGCGGATTAAATCACTCCCTCTACCCCCACAGCCAACCACAACTACTCGCACCTTAGGAGCTGAGGAAAATGAGGGAATGCCAAGAGCGATCCCTCCCAAACTGTAGGTGACACTATGTTGAATAAATTCTCTGCGATGCATAGGTTGTTTAGAAGGACTTAATAGGTTTTTTCTGAGAAGGTGAAGAGGTCTTGAAAATATGAAACTCTTCTCTAAGGTCTTCACAAAACGATTTTACCTGCTCAGCTTCCATTTCTAATAAGGCTGTTGAGAGAATTTCTGTTGAAAAACCGTCAGGGCCCAATACGGAATAACCACCATCCTCTTTTCCAGAGCAGGAAAAGGCTTGATCGCGAAGCGCAAGTTTCTCTTTGGAGTCCTGATACCGAAGGGTCCAGGCTTCTCCTGAAGGTTTTCTCCCTCGTGCTACAGCGGAACTGCTCCCCCCATTGAGAAGAAAATGATGGATTCCCCAACTTTCAAGCTCCTCGGCTACTCGATCTAGTGCATATCCTTTGCCTAGGCCCCCAAAGTCCAACTTCATGTGTTCTCCGGCAAAGGAAACAGTTCTTGTTTTAGGGTTTAACCGCAAACAATTAGTGAGCAGATTCTTCTTTTTATTTGCTCTTTCCCATCCTATATCAAAAAAGCCCTGGGTGAATTCAAAGGCCCATAGGGCCTTTGAAAGTATTTCAAACATTTCCAAACTACACTGAACAGGGCGCTTGTTAGCTTCTCGATTGATCCGCCATAATTCCGAAGCAGGGCTGTACTTCGAAAGCAACTGCTCCTTTTGTCTCACAATCTCTTCCATTTGCCTTCCTACTTGCCGTAAATACTTCTTTTTTGTCCCAACTAAGTGCAAGGAAAAGGGAGAAGCCATCGCATAAAACTGATGGATATACAAGCATTCAGTCCCATTCAGTAAGGGTTTATCCATAGCATCGGATGTCATAAATACGCGCCTCTTCTAGACCATTTGTCTTCTCCACCTGGAGCTTAATGGATTGAAGCGCTTGGGGATCAAATGTGTGCTTGACCAGCCGTTGGTGATTATCCCTTCCTTCAGCCAGGATTATTTCTGCCCCCTTCTCCGTAATCCCAACGAGTTGATAGTTTTTGATGGTTTCAGGTTGGGGCTCGCGCTTCATATGGCTATTATGGCCATCATGGGAGGTTAGGGTCAATTCTCGATGGAATCCCGAGTCAAAAGTAAGGTGTATTTCTGAAACGGTTTGAGGGTCCTCCCAGGACAGTTCGATCCAGGCCCCCTTTTCTTTCATCTTGCCTACCCATCGGTGGACGAAGGTTTCTTCCATATCCCTGACAAACCCCGATTGGATATTTTCTGCACTACTTCCCTGACAAGTCTCGGAAGAACTTACCCTAGCTTTTGTTGTAAGGTTGAATGGGTCTCTACTCTTTCTATGCTTAATGGTCTGGTCATCTTTGAGAAGAACTTCCTGGAGTTCTGCGAGCTTTTCCTTGTTTTGATATAATTCTCTGGGGGTGATTCCATATTGGGTACAAATGGCTGCTGCTGTTCCCATTGCCTGACCCATTACAGCACAGGTAGCCATGACCCGGGTTGAAGTGAAGGCCACGTGGCTACAACTCGCATTCCTACCGGCCATGAACAAGTTAGATAAGTCCTTACTGTAAAGGGAGCGTAAGGGTATGTTATATACTTCTGGGAGCCTGATGCTCACGAAGGGCTTTTTGTCTGTGTCATCGAAGCCTCCTGGAGGATGTTCATCCAATCCCCATCCTCCAATAGCCACTGCGTCTTCAAAGTCTCCGTTGAGGCCCATTAAATCTTGCTGAGTAAGTATGTGGTCGCCTACGATTCTTCGGCTTTCGCGTTTTCCAGGCATCATGCCTACCCAATCCATCCCCCAATTGGCTGAATCTGGGTGATTCCCCGAATTCTTGATATAGTCCCAAATACCGGTTACAATGGCTAGGAGTTCATGGCGAATCTCTTCATTGTCTTGAATAGTGTTGAGGTGGCCTCCCCATTCAATCCACCAATAGCCATACTCGTAGCCCCCTATTGGGCGAAAATTTAGGTGCTTGGGCTCAATTCTGCGCGCCCATTTAGGAGCTTTGTAGGGAATAGGCTTTCCATAATCTCGCGCAGTAAAAAGGATACTACTTCCTAGGGTTTCCTTGGTAGCTGCTTCCCAGGCAAGGGGCTCATTGAAAGTCTCTCGGGACTCATGTCCCCACATAATGCTCGCGCCTGCCTCCATGGCTAGGCGAGCATCTCCCGTACAATCCGCAAAATACTTAGCGGAAATTCTATACAGCGTTTCCGTCTTGTCGCAACGGGCCATTGCACGTGTTACTTTCTCTTCTTGTACCTCCGCAGCATAAACAGTACTGTCTAACAGCAGTTGAATATTAGGCTCACTGATAATCTTATCATAGAGCAGTAAGTCCCACAATTCCCAGGATCTATGAGGATTATTTGTAGCATCATCCAGGCGTAATTCTTCGATAATCCCCCCTTCACGCCATCCCGGTCTGCCTCGGTGCATATTAGCGCCTACAATGTGCATTTTTACCTCACTACTTGAATTTCCGCCCAGGCGAGAGCGGTCTTGGACCAGGATTACCTTCGTGCCATTGCGTGCCGCAGCCAGCGCTGAACAAACACCCGAAGGCCCACCGCCCGCAATAAGGAGGTCGCACTCCAGGTCTTTAAGTTGCATATTAGGTTCTCCATCGAAGCGGGAGTCGGAGAGCAGGATTGGAGAGTTTGGAGGTTGGTGAGGGGATGTTTGATGTTTTGAGTCACTGGAGGCAGCCTGCACCTGATCATTTCCTGCAAAATAAAATAGGGAAAAGGTTGGGATAGCAGCTGAGGACTTTAGGAAGTCCCTTCGTCTGAAAGCAGAAGGTTTTTTTTTCATAGGAGAAGTAGGTAGTTGGGTTGTATGGAAAAAATACGATTTTGGGAGAAAGATTCCAAGGTGCTTTTTATAAGCGCTTTGCTATAGGTCAGGTTCTTTACATTATACTTAGCGAAAAGTACTTATTTTTCAATACTTTTCGCCA
>JBCCTX010000258.1:0-10930 GCA_039197765.1 Bacteroidota bacterium
CAGGATAGAAATATTTCACTTTCTTACAAAAGAGCAACGAACTATTCCCCTTTTTAATGGCCGAATAGATGCTGAAAAGCTAGAAATCATTTCTAAGACGATTTGTGATATATCTGCTGTAAATCATTTTTTCATGTGTGGGCCGGAGTCCATGATTCACATGGTCAATGGCTTTTTACAAGATAAGGGAGTTAGCAAAGAGCAGATTCACTTCGAACTTTTTGGGACAAATACGGGCAAAACGCAAGCTGTTAAGAAAGAATTAGCACATACCTATAGTGGGAAACCTTGTCAGATTACCATATTGGAAGGGGGGAAAAGCCTTCAGTTTCAGATGGAACAGGGCTCGACCAATGTTTTAGATGCTGCGTTGAACCAGTCTGCAGATTTACCCTTTGCCTGTAAAGGTGGCGTTTGCGCAACTTGTAAGGCCAAGGTTGAATCTGGGGAAGTAAAAATGTTGTTAACTTACGGATTAGAACAGGAGGAAATAGATGAGGGATATATTTTGAGCTGTCAGGCTATTCCTACTTCAGAAGAACTTGTGGTGAACTTTGATGGGTGAGAGAATAGAAAGGAATCTCACCCTAATCCCTTGTTGGGCCAGTGGTGAGCAGGGGAAGGGGGCTAGGAGATAAAAGAAATGGGATAAAAAGGTAAAAGCGCCCCATCCCCAGTGTTACTTAAGAACAAACTAAAAATCAGTAAACTCTAGAGATATGGGAAAAGAGATAAATCTAGAAGAACAATTTCAGGCTAGAATTGATGCAGGAGAAAAAATTGAGCCTAAGGATTGGATGCCTGAGAGGTACCGAAGAACACATATACGTCAAATATCTCAGCATGCGCATTCTGAAATCGTAGGGATGCTACCAGAGGGGAATTGGATTACCCGTGCGCCTTCCCTCCGCCGTAAAGTGGGCTTACTAGCTAAAGTGCAAGACGAGGCAGGTCATGGACTGTATCTCTATTCCGCTACAGAAACGCTGGGAATAAGCCGGGAGGAATTGACTGAGCAATTGCTCTCGGGGAAGGCCAAATATTCGTCCATATTTAATTATCCCACTCTTACTTGGGCAGATATTGGAGCTATAGGCTGGTTAGTCGACGGTGCAGCAATCATCAACCAAGTCATGCTAACACGCACTTCTTACGGTCCTTATGCGCGTGCAATGGTACGGATTTGTAAGGAAGAAAGCTTTCACCAGCGTCAAGGCTATGAAATTATGCTAGGGCTTGCGAAAGGAACACCAGAGCAAAAGGAAATGGCCCAGGATGCCCTCAACCGTTTCTGGTGGCCTGCGCTGATGATGTTTGGTCCTCGGGATGATGATTCCCCCAATACGGCTCAGTCCATGAAATGGAAAATTAAGCGCAAGACCAATGACGAGCTGCGCCAACAGTTTATAGATATCACAGCTCCACAAGCAGATTACTTGGGGCTAACTATACCTGACCCAGCCCTAAAATGGAACGAGGAACGCGGACACTACGATTTTGGAGAAATAGACTGGGAAGAGTTTTGGCAAGTCGTCAAAGGTAATGGGCCTTGTAACAAGCAGCGCTTGGATGCCAGGTGTAAGGCTCACGAGGAGGGAGCTTGGGTGCGTGAAGCGGCCTTAGCTTATGCAGAAAGAAAAGAGAAAGCTGAAGTTCGGAAAGTGGGGTAGATAGTAAGTAGTAGGTAATAAGTGATTGGAGACAAGGAAGTTTGGCAGGTGAATTATATCCTAACCCTGTTTTTACAATAGAAAATGTAATTTTCCTGATTCCTCCTTGTAGGGTTGGAACTACGCATCGGAGAAGGGGAATAGGGAATACGAAATAGCACAAATACAGACTAAAAAAGGAATGAATATGCGAAAAGAGTGGCCATTGTTTGAAGTATTTATCCGATCTAAAAATGGATTAGAACACCGGCATGTCGGATCTTTGCATGCGGCTGATCCCAAAATGGCATTGGAAAATGCAAGAGATGTGTATACCCGTCGGGAAGAAGGAGTGAGCATATGGGTGGTTCCTTCCAAGGAAATTACGGCTTCTAATCCAGCCCAGGCGGGAGAATTCTTCGAACCTGCAAAGGATAAGGCCTACCGCCATCCTACCTTTTATGAATTACCTGTTGAACTAAAGCATATATGAGTAAGCTACATACATACTTGCTTCAATTAGGGGATAACTCCATGATTCTTGGCCATCGCTTGTCTGAACTGTGTGGGCATGGACCTATGTTGGAGACGGATATCGCTTTGACTAACATTTCTCTGGATCTTTTTGGACAGGTGCGGAACATATTCCAGTACGCAGCCCGTTTGCAAGGAGGGGAGGCTACTGAGGATACCCTCGCCTACCTCAGACATGAGCGTCAGTACTTGAATTGCTTATTAGTGGAGCAGCCCAACACGGATTTTGCTCATGTGATTGCACGGCAATTTTTTTTCGATGCTTTTCAAAAGCTTCAGTTAGAAAGCTTGACACAAAGTAAGGATGCGGATCTTTCCGCTATTGCAGTAAAGTCCCTCAAAGAAACTTTGTATCACCTAAGATTTTCGGGTGAATGGATGAGGCGATTGGGAGGAGGTACTGAAGAAAGCCATCTAAGGCTTCAAGCTGCTGTCAATTTATTGTATCCTTTTACCTATGAACTATTTGTGGAAACCGAGGCTGAGCAGGAGATGAAAGAAGTAGGCATAGGAGTAGATTTAGCTAAAATGAAAAGTGTTTATGAAGAAGAGGTCCATAGACTTCTCGATGAGGTGGGAATATCAATTCCCAGCCAAATGAATACCTATTCAAAAGGAAAATTGGGAATCCATTCTGAGCAAATGGGATATATTTTATCTGATTTTCAATACATGCAAAGAGCCTATCCCAATATGGAGTGGTAGGTTAAGGAAATTTTTATTTCGCAGGCGTAATTTTTTGACACAAAACCCAATAGAATTTCTTGATCAATCAAGATCACGTCCAAATTAAGTCCGAATTGCCTGTTGACTTTCTCTAAATTGTCCGAAAATGATTAAGACCCTTTTACGTATTCCTCAAGGAGAAATATCCGAAGCCTTGGCAGAGGTTTCAGATCCGGAAATTCCCGTATTGACCATATTGGACTTAGGGGTGGTGCGGAAGGTTGAGGTAAACGGAAAACATGTGCGGGTAGAACTTACACCAACATACACAGGTTGTCCGGCAATGGATACGATTGGAGCAGATATATGTAGTGCACTGGAAGCTAGGGGCTTTGTTCCCGAAATAAACCTAGTGCTATCTCCTGCTTGGTCAACCGATTGGATTTCAGCGGAAGGTAGGGTGAAGTTGGTAGCCTATGGCATAGCCCCTCCTTTGGGGGAAGACCTAGACAAGCGTGCACTCTTTGAGGGAGCGAAAGTTATCCCATGTCCACAGTGCGGCTCAACACATACAAAAATGGTGAGTCAATTTGGCTCTACTGCCTGTAAAGCCCTTTTTCGCTGTGAAGACTGTCTGGAACCGTTCGACTATTTTAAGTGCTTAACCTAATACCTATATGCAAATAGGGATAATTGGCGCGGGTACAATGGGGAGAGGAATAGCCCAAATAGCCGCGTCTCACGGATATAAAACGTGTGTATTTGATGTACATAAATCGGCTCTGCTCACTAGCCAGCAAAAGCTTACCAAAATATTAGATAGGTTAATTGAAAAGGGTAGAATAGATACACAAAGGAAAGTGGAGATTCTCGGGAATATCCTATTTACTACCTCCCTTGATCCTATCCAAGAGGCGGGCTTAGTAGTCGAAGCGATTGTGGAAGATGCAGAGATTAAGCAAAAGGTTTTTAAAGACATTGAGCAACGGGTAGCTCCAAGCTGTATCATTGCCACCAATACCTCCTCTTTATCTGTAACCTCCCTTGCCGCCTCCCTCCAACAGCCTGAAAGGTGTATGGGGATTCACTTTTTCAATCCTGCTCCCCTAATGAAACTGGTGGAAATCATTCCTGCTATTCAAACCAAGAAGAATATTGTTGACCAGGCCCAATCTTTGATCAATTCCTGGGGAAAGTATACCGTGTTGGCCAAAGATACCCCAGGCTTCATCGTGAATAAAGTTGCCCGCCCCTTTTACAGTGAGGCGCTCAGGATATTAGAAGAAGGGATCATCGAAGCACCTACAGCAGTAGCCATTGCAACAGTCGATTGGGCGATGAAGGAATTAGGGGGCTTTCGAATGGGACCCTTTACCCTAATGGATTTCATTGGAAACGACGTGAATTTTGCCGTAACAGAAACAGTTTATAACGCCTTCTACCAAGATCCTAGATATAGACCTTCCTTTTATCAAAAACGCTTGGTGGAGGCAGGTTATCTGGGTAAAAAAAGTGGAAAAGGTTTCTATGACTATTCCCAAAAGCTTCCCGAGCCCATAAAAGATGAGAATTTAGGAGCTGCCATTGTCAATCGGGTCGTAATCATGTTGATTAATGAAGCTGCTGATACCCTATACTGGAACATAGCAAACCAAGAGGATATTGATACTGCAATGGAACAAGGAGTGAACTACCCCAAGGGCTTATTTAAATGGGCAGATTCAATAGGGATCGAATCCTGTGTCAAGCGTATGGATTACTTATACCACGAATACCATGAGGATCGCTACCGGTGCAGTCCCTTACTTCGGAGACTCTTAAGAGAGGGAAAGCAATTTTATGGGTAAAGTATGGAAGACTCTACACGCGCGCAAAAAGTATTTGAAGAAATGATCGCTCAAGACCATTTCAGTAAGTGGATGGGAATTGAGCTATTGCAGATAGAGGAGGGATACTGCAAACTACGGATGCAAGTCCGTAGAGAAATGCTCAATGGGTATGGCATGCTACATGGTGGAGTTGCTTTTTCCTTTGCAGATAGCGCCTTCGCCTTTGGGTCCAATTCTTATGGTCGCCAAGCTGTATCCATAAGCTCTCAAATGAGCTACAGTAAGTCTGCAAAGGAAGGGGATTTTCTGGTTGCTGAAGCTAGCGCCTTGAATGTGGGGCATAAATTGGCCGAATTCGATGTGGAGGTTTTCGAAGAGAAAAGTCAAGAAATCTATTATAGATTTCGAGGTATGGTTTACCGTTCGAGTCGCGAAGTGGGGGTAAGTAAATAATTATTTATAACAGAACTACAATCCTATGGATGCATATATAATAGATGGGGTGCGTACCCCAATAGGAAAATTTACAGGCACTCTAGCACCTGTTCGGACAGACGACCTGGGTGCTTTAGTCATTCGCGAACTCGTAGAGCGCCATCCCGAAATACCGAAAGAGGCCTATGACGACGTCATCTTGGGCTGTGCCAACCAGGCAGGAGAGGATAATCGCAACGTGGCTCGAATGTGTGCTTTACTAGCGGGTCTTCCCTACACAGTACCAGGAGAAACAGTCAACCGCTTGTGCTCTTCCGGCCTTTCAGCTATTATTCACGCAAACCGAGCCGTTAAGGCAGGTGATGGGGATGTATTCATTTGTGGTGGGGTGGAACATATGACCCGAGGGCCTTGGGTGATTTCTAAAGTTTCTAAACCCTATGGTAGGGATGCCCAAATGCATGACAGCAGCTTTGGCTGGCGCTTTGTCAATTCTAAAATGCACGAAATGTATGGAACAGATGGGATGGGGGTAACTGCAGAGAATCTATATGACATCTATAAGATCAGTAGGGAAGACCAGGATAAGTTTGCTGCATGGTCCCAGCAAAAAGCGGGAAAAGCCCAGGCATCAGGTCGCTTAGCGAAAGAGATTGTTGCTGTAGAAATTCCTCGGAGGAAACAAGAACCTTTAGTCTTTGCCCAGGATGAGTTTGTAAAACCACAAACTACCGCGGAGGTTTTGGGAAAATTAAGACCGGCGTTTCGCCGAGAAGGTGGAACGGTTACAGCTGGCAACGCCTCCGGCCTGAATGATGGAGCCGCTGCCTTAGTAGTTGCTTCAGAAAAGGCTGTATCAGAATATGGTCTTACGGCCAAAGCTCGAATCTTGAGTTCTTGTGTGGTAGGAGTAGAACCTCGAATTATGGGAATTGGACCTGTAAAGGCTTCTCAACGGGCTTTAGATAAGGCAGGATTGACTATGGAGCAAATGGATATCATAGAAATTAACGAGGCATTTGCCGTGCAAGCCTTATCTTGTATCAGGGAGTGGGGATTAGCAGATGATGACTCCAGAATCAATCCCAATGGGGGAGCTATTGCCATAGGGCATCCTTTGGGTATGACAGGCGCACGCTTAGCCCTTTCTGCAGCTATTGAGCTCCAGGAGACCCAAAAACGCTACGCCCTCGTTACCATGTGTGTAGGCGTAGGGCAAGGCTATGCCGCGGTGTTGGAGAGAGCCTGATTAGTTAATTAGTTCATAGTCGGTAGCCTGTTGGGATAAACATCTAGGTAAATCCAATTGACTAATTTGTGTATGTAACTTTTGACCGAAAACCAAAGTACACGTTTAACCACCGACCACCGACCACCGACCACCGACCAATAAACCAACTCTCATGACTACTAAACTCGAAAACTATGCTTACGGAAAGTGGATTCCACATGAAGGGGATGGGGAACCCCAATTCCACGCCATAAATGGAGAAGTACTATCAACCTGTGGAAGTGAAGGGCTATCTTTTGAGGAAATGGCTAAATATGGAAGAGAAGTAGGCAACCCTTCCCTGCGAAAAATGACCTTCCAGCAGCGAGGAAGAATGATCAAGAAGTTAGCCCTTTTTCTCAATAAAAAGCGAAAAGAATACTACCCCATTAGTTACCAAACTGGGGCAACGAAAGCTGATAGCTGGATAGATATTGATGGGGGGATTGGGACCCTATTTGCCTATGCGAGCTTGCGGAAAGAATTTCCCAATACGCCGTTCGACGTTGAAGGAGACCCCGCCGTGTTAAGTAGAGGGGGCACCTTTATTGGGCAACACATTCTGGTACCTAAACGCGGTGTGGCGGTTCACATCAATGCATTCAACTTTCCCATTTGGGGGATGCTCGAAAAGTGTGCGCCTACCTGGTTGGCGGGTATGCCGGCTATCGTCAAAGCCGCAGAGCCTACTTCTTTTTTAACCCAGGCTATGGTAAAAGATATTATTGCTTCGGGAATCCTACCAGCAGGAGCTTTACAATTGGCTTGTGGTTCTGGGGTAGGTATACTAGACCCTTTGGAACACCAAGATGTAGTTACGTTCACAGGTTCTGCTGAAACCGGTCGAATGCTGAAAGCCCATCCTCGTATCATAGCCGAGGCAATTCCATTCACTATGGAAGCGGATAGCCTGAATGCAGCGGTCTTAGGGGAGGATGCTGTCCCTGGTTCCCCTGAATTTGATCTGTTCGTCAAGGAAGTACAACGCGAGATGACGGTTAAATGTGGCCAGAAGTGTACAGCAATCCGTCGAATTATTGTTCCCAAAGCCTTACTAGAGGACGTGCAAATCGCTCTGGGAAAGCGCCTACAGAGGGTAGTGATAGGAAACCCAGAGGACGAGTCTGTCAAAATGGGGGCGTTGATCAATAAAGTGCAGGTGGAGGAAGTGAAGAAGCGGGTTGCAGAACTTGCTGAAGAGTCCGAACACGTTTACGGTGATCCCGATGCAGCCTTTGAGGTGGCAGGGGCGGAATGGGCTCAAGGGGCTTTCCTAACGCCTCAGCTTTTTGTGAACACCCAGCCCTTTCAACACACTAGAGTTCATACGACAGAGGCTTTTGGGCCTGTAAGTACCCTGCTTCCTTATTCCTCTAGAGAGGAAGCCATAGAACTGGTTCAAATGGGGAAAGGATCCCTGGTGAGTACAGTTGCTACGGCTGATGATGTCGTAGCCAAGGAATTTGTCCTAGGAATGGCCAGCCATAATGGCCGAATATTGGTACTTAATCGCGAGAGCGCAAAGGAAAGTACTGGGCATGGCTCTCCTATGCCCATGTTGGTGCATGGAGGCCCTGGAAGGGCAGGAGGTGGCGAGGAAATGGGAGGGAAACGAGGGGTAAAGCACTTCATGCAGCGCTGCGCGGTACAAGGAACTCCGACTTCTCTCACGGCTATTACAGAAACCTACCAACCCGGTGCCAAGGTGAAGGAAAGCCCTCAACATCCTTTTACCTATCACTTTGAGGATATCCAACCGGGTATGTCAATTCTTACCCACAAGCGCACCATTACAGATTCTGATATTCAGAACTTTGCCAACCTAACCTGGGATCATTTTTACGCCCATACAGATATCACTTCTTTAGAAGGAACCATATTTGAAAAACGAGCCGCGCACGGATATTTCTTGTTAGCTGCTGGAGCGGGCCTTTTTGTTCACCCTGCTAAAGGACCTGTAGGGGCAAATTATGGACTGGAGAATTGCCGTTTTATTCGACCCATTTATCACAATGATACCCTACAGGTACGGCTTACTTGTAAAGAAAAAATTGATCGAGAAACACGTGGTAGGGCTTTTCCTGCAGGGGTGGTAAAGTGGTATGAGGAAATCCTGGATCAGGATGGGGAACTGGTAGCCTTCGCAACGATTTTGACGCTGGTACAAAAAAAGAGTCCCTTTATGGAGGTAACTCGAGAGAATATTGCCGAGGTCTTGAAGAAATTGCAAGTGGATACACCTGCCCATTGGGGACAAATGACTGCCCAGCACATGATTGAGCATCTGGAGTTCTTTCATCAAATGGCGGTAGGGGAAGTGGAAACCCCGATTATTACCCCGGAAGATAGAATCGAACGGTACCAGGAGTCCCTTTGGAATCATCGCAAAATGCCTCGGAATTTTCAGTTGGCAATCTTTAAAAAAGGAGAGACAGAAGACCTTCGCTATGAAGGCCTAGATGAGGCGAAAGAGGCTTTTTTGGCTGCATATGATGCATTTGAGGCCTATTACAAGGCAAATCCTGATGCTAAGCATGCTAATACGACCTTTGGATATTTGGATAAGTTTCACTGGGATTTAGTGAACCGGAAGCATCTTACGCATCATTTTGAGCAATTCGGATTATTGTAAGTCTTGAAAAAAGTATTTTTTCTCTCAGTGTTTCTCATAAAAAATCAGCGTCTTTCTGTGTCTAAATCAGTTCATACCATGCAAAATGGCTACGTCGCTATAACACAGCCCAAATCTGGCCTTGCCGAAATCACCTTTTTCCACCCTAAGCACAATTCTCTACCCGGAAATATTTTGGCAGAACTCGCACAAGCTATCAGAGATATGGGTGCGGATGATCAAACCCGGGTTATTCTCCTCAAAAGCGGAGGGGACCGCACGTTTTGTGCAGGGGCGAGCTTCGAAGAGCTTATCGCGATTCAGGACAAAGATGCTGGTAAACAATTCTTTATGGGCTTTGCCAATGTGATAAATGCCCTCCGTACTTGTACCAAAATTGTGGTCGGTAGGGTCCAAGGAAAAGCAGTAGGGGGTGGGGTAGGAGTGGCCGCCTCCGTAGACTATTGTCTGGCCAGTAAATATGCTGCTGTGAAGTTGAGTGAACTCAACATTGGGATTGGTCCCTTTGTGGTAGGGCCGGCCGTTCAGCGCAAAGTGGGACTTTCCGCTTTCAGTCAGATGACCCTGAATGCCAATGAATTTTATTCGGCAGAATGGGCCAAAGATAAGGGGCTATATGCGGAAGTACTAGATTCGGCTGAAGCCTTAGAGGAAGCCGTTGATAACTTGACAGATTATTTGCTGGCTGCCAATCCTCAGGCGCTTTCTATGTTGAAAGAAGTCTTTTGGGAGGGCTGTGAAAATTGGGATGACTTATTGGAGAAAAGGGCGGAGAAAAGTGGACTGCTCGTTTTGTCTGAATTTACCAAAGATACCTTAGCTAAATATGCAACGACATGATTTACGAATTTGACGGATATATTCCGGTAATTCATGAGAGTAGTTTTGTCCATCCCCAAGCTACTGTTACCGGAAACGTTATCATCGGTAAAGACGTTTACATTGGGCCGGGTGCTGCCATACGAGG
This sequence comes from Bacteroidota bacterium, assembly GCA_039197765.1. Classification (GTDB taxonomy): domain Bacteria; phylum Bacteroidota; class Bacteroidia; order J057; family J057; genus JBCCTX01. Next base: position 9,983 of record JBCCTX010000258.1, read on the forward strand.
AGATTGGGGGGAAATTATCATTGACGATGGCTGTAATGTCCAAGAAAATTGTACCATTCACATGTTTCCTGGAGTTACCGTACGACTCCATGAAATGGCCCATGTAGGTCATGGGTCCATTATCCATGGAGCTACGCTGGGCAGAAATTGTCTGATAGGGATGAATTCTGTCATTATGGACGAAGCTGAAATTGGGGAGGAGTGTATCGTGGGAGCCCTTTGCTTCGTAAAGGCCAAAATGGTAATTCCCAAGAGAAGCTTGGTAGTGGGTAATCCCGCTAAAATTGTCAGGGAGGTTTCGGATGAAATGATCAAATGGAAGACCCAGGGAACGGAGTTGTATAAGGAATTGCCGGGCATGTGTACAGGCTCACTCAAGGTAGTAGAGCCCTTAAGGAAGATTCCAGAAGGGAGGCCTAAACAAAAGACTTCTTACGAGATATTTAAAGGCAACTAGTGGGAAATGGGCCAAGTTTAACAGACTTGATCCATCAATCACATTCAAAGATTTTTGCTATCTGGCGAACCCTCCTACGGGTTTCATAAAAACGGGATTCAATCCTGCAACAGCTTCTCTCAATTCTGTAGGGGCATCGCTAAAAATAGTGAAACGTGTGATGTCTACGATAGATGTGAATCTATCTGCAAATTTTGACCAAGTGCCTAAATGTGTAAAGGTCGATTCTGCATCTTTGTATTTTTCATAGACGTGGAGACTATTGTCATTCTCTCCTATGGTCCACTGGTAATTTAGCGTTCCTGTTTCTTGTTCGACGAGTACTAGCATTTCATTCATAAGGGCAATAAGGTCTTCCTTTTGGCCTTCCTTGATATTGCCTTCTACGGTCCAAATAATATTTTCACTCATTTTTAATCATGCATTAAATAGGTTAATATTTACAGTTTTTACGTGTCTAACCCTCGTGAGGGATACCTAGGGTATCAAAG
>JBCCTX010000259.1:0-10915 GCA_039197765.1 Bacteroidota bacterium
AATGCTCACCCATAGGTAAATACTTCATCTATATACTTCGTAAGTGCAAAAGGCGTACTAAACCAGCGGATAAGAAATTGGAAGATTATCTCCTTGTTTGATTTTTTGTCCCAGAATAGTCTTTTCTGAGTGTGCCAAAACCTCTTCGTGGCTTTGACACGTCATCAAAAAGCCCAATGAGAATTATGGAGGATTGTTGGCAGTCAAGCTGAGTTACTGCTGGACTAGCTTTTCAAAGCTCGGTTGGTAGTTGTAGGTTTAACCATCTTGTGTATTCGCCAGTAGATTACAACGGTAAGGATATATTCCAGGCCAATGAGCCAAAATCCTGGATCTGTGAAAAAGGAAATGTGATTTCCACCTGCAGGAATGACAAAAAGCGGGACAGTGATCAAGGCATCAAGCATGATGGTCACTACAAACATAGATGCTCCCAAAATAAAGCCATGGGTCTCGTACCTTTTTCGGTAATAATAACGGGCACCGAGCATAGATGCCGGTATGATCGCTATCCCTAATACTAAATTCGCTTGAACTTCGGGGTCCGACATAATGGGTACGAAGAAGGATCCCAAAAAGGCTGAAACGCCGAGGAGGTAGGCAATAGAACCTGCAATCAAAGCACTTTTTACATTTAGACTTTTCATGATTTACATGTTTTAGAATGATTGATGAACCCAAATTCTAAAACATTGACGTGTGGTTCGTCCGGATAGCTTCAGCAGGACTTCTGCATGACCATCAGGACTTTTTGAATGATTAGTAGGTTTGGTGTTGCCTTACCCAGGCTTTAGGAGTCAACCCAGTACTTTTCTTGAAGTAATGGTTAAACACAGATTTTGAATTGAACCCACTTTCATATGCCAAACCAAGTAAACTCAAGTGTCGGTTTTTGGGGTCAATGGCTTTTTCCTGGAATTCTTGTAGGCGATAGCTATTGATAAAATTATAGAAGTTTTTACCTACTCTTTCATTCAATAACCAGGAGAGTTTGTTGGGATGTAAGTTGATTTTTTCCGCAAGGTCTTTTAATCCCAAGTTAACATCCAAATAGAGCTTCTCTTCCTCTATTTTTGCCAAGAGTATTTCAGCATGGTGCAAGGCCTCTTCCGGGCTTAATACATCTTTTGCCCGTTCTTGTTTTTTGGCCACATTCAAAAGGATGTTTTTAGGGAAATAGGTTTGCACCAACACATCAAAAGCTTTTATCTCACGAAGAGGTTGTAGCAATGGATCATATTTCAAATATATTACCTGTCCCATCTTTTGAGTAGCCTTTAGGCTCAAAAGCTGTGTAGCCGCTTCTAAGTTGCCTGAATGAACCGTCAAATATAGATCCCAAGCAAGTAAAGGAGGATTTTCAATTTGCTGCATATTGCTTATAAGCCGATTAACTTCATCAATATCCATCCCTTGATTTTCTACTACCAGGGTATATAGTAACTCCAGGACCTCCTGTAAGGGAGATTCATAAGAAGCCAAGGATTTTAAAAAAATCTTTTTTTCATTCAATTGTAAGAGACAGGCAGTTCTAAACTCTAAAGCAATAGTAAAGGTAGGCTCAACAGAAATCCCTTTTTCAATAGTTTTTAAGGCTTCTGTAATACGACCTTGTAAATAATAAATATTGGCTTTTGTATAATAATGACTTGGAGAAAGTGGGTCTATCTGTAAGCTGGTTTCAACGTATTTCAAGGCTGTTGAGAAATTCCCTGCGAGTATGTGAATTTCTGCCATAAATTCATTCGTATCGGAATCATTCGGCCGGATAGCATTCGCTTTTAACAGATTTTTGTATGCTTCAAGATAGTCCCATAGTCCCCAAAACTGGTGTTTGGCCATGCTATAATAGCTATAGGCCGATCGAGTCCCCAATTGATTTCCACGAGAGAAGTACTCTTCCACTCGCTGGAAGGCAAACTGTCTATCCATGGCGCCCCAGGAACCTAAAAAGCTATAGCTTAATCCTATTCCAAAATAGGGTAAGTCGAAACTTGGATCTGCTACAATACTTTTCTCATACTCCTTAGCTGCCTCCGCGAATCCCTGCATGGCCCACTTGTTATATTGATATTTCCCTTTTAGATAGAATTGATAAGCTTCAATATTGTGGGTGTTTATTTTTACCAGATGATCCTGAATAGATAGATGACCAAGGTGTTCCCTAATTTTATCTGCAATGAGCAGGCTGATCTCGTCCTGTAACTCAAATACACCTATCATGTTTCGATCAAAATTTTCAGACCATATCTGAAATCCATCCTCCGTTTGAATCAATTTGGCATTGATTCGCAAGCGTTCATTTGATTTTCTAATACTTCCCTCTAGAACTAGAGAAACTCCTAGTTTATTTCCAATTTCTCTGATATCCTGCTTCGCATTTTTAAAAACGAAGGAAGAAGTTCTTGCAGTTACTTTTAACTCATCTATTTGGCTGAGGGCATTGATAAGCTCTTCTGTCATTCCATCCGAGAAATATTCATTCTCAGGATCGGGACTGAGGTTCTTAAAAGGTAGAACAGCTATGGATTTAGAAGTAATCAAAATGGCGTCAAATGAAAAATCAACCCAAAATGTAGGATAATTTCACTATTTCTTCCTCCTCTACCGAAGGTGAAGGTGTTTTTTTAGTCAACAGGATTCCGGCTCAAATACGATTCCAGGAGGATTTTAGCATATCTATACCACAAGAAAGATTTCCGCTCAATTCTCAACGGGACTGAGCTGAGATAAAGAGGAGGCATCGTCCACTTCCTGGCTTTTATTTTCCCGGAAGAGTAAGGCGAACACCAATAATATTGCAAGGGAGAAGGCAGCGGGTAAGATCCAAATCTCTCCCCAATTGTACTGGGCGGGATCATCTGAGATTTTATAATAATCTACGATAGGACCTGATACAACTGAGCCAATGAATAGTCCTACTCCATAGGTAGCAAAGGTGATGAGTCCCTGCATGGAACTGCGCAGGCTGTCTGGAGCAACTTTATCCGAGTAAACTTGTCCCGTAACGAAGAAGAAGTCATAGCAAATCCCGTGAAGGACAATGCCTGCATATAACATCCAAACATTGGTACCAAGGTCGCCAAAAGCGAAGAGAACATACCGCAGAGCCCAGGCTGCCATACCGATGATCAACATCCACTTAATTCCATAACGCTTGAAGAAAAAAGGCATGACAAGAAGAAAGCCTACTTCTGCCCATTGGCCCAAAGTCATCTTACTTCCAGCGTATTCCATGCCTATGTTGTTCAGGAATAGATTGCCAAATGTGTAGTAAAATTGAAGGGGAATACAAATGAGAATAGAAGCAATAAAAAATATGAGAAAGGATTGGGTTTTCAGTAAACTCAAAGCGTCCAATCCCAAAACATCCCGAGTAGTGAGTTTCTTCCCTTTGGATTTTGGGGGAGTATGCGGGAGGAAAAAACTATATATTCCCAATAGAACCGAACTGCCCGAAGCCACTAAAAAAGGAAGGGCCTGGTCTTCCACTTTCATAAAACTTACCAAAGAAACCGAGGCAATGAAACCGAGAGTGCCTAACACCCGAATAGAGGGGAATTCTTTCTCAGGGTCTTCCATCTGGTGGAAACAAAGGGAATTTGTCAGGGCTATTGTTGGCATGTAGCAAAGGGAATAGGCAAGTAGTAGACCATAAAAGGTCCCAAAATCTGTTACCTGTACAATGGCATAGAGAATAGCCGCACCTAGTAGGTGAATAACTCCTAGAAAACGCTCTGCGGCAAAAAAGCGATCGGCTATGAGTCCTACAATGAAAGGAGAGATCATTGCTGCAATGGCCAGGGTACCATATGCTAGGCCAATTTGCGTACCGGTAAATTCCAGATTACTTCCTAAATAGGTACCCATGGTTACATACCAGGCTCCCCAAACAAAGTACTCCAAAAACATCATGAGTGACAACTGAATCCGCGTAGTAGTTTTCATAAAACTAATATAGGAAAATTCGTAGGAATTTGTGGTTTGCGCCAAATTTTGGGGCATCTTTTGAAAAAACAATATTTCTTACTAATCTCGATATTTATTTAGCCTAACATACAACTCCGCTAATGACCCGTTTTTTTAAATGGCCAAAAGTTAGAACTCTAGTTTATTTATTCGGCCTTCTTTTTTGGGGATACAGTTGCGTTGACTCTTCTCCCCCTCCTACTGAGGCAGGTATGCAGTTTCGGGTAAATGAAGAGCTATTGGGGGATTCGGTTCATTTTCCCCTTGCGGGCGCTTCTTTCTCCCCACCCAAAACATTTCATATCCATTCTTCTCTGGAAAAAACAGCGATGCTTTCCCAGGCTCAGGTAGATTCTTTTCTGATATACGAGATTTATGAGGACACTACCCGCAAAGCCGAAGATCTCCTTGCCTACATGGCATTCATGCATCCACGTCAGGGCCAGAAAGAAAAATTCGAAGCCTACATCGAGACACTACTCGACAGTGCTTTACTTGCAGATCCCACTGTGGGGGAAGTATTGCAGGACTCCTTCATGTATAAGGGGTTTGCCGTTCGACAATCTATGGTTCAGGCAAAGGAATATGTATCCTTTTTCTTGGCTTTTACCCATTCCCAAGATCAAGCAAAGGCTCCTTTTGCTTGTAGCTACTTTATCCCACGAGAATCCTACACACTACCTATGATAGAAAGTATTGAATCCTCAATAGGATCTTTTTCACCCATATGAATTCATTTATTAACCACCTAATTTAAACCGCAATGAGAAAAAAGTTGTTAACTCTCACTATGTTAGTTACCATTGCCTTGTGCTTTAGCTCCTGTTATACCATTGAGCACACAGTTGGGCAGGGTGCGCAGGCCTTTAATGTGGAAACACAGCGTCAGTGGTACATCCTTTATGGGCTTGTGCCTTTGAATGATGTAGACAGCAAAGCGATGGCTCAAGGAAAAACTGACTACACGATCAAAACAGAGATGACTCCCTTGGATGTCATCATTGGAATTTTTACAGGCTTTGTTACGATTGCCCCTCGCACAGTAGAGGTTCGGCACTAAGTTGTAAAATAAACCAACAAAAAAAGGCTAGCATCCGCTAGCCTTTTTTTTAGATATTTTATGTTCAAGTCAAAAATGATGAAGAACCTCTTCTATGCTCCTACCTCATTTCTGACTTCTCTATGCTCAATTATGCCCATTTCCATTTCCATTCGCTCCCTTTTTCATTTCATCCCCCATCATGCTTGCTGCGGAGAAGGAAGCTACCATTTGATTCATCATATCGCTGGCATTTGAGGGAGAATTAGGCAGTAAGATAAGGTTAGACCTGGAAGTAGTTCCCATTGCCTGTAAGGTATCATAGTGCTGCGTTACAACGATCAACGCTGAAGCTTCTTGAGAGTTTATTCCCACTTTGTTTAGTGCTTCTACGGAGTCTTCAAGACCCTTGGCGATTTCGCGTCTTTGATCGGCAATACCTTGACCTTGTAGTTTTTTACTCTCCGCCTCAGCCTGTGCAATTGCTACGATCTTAATGCGATCTGCTTCTGCTTCGTATTGGGCTGCAATTTTTTCTCTCTCTGCGGCATTGATTCGGTTCATGGCAATCTTTACTTGTCCGTCTGGATCAATATCTGTAACTAAGGCCTTGATGATACCATATCCATATTCTTCCATGGCTTCGCTCAACTCTGCTTTGATGGCAATGGCGATATCGTCTTTGCGCTCAAATACTTCGTCAAGTTTCATTTTGGGCACTTCCGCACGCACTACGTCGAATACATAAGAAGTAATCTGTGCTGCAGGATTATCAAGTCGGTAGAATGCTTCGTATACCTTTTCTTTCAGGATAAGGTACTGTACGGATACCTTTAGATGTACAAATACATCATCCTTGGTTTTGGTTTCTACATTTACATCCAGCTGCTGAACCTTGAGGTTGACTTTACCAGTCACCTGGTCGACAAAAGGTATTTTAAGGTGGAATCCCGCAAAGGCAACGCGTTCAAATTTTCCGAGTCTTTGCACAATCCCGGCAGTTTGTTGCTTGATAATGAACCAACCGCTGCGGAACATGAGTAGTAAAAAAACGGCTGCAAAAAAAAGAACAACCATTGAAATTGATTCAGGCATGGTATTTTTTTATAAAAGGTGAAACAAATAATCTGTATAGAGTTTCTACGTAATCGCTAGGCTGATTTCGCGGCCTAAGGAAATTTATCTCTTAACAATTTCCTATTAATAAGGATAAATTCCAACCACAAGGGTTGGAATTTTTTCATTCGTTTCTGTAATAACTCTTTTTCCTCAAAATGGATCTAACTAAGGCTTTAAAAAAGGCCGTATCTTAACATCTGTTATTTCTGCTGTCCGCGGCATAGTGAGCATGTGATGAACGGTATGCGCAATATCTTCGGGTTGGAGGAGCCGCTCGGGATTACAAACGGTGCGTCCAGCGTAGGCATAGACTTGTTTAAGCATATCAGTAGCCGTAGATCCAGGGTAGATACTCATGACACGGATGTTGTTTTCATTTACTTCTTGCCTAAGGCTATCCGTGACAGATTGTAGGGCTTGTTTGCTTGCTGCATATTGGCTCAAATTTGCCCTTGGGGTCACGGTTGAATTGATCATCAATACCTGGGCAAATTCCTCCTGAAAGGCTGGCATCAGGTGGTGGACCAGTGCATAAGGGGCGCGAACATTAAGTTGGAAAATCTTGTCAAAGTCAGAAGGAGGGCACTTTGCCACAGGTCCCATATGAATCATACCTGCATTGTGGATGAGAATATCTACCTTGTGGTGGGAATTAAGGAAGGACTTTACAAAAATCTTAAGATCTGTATCGTCGGTAAGGTCAACTTTGTAGACCATTGCTTCACGCGTAGACCCCGAAGATTCGGATTGTACTGCTTTCAAGGTTTCTATATTCCGCCCCAACAAATGGAGGTTTGCGCCAGCTTCAGCCAGCTGTAGTGCGATGGCTTTGCCAATTCCTCGGCTTGCCCCAGTTACAATTACCTCTTTCCCTTCCAAAGAAATAGGTGCGTAAGAACTCTTAGTTGTCGTAGGAGAGTAAATAGGATTCATAAATTGCAGATTTCAAGTTATGGTTTTTGTGATCTCAAGGGGGCCTGTTGGGGTAAAAACTTCAATAGGAATCGTTTACTAGGTTTTGGATATATGTTAATGCAAACCTCACGCTGCACCAACATATATCCAAAAGAGTCTGTCTAAGGCTATTTCCAGTAGCCCAACTATACTACTTGGGAGGCTGCTGGCTCAGAAATTTTCCAAGGAGCGAGGCCACTATCCCATAGATTATTCAATCGGTTTTTATCGGCAAGTGTGTCCATGCACTGCCAAAAACCTGTGTGTTGGTAGGTAAATAGCTGCCCATCTCTGGCTATGGACTCCAGGGGGTCTGCCTCAAACATCAATTTATCTCCTGGAGTACCTGCAGGTATGTAGTCAAGTATCTGGGGCTCACATACGAAAAACCCTGCATTGATCCATCCACCTTGCGATTCTGGCTTCTCTTTAAAGTCCAATACGCGGTTGGATTCATCTGTAATGATTTGACCAAACCTCGCTTTAGGAATAGTGGAGGTCATAGTGAGATGGTGACCATGTTGTTGGTGAAAATCTACTAATTCTCTTACATTAATATCAGCAACTCCATCTCCATAGGTCAACATGAACGGCTTATCATCAATAAAGGCTGCTGCACGTTTAATTCTACCTGCAGTCAGCGTATGCAATCCTGTATCCAATAGCGTGATTTTCCAGGGCTCACAGGTGTGAGCGTGAACCTCAATATCGTTCTGAGCCAGATCTATAGTAGTATCTGCATGGTGTAAGAAGTAGTTGGCAAAATATTCCTTGATATAATATCCTTTATATCCCAAGAGGATTACAAATTCGTTGAACCCAAAGTGGGAATAGGTTTTCATTATATGCCATAAAATGGGTTTTCCACCAATTTCGGCCATAGGCTTGGGCTTGATGCGGGTTTCTTCGGCAAGTCTTGTTCCAAAACCTCCTGCGAGGATGAGAACCTTCATAAGTATTATTAAGTGTTTAAAAAACTGTTTTTAAAAGGTATAATTGCTGGTCAATTCCCCAATAGAATGCTGGACAATCGCAGGCCTTAGGAGATTATGGGCAACTAGGGCATTGGCTGCTTCGTGAACCAGGCGGTAGGGAAGTCCCGATTGCTTAGCAATTTCAACCAGACTTTTACTTCCATCAGAGCTATTCAGTATCCAAAGAAGGGCCATGCTGAAATGCTTCTGGTTCATATTACTTCCGCTGATGGATTCAAATAAGCCACGTTTCCCCAATTGAGGCTCACAATGAGGGTTTAGATTTTCATAGGTCTCATTTGTTTCCAGGAGGAAAAGCGCCTCTATCAATAAAGCCAGAGAATCTCCAAGTTCTTCTGCAGAGATGAAGTCCAGGTTGTCTGCTGAAGTATGGTATTCAGGAAACTCCCCCCATCTGCCTTTGGAAAGGCTGCCCACCGGAAGATTGAATCCTGGAGAACAATACTGGCGTTCGTCGTAGCCGTAGGGAATAAAATCATCTATTTCGCCTGAATTTTTCCACTGATTCAGAACGTATTGGAATACTTCATTGATTTCGGTGTTCTCCCTACGGCTATTTTTATATACATAAGTTCCTGGAGCCCCAAGCAGGGAAAGGATTAAGCCATGTCGAATTCTGTCCAGCTGGTCTTGGTTTAAGGATAGCCAAGTAATAGCTCCAATAGTTGCGGGACCAAATACAAATCGATAGCTAAATTTGCGGTACGGAAGATCTACTAGGTATTTTGCCAAAAAGGTGGCTACAGCTACCCCTGAGAGGTTGTCATTTGCCAAAGAGGGATGGCAGTTGTGGGCACTTATCAGTACTTCTTCTTGGCTTTCTCCAGGGATGTAAAACTCCCCGTAAGTCAAATATCCCGGAGCGAGTGTAGTGTCAATACACACTTCATAGGTGTCATCTTCTAACGCTTCATATTGTTTATGGGTCATGCAAAAGCCCCAGTTTTCCTGGTAATAGGAAGTTCTGTATGGGATGACTTCGGGTTTTTCAGGATCGGAAAATAAGTGATCCTTGAGTTCGGAAAGCTTGAACTTCCCCTTTACCGGGCTGCTATAGTTAAGAATATGTAAACTGTGGTTTCGAACATCGAGAATGGTATTACCTTGGGAGTCTTTTATGTAGGCTTCCTTGATATTCCACTCCTGAGGAACTACCCAATCGAATACTTGTGTACCACTAGGAACCTCATGAATAAGAAGGGGTATATGCTTCCGGATAATTTCTAAACTTTTTCTTACTCCGTCCCCAGTTATACTCCTACAAATAGGGAATAGTTCTGCTACAAAGGAAACCATCTCTGCTCCCAAGGAGTTTTGCAAGGATTTGGAAAGGTTATTAGCTAAGTGTGACATGTTGCTTAGTAGATGTTGATTTCAGGTATAGGAACTACAAATTTTCCTCCCCAATCTCTGATATGTGCCATCTGTTCCATTATTTCTTCCTTTAAATTCCAAGGAAGAATCATGACATAGTCCGGTTGGGTCTCAGCAATTTTTTCTGGGCTAAATACGGGAATATGTGTTCCAGGGAGAAATTTGCCTTGTTTATGCGGATTCTTATCTACCGTATAATCCAGAAAATCCTGACGAATACTACAATAATTTAGTAGGGTATTTCCCTTTCCAGGAGCTCCATATCCAACAATTTTTTTTCCTTCCCGTTTAGCTGTAATCAAGAATTCCAAAATCTTTCGTTTGGTTTCTTTGACCTTTTCTGTATAAGAAGTATAGGTGTCTAGCGTATTGAGTCCTGCTTCAATTTCCCTCTCTTTCATTTCCATCGCCCGGCTAGTAACAGGTAGTGAGTGGTTTTCCGCGTGCCTCGCATAAATGCGCAAGGAGCCTCCGTGGGTGGGAAGTTCTTCTACATCGAATAAAGTCAACCCGTGATGGGCAAAAATTCGCTCTACAGCTATCCAGGAGAGATAGGAAAAGTGTTCGTGGTAGATGGTGTCAAATTGATTGAATCGGATGAGGTTAAGTAAGTGGGGGAATTCCATGGTAATGAACCCTGAAGGTTTTAATAATACCTTCATGCCTCCTACAAAATCATTTATATCTGGCACGTGCGCCAGGACATTATTTCCTAATATTAAATCTGCCTGACCATATGATTCTGAAACATGAACAGCCGTTTCTATTCCAAAGAATCGAATTTCCGTTTGAATACCTTGTGCTATTGCGTGCTCTGCAACATTTTTTGCAGGCTCGATACCCAGATGAGGAATGCCTTGTTCTTTGAAATATTGGAGAAGATATCCATCGTTAGAAGCCAATTCTACGACAAATCCATCTGAATTTATTCCACGTTCTGAAATCATTTTCCCTACATATTTTTTACAGTGCTCCAGCCAAGAACTGGAATAAGAAGAGAAGTAGGTATAGTCATCAAATATATTTTCAGGACTTACAAACTCATCTAGCTGCACTAAAAAGCAGGATTCACACACATAGGTATGGAGCGGATAGAAGGGCTCCATGGACTGTAAGTTCTCGGCTTTTACCATATCATTGCATATAGGTGACATCCCTAGGTTCACAAAGGTATGTGTGAGAGGGGTAGCACAGAACCGACACTTACTCTCCTTTGCTGTAGGGGAGGGATTGACTGCCAAGGTATTTAAATTCTGGATCTCATTCATTTTTTATATAATATATAACCTTATATAAATTGTACGCTAATTGATTAATTTTAAATGTAAAAATAAACGAGTGTAGTATTAATAGCAAGTCTTTGCCCTAAACAGAGCCTTTTGACTCCAGACTGGTTGAATTGTCTGTTTTATCGGCCATTCAGGAAAAACTATTTACCGTTCAATGCTTTCTTCCCTTAGAGAGG
>JBCCTX010000260.1:0-10882 GCA_039197765.1 Bacteroidota bacterium
CCTACCTTTCTTGCAGACCAGAGCTTCTTTGGAATCTTTGATGATGTAAGTGTAGGTACCAACACCTATACAGATAAGCAAGGGCTTCCATGGGGCTTAGCCATTCCCGAAAGCCTAAAGTATCCGAAAGAAGGGGTTGCCATTTGGAATGCATATCCTCTATTTAATGCATGGGCAGAAAGCAACGGGACTGAAGAACAGGCCTGGTATGAAGTGCAGTTTGCAAGCCAGGGGCAAATTGTAGAATAACATCTTAATCCTGGCGTGATAGCTTGAGAATGCTAATTTCCTAGACGAAATAAAAGCCCAGTATGTGGGGTGGGAAAGTTTACTTTCCTGCCCTTTTTTCTACTTCTTCGCACAAAAGCTCGTAATAGGGTCGTTCCTCCAACTTAGACTGAAGATATACCTCATAGAGGATAATCTGGTTGTCCCCAATTTCTGACTTGGAGAAGTCTGATACAAAGTTCTTGTATGCGGACTTGAGAAAAACTCGTTTTCCCTCGATCTCAGCTTGATTAAGGCGCATGACCAACTCCAAAAACTTACGTGCCCTGGCATAAAAGTCATCTTTGAGAAAATGCTTGAAGGTCTTCTTCATTTTCTTAAAGAGTTCGTTGGTACGGTCATAGGTTCCCGCCTCATAGCTATTAACAATCTCAAAAATATTGACGTAGAAGCGGAGTTCTTCATCGAAGAAAGAAAAGTTTTTATGTTTGGTAACCTTCTTTAGTACTTCGATAGCTTGTGGGAAGAGAGACTGGCTAAAATACTGATCTGCTAAGGCCAATTGCAGATAGAGTTGATTGGTTTCATTCTTTATTTGGGTATTGTAAGAAATAGCCTCTTTAGCTACTTCTCCAGCTTCATCCAGTCTCCCGGTTAGCTTTAAGCAATAGATGATAGCCGAATAGTAATAGAATGCATACTGATTGAAGTTTTGCTTTCCGTACATCTGTAGCTCTTTGTACAAGCTTCTGAGGTCTTTTTCTGCATGGTCCAACCGGAGGAGTTTTAACAAGGAGTTTATACGCCAAACCCGCATCGTGAGACGAATTTGGTGGTTTTCCTGTGAAAACATATCCTTGGCCAAGAAGTCGTCATATTCACTTTGTACATACTCACCCAATTCCCTGTAGGCACCCTTCTGTATGAGAATGGATACCACAGTTTTCATCACCATAATCTTACCAGAGACGGACTGAAAGATCTCTTTGTGCTCTTCCAGACGATGCTGTATAGCCTCCAGGGTCTCGATGATAGACTCGCTTCGCTTCGAACGAGAGTAATTTCGCTTTAATAGTTGCTGGGTTACTACGCCTAGTACCTCACTATTGGCACGCAAAAATTCGATCTTCTCTTGGTTTGCCTTTCGGTTCGTAAGAATCTTTTCAATATCTACCTCTAACGTATTGGAGAGGTTGAGCATCTCATCGTAGATGACTTCCAGCAGGTTGAATTGGTCGTGAGCTAATGCGACTTTTTCCGCTTTCCGTAGGTTATACATTGCCTCTTTGTACAGTCCACGTTCCCTATACAGAATAGCTAATTGGATATTACTATATGACTCTAAGGAATTTTTGTAATTGAAGTGATAAAATAAGAGGCTTTTCTCGATGTTACTTAATAGCTTATTTCGCAGCCTGTAATAACTATTTTTAGACTTGGGATCAATGTCGCCATAAAATTGTCGAATTACGTCTTCTTCGATTTCTTTGAACTCCCCAGCACGAATAGCGTCAAATAAAACAATTAGTTTCTTTTCTTCATCTGCTTTAAAACGGTTGGACAATATTTTGAATCTCCTCACCTCATCACTGGTGAGATTTTCAATAATGCGTTCGAGTATATCCACGGATACAAAATTTTGAACTAAATATAGCCAAAACTAGTTAAAATCTATGTTATTTTTCTCTAGTCGAAAAATTTTAATTTTCCAAATTGTAGGGATCAAGGCTAAGGCCATATGCAGTACTTACCCGCTCGCAGCCTGCTCCATCAAAAGGTGTGCTCGATCCTTTCCCAGATAGCGGTCTATAACGCCGTGGATCACATAGAGAAAAGGGGTAAGGAGAATGGCCATGGAAAATTTATAGATGTAGTTTACAATGGCTACTGCAAATACTTGATTTAAAGGCCATTTGAGGGAGGACTCGGGCCCAATGTAAAAGGCAACAAAGAGGACGACAAAACTGTCAATAAGCTGAGAAACCAGGGTAGAACCCGTTGCCCGGAACCAGATCTTTTGGGCACCTGTAAATCTCCGAAGGTATTGAAATACACTCACATCTACTATCTGGCCAATGAGGAAGGCAATCAAAGATCCTGCGATGATCCAGAGTCCTTGTCCAAATATTCGAGAGAATGCTACATCTATGGAGGGGCTTATATCTGAATTGATACCCAACCAAAATTCTGCTGGAGTAACTCGTATTGCGAATAATACCATGAAGTAGGCATAGATTATCAAGCCCACAGCCATGTAGGAGAGTAACCTTACTCCGCGTTTTCCATAGTATTCATTGATGATATCTGTCATAATGAATACGATAGGCCATAGCAGAACGCCTGCGGTCATATTAAATGCCAGCCCATCTATTCCAAAGAGAGAAATATTGGCGGGCTCCCAGCCTAGCGTTTGCTCCAGAGAGAAGATCTTAACTCCGATAAATTCTGCAAGGAGTGCATTGGTAATGAAAAATCCTCCTAAGAGTAGAAACAGTAGGTTTTCTTTTTTATACATATTCTTTCAACTTGTATATGTCCCCTTCTCGAGCGAGGTAGGTATGAGGAAATATTTCCCTTGCCTCTTCTAGAAGAGGTTCCAAGCTTTTATAGCGGGCAGAAAAGTGTCCTAAAAGTAGGTGTTTAGCCCCAGAGCGTTGAGCGATAGTAGCAGCTTCCCTGGCCGTACTGTGGTGTGTACTTTTCGCACGAGCAGAAAGCTTTTCCATGAAAGTAGCCTCGTGATAGAGGAACTGTACTTCTTTGAGATGAGGAATGAGCGCCTCATGATAGCAAGTATCGGAACAGTAGGCATAAGAAAAAGGCGGATCTGGATCCATAAGCACCTCTTGGGGCTGGATGGTCCTTCCATCTTCAAGCTGGATGGAATTCCCTTGTTTGAGCAAATTAAAATATGCATTGGGAATATCCATGGATTTGGCCTTGTAAAAGTCAAATTTAGGGCGTTTGTGGGTTTCCCGAAATAAAAACCCCCGACAAAAAATGCGGTGGTCCAAGGGTAAAAGCTCTACCTCATAGGAGGGTTTTTGAAAGATAACATCACCAGGCTCAAAGTCTTCCAGGGCGACAAAGTCTAATTCGTATCCAAGGTGGCTGAAGGTACAACTAAAAATTTCTTCTAGCATGCGTTTTAAAGAAGCCGGGCCAAATAGCTTAAGGGGGAAGTTTCGTTCATACATGGTAAGCGAATTGAGTAAGCCCGGTAAGCCCAGGACATGGTCGCCATGCATGTGAGAAATGAAAATGGCATCTAGACGAGCAAGTTTTACCTTGTAGCGCAGCATCTGCATCTGCGTACCTTCTCCACAATCCACCAAGTGGTGGCGGTCATTAATGGTAACAACCTGTGCAGAAAGCTTCCGTAGGTGGGTGGGAATAGCAGAACTTGTGCCGAGAATCTGTATTTGAAACACGTAGAATAATAAGGTGTTTGTAGATAAATGATCCGATGAATTGCTCCCTCCGTACTCCCCTTTATAGAGAGATGTTAACAATTGAAGATTGAGGGGCAGAGACCCTTTGGAAGATTTACATAGTTTTTAAATCTACAGCGAGTCTATAAATTTGAAACTAGAAACCCTATACCTTGTTTAGGTGAACTCCAAAAATAACACTTAGTGAAATTTAAGGAGGGGGATATCAATCCTTGTGCTAAATAGTTAGGATAAAAATATAGGTGATAATGGATTCGACCCTCAGAAGTCTAATCAATGAGCGGTTGCTTCTGGCTGGTCGTCACCTTTAGAAGTTATTTCCCGCTCAATCTCAGCCATAAAAATTGCTTCACGACCTTCTTCTTCGGTTGGAACCACGTAAAGAATGGATTCAAGTTGAGATATTTTGACGAGTTTTTGGACGTGTTCTTGGAGATTTGTTAGGACAAGTAGGCCTCCCGCATTTCTACATAAGCGATTGGCAATTAATATAGAGCTCAAGCCAGAACTATCAGAATACTTAACCTGTTCCATATTAAGCAATATATTCCGGACCCCATTTGTATTGAGCATAATGAATTCGCTCTTCAAAGAAGGTGAAATCAATGTATCCAATTTCTCCTCTAAAAGTTTTATGAGCGTGTATCTTTCTTCAACACTTTTTTCAAACCGCATAATGACAAAATTAATTGTTCAAATATACTCAGGAATGGGGAATTCTTCAAAAGACGAGGCTGAGCTAATTCCGCCAAACAAATGGGAACAATATTACGGAAATTCCTACCAAAATACCTGTTATGCCCAGTAGCAAGATTACCCCATCCATATTAGGGTCAGTTAGATTGGGATCCAGTCCATAGCGTGTATTCTTTATCAAGGTAAGTAAAACGGGTATTACCAGTGGAAAGCTTAGGACGGCCAACAGGATGTTTCGATTATCTGCTTGAGCAGAAATAGCCGAAATGAGGCTCAAGTTCGCGGCTAAAACAGCAGAACCGAGGGCCAACATAAGGACGATCCATGCGGGATTTGAAAGGGATATTTCTGTGATTAAGGAAAACAAAGCACATGATAGCCCAGAAATCCCAAAGAGGAGAACAAAATTGTAGAGCGACTTTGCAAGAATGATAGAAGAGGGTCGAGCGAGGGTATAAAGATAGATACGCCGACCAGAAGCCTCTGTATGAAAGCTTTTAGCTACAACATTGATTCCTGCAAACAATATGATAAGCCAAAGTAAAATATTCCATTCAAGGGGGGAAATGTCATTCCCAAAGGCGAGTCCTATTACAACAACCATAGAGAGTGCATATAATAGCAGTCCCCCTATGGCAAACTTTTGGCGCCATTCAAGCTGGAATTCCCAAGACAGTAGGTAGATTACTTCCTTGAATAGACTCAATCTTTTGTAGATCGTACTTTGACAAGCTCTAGTTTATCTCGCCTAATAATAGAGGGATTCGAATCTATAAGCTCTTTGGTCAAAGCAGGGACTGTACTTCTTTTAAAAGGCGAGCTAGCAGCATCGGGAACGATGAAAGACTTTTGGGCACCGCCAACCGTCCTGAAGGACTTCATGGATCTCAGAGATGCTAATTCCTCCGAAGAAAGAGCTTGGCCAGTTTGTAGAGATTGCAGAAGGGCCTTCTTGTTTATTTGATGTACGGTCTGAACCTGTTGCAGTTTGGTGAGATCTCTCTGCTCTCCCTTCTGTGCATAGACCATTGCTATTCCCAACAGAAAGCAACTAAGTGTTAAAAAGCTCTTCTTTACCATAAAGCCAGTGTTATGAGGTTTTTTGAGGGTTTCTATCTAGCGATTGGAGGTAGAATAATTGTCCTCCAGGACAGGTTGAGTTGAATGAGACTAAGTCTTAGGACCTATATACAATGTATTCAAACTATAAAGCCAAAACAACGGCCAAGCACTACCTGTACTAGGGGCTAATATAGAAAAATTCCCCAAATTTCTAACTACTTACATTTTTACCCTAATTTCAGTAGCTTTAGAGATCGTTTTTCGATTGAGTTAGAAAAATATGAATCTAAGTAAATCCAAATTCTATATTAATCGAGAACTGAGTTGGCTGAAGTTCAACGTTCGGGTTTTGGAAGAGGCGGCAGATACTTCTCACCCCTTACTGGAGCGATTGAAGTTTATCTCCATATTCAGCTCCAATTTGGATGAATTTTTTATGATCCGTGTGGCGGGGGTAAAGGAGCAGATTCACGCTGGCTTGGATTACAAAGCTGCCGATGGCTTAGAGCCAGAGGAATTACTTCGAAGGCTTTCCGTACGAGTGCACAAAGCGGTGGACCAACAGGCTGAAATCCTCGAGAAGGATATTCTCCCTAAAATGAAGAAAAAAGGGATTCGCCTTCGGACTATGCAAGGCATGCGGAATCACCAGAAAGAATATTTGGAGAATTATTTTAAAGAAAAGGTGTATCCTTTATTGACACCCTTGGCCATAGACCCCTCTCACCCCTTCCCCCAAATAAAAAATTTAGGGCTCAACTTACTTGTTGAACTACGTGTACCGTACCAGCAGCTACTCAAACAGGGAGTGATTCATATTCCAGCGAATCTTCCGCGTTTCATTCCACTCCCTACAGAAAATGGTTCATCCGACTTTGTCCTGATAGAAGAGGTGATCACCCGCTTTGCCCATTTTCTCTTTCCCAACATGAAACTGGTCAATATCTATCCGTTTAGGATAACCCGTAATGCAGACCTAGACCTATCTGAAGCAGAGGCAGATGACTTATTAAAGTTAATCGAGCGCGAATTGAGAAAGCGGAGACTTGGTACGGTAATCAGGTTGGAAGTTGGCAAGGACATGGAAAAGCATGCGCGTGAATTTCTCATGGAGAAAATGAATTTGGACGGGGATGATTTATATGTCACCCAAACGTATTTGGATCTTTCCGCTTTTTCCTACTTTTTAAAACTCAACTATCCAGATCTAAAGGATGCCAAGTTTCGACCTATGTTGAATCCTCACATCGTCAACAGTCGGAATATATTTAAGGCCATTCGGGACCAAGACATCCTGTTGCATCATCCCTATGAGAGTTTCAACCACGTATCTGACTTTGTCCAGGAAGCTTCCCAAGATCCCAAGGTTCTGGCAATTAAGCAGACACTGTATCGTACGAGTGGAAAGTCTCCTATTGTTAAGGCGCTAAAGGAGGCAGTGGAGAATGGAAAGCAAGTGACAGCGCTAATCGAATTGAAGGCGAGATTTGATGAGCAGAATAACATCGAATGGGCCAGAGAACTCGATCGTGCAGGTGTAAATGTTGTCTATGGAATTTTGGGATTAAAAACACATTGCAAGATGTGTATGGTCGTGCGACAGGAGGAGAATAAAATTCGTCGTTACCTCCATCTTAGTACTGGAAACTACAATGAATCTACTGCTCGTATCTATACAGATATGGGCTTGCTGACCTGTAACGAAGAGATGGCTCAAGACGCCTCCGCCTTATTCAACTTACTAACGGGGTATTCCCTTCAAGAAAAATGGAACAAGTTTTTGGTAGCACCTGCCACGCTTCGTCCAGGAATATTAACCCTTATCCAGGAAACAGTTGCAAGTCATCGAGACAAAGATCCGGCCTATATAGCTATTGTTGTGAATTCATTGGTGGACCCCGACATGATTCGAGAGCTTTACAAAGCCTCTGCCAAAGGGGTGAAAATCGACCTGATTGTTAGGGGAATTTGTTGCCTGATGCCAGGAATACCCGATGTAAGTGAGAACATCACTGTCAGGAGCATTGTCGGTCGATTTCTAGAACATACCCGTGTGTTTTATTTCAAACGCGGAGGGCAGACACGCGTGTTTCTAGGGAGTGCAGATCTGATGGAGCGAAACCTGAACCGGCGAGTAGAACTGGTTTTTCCCCTTCTGGATCCCAAAATAAAGCGTAGGGTAGTAGAAGTAATCGAATACATGCTGAAGGATAACGTCAAGTCGCGTATCATGACTACTGATGGAAGTTATGTTCTTCCAAAAGTGGAAAAGGGATCCGAAATATTTAACGTGCATGAACACTTACTGAAAGAATCCAGAAATGTGAAAAAGAAGCTGGATACCATTGAGCCGCTTACGTAAGGATCGGACGTGTGGGGAGGTCCTTGGGGATAAGCATATGAGGATATGTAGGAAGTTGCATAATTTTCAAGAAAATCTACTTCTCTAAGTGATTTGACAAAAATCAGGCAAAAAAGTATTCTGTTAAAGTTACTTAATCTAAAAATGCATGTTCAAAGCTGCGGTAGTACAAGCTGCTTCTGAATTATTCAACTTAGAAGCTTGTTTACAAAAAACAGAGGCCTGGGTCCAGGATGCCAAGAAGCAAGGGGCAAACCTTGTTGTATTTCCGGAAGCGTTTATTCCGGGATACCCCAGGGGACTGAGTTTCGGGACAGTAGTAGGAAGTAGGTCAGCAAAAGGAAGAAAGACTTGGTTAAGCTATTGGGAAAATGCAGTGGAGATCCCTGGTCCAGCTTCCAATCGACTCTGCGACATAGCTAGGGAAGCAGCGGTATGGTTAGTAATGGGAGTCATAGAACGAGAACCTATAGGGGGTACTCTGTATTGCACCTTGCTGTATATAGATCCTTCGGGAACTATTAGGGGAAAGCATAGAAAACTCAAACCAACTGCCGCAGAACGGATAATTTGGGGCGAAGGAGATGGGAAAGATCTGCAGGTAATTGCTACTCCTTTTGGGCGAATGGGGGGCTTAATCTGTTGGGAAAATTACATGCCGGAAGCTCGCTTAATGCTGTATCGACAAGGGATAGATATTTATATGGCTCCTACAGCTGATCAACGCGATACTTGGCAAGCAAGTCTCATCCATATTGCCTGCGAGGGACGGTGTTTCGTTTTAGGATGTAACCAATACGTAACAAAAGCCATGTATCCCAAAGAGATTCTCGAATGGGAAGAGCATAATGAACTCCCGGATTTGCTTAGCAGAGGGGGGAGTGTAGTCATTTCTCCCTTAGGACAAATCCTCGCCGGGCCCCTCTGGGATCAGGAGGGAATTTTATATGCAAACCTAGACCTGAAAGAGGTAGCTATGGGTAAATTAGACTTCGACGTGGTAGGGCATTACAGTCGTAACGATTTATCGGTATAATTTATCCATGAAATCTTCAAAAATCGTCATTCTAGCCAATCTTACCCATATTTATATACAATATGAGGAAATTGTGGCCGTTAGCAATTAACGAGGTTAGTTAAATTGATTTGTGGCTTTAATTTAGCGAAAAAAAATAGTAAGTTTCACAAAACCTTAGGCCGCACTGAATCATGAAGACAGCGAAATTTATCCTTATTGGAATAATCACCATCGGGCTCTCCTCTGGAGAACTCATTGCTTCTCAGATCGATAGCCTTAAGCTGGTCTTGAAGGAATACCAGAAAAACCCTCCTCGACAGCAAGGGGAGAAGATGCTGGAGTTGCACTTCGAGCTAGGTAAGGCCCTCAAGAGCCAAGGTCTTTTTGAAGAAGCCGTAAAGTCTTTTCAGTCTGCGCTAAAATGGTCAGAAGATGATCTTTCTTTTTTTAAAATTCACCATGAACTTGGCTATGCCTATCGCCTGCTGCACAACTACTCTTCCGCAATAAAGCACAGTCAACTGGCTCATGAACGTACTGGTGAAAGGGTACCTATTCGAGACATTGCCAAAAACTTGAACCTCATGGCTCAGGCAAATGTAGATATTGGTCGCCTAGACGAAGCCTTGAAGGCCCAGCTCGAAGGCCTTCAATTGGTGGAAGAAATTGGTGATTCCTTAGGGATAGCGAGAGCCTATTCTGGTTTGGGTAGGATTTACCACTACTCTGGAGAAATGGATAGAGCCCTAGAAAATGATTTAAAGGCTTTGTACATTCGAAGTAGAAGGGGGAGTCTCGATGCGCGTTACAGCACTTTCGCTGATGTGTCTTCCTCCTATTTGGAACTGGGATATACGGATTCTGCCAAGCACTATGCAGACTTAGCATATAAGCTGGCCAGAGAAACCAATAAGCCCTATGACATAGCATTTATGCAGTCTCACATGGGGGAGATTTTCCTCGAGGAGAAAAACTATGCTAATGCACTAGAATACATTCAGCTTGCGCGTATCTCTTTCAGAAAGCTCAACGAGCCTTTTGATATAGCAGAATCTCTTTTTCTTATGAGTACAGCATTGGACGCTATAGGTAACACATCCGATGCAATTGATACCCTGCTTACAGCCCAAGGAATTGCGCGCAGGATTGGCCATCTCTCTTTGCAAACAGAGATCACCCAACGGCTAGGCAATTACTACCACAAAAACCGTAATTACAGGAAGGCCTATGTTCAAGGCCAGGAGTTCCAGCGGTTGAGTGATAGCATGATGAGCTATGATATTCAGCGCGATATGGCCCAACTATCGCAGCGATACGAACTGAACAAAGAGTCGATTGAAATGAGTCTACTCTTACAAAGGCAGAAGGTTCAGCGCCGCAATATGTATTTAGCTATTCTGGGCATGGGCCTTTTCCTTTTATCTATCATTCTCCTTTTGCTCAACTATAGGTATCGCCTACAGAAGAAGGCAAAGGAAATGATGGAGATGAAAAATAGAGAAATTCAAGTCCAGCATGAACGTCTTGAGGATGCCAGTAAGGATTGGCAGATTTTGGCGGATCTGATATACAAAGACATTCATGAGCAAGTGAAAGCCGTTCATGATCAACTCAATCACCTCCAGGTTTCTCCCAACCCTGAATCCAATGGAAAAGGGGAAGCTGCTATGGATTCTATACATGAGGAAATGGCTCATATCGATGAGAGTCTTTCTCATCTAGAAAGTTACATCAAAGCAGGTATCTCAGACGAGCCCACAGAGGTCATCAACATTGCTGAGATAATTAAGGAAGCACGTCTTTCCCTTCCCCCTAGTTATCAGGGATTGTGTCGAAAGATATTTACCTATGATCTCCCTCCTTTCCGTGCCAATCGGCGCAAAATGCTCCTCATGGTTCAGCAAATTCTCTTGTTCAGCATCAAGAATCGGGGAGAAGAGCCTTTGTCTATCGAGGTAAGTAGCAAACCCATTGACTGTCCTTACACAGGAGAACCCGAGTTTCTCTTTTCCTTCCAGGACAATGGTGCATCTATTCCCAAAGATAAGAGAGAAGAGGTATTCC
>JBCCTX010000261.1:0-10855 GCA_039197765.1 Bacteroidota bacterium
AGAAGAACCTTTTTTCATCGATGTTCATAATCCTGCCATATTCCTGAAAGCCGAAATATTGGGGCCAGCTCGGTTCCGTAACCTTATCAACGCTACTGCTGATATGATTATGGAAAAGGTTGTGGAACTTCCCTCAGAAGGGACTTCCCTTTCCTGGGGAGTCCATCAATTAAAAGCCGTTGAAGATCTCCCCAAAGCCCAGGCACCCCTCGCCGAAGAGCTGCCCGACCTTTCTGCAATTCAAGAAACCGTTGAACCGGAGACTCAAGATGAAGAATTCTTAGTCATAGATACAGCCCCTGAAGGAGGAACCCAAAGTGATTCAGCGGGAAGTGGTGAAGTAATGGATATCGGATCGGAAGCCAGTGTAATAGATATTCCCAACCCCATTGTTCCAGCTGCGGAAGAAGCTGGTACAAGCTCTTCAGAAGTACCTCCAGTTGAAACACTAGACGCAGGTACTCTTGATGCCCCTTTGACTGAACCCCCAATGATCAC
Source organism: Bacteroidota bacterium (assembly GCA_039197765.1). Taxonomy (GTDB): domain Bacteria; phylum Bacteroidota; class Bacteroidia; order J057; family J057; genus JBCCTX01. The sequence continues at coordinate 499 of JBCCTX010000261.1, forward strand.
CTATTTTGACAATTCCCATCAAGCGGAGGCAAAGGACTGGGAAGGGTTCAACAAAGAGGAGCTAATGAAGGCAGAAGCAAATGAAGTTCTGGAAACCGAAGCCTCCTCTGGTGAATCTGCATTTGAAAGTGGATTAAATATGGAAATTGCCGGAGCTCCTGAAACACCTGAATCATTTGTTCACACACACTTAGCACCCAGCGGAATTCATGTATCGGACAGTAAAAAGAAGGTTATAGAAAGAGTAGGTAGCAGGATTCACCAAATTAACTTTCACAGAATAGGAAGGGCCGTAGAAACAGAACGAGATGACCTCAAAAAAATAATTGGGATCGGTCCCTTTATTGAAGAAAAATTGAATACCCTCCAGATTTACACCTACCGCCAAATCGCGAACTTTATTCCCTTAGACGAGCAGATCCTCAATGAGATTTTGGAATTCTATCCTGGTAGAATCGAGCGAGACAAATGGATACAACAGGCAAAAGAATTGATGGAAGCATAGTTGGTGGTCCGTGGGGTGCAATTTGATATTGATCAAAGGGTTGCTTTGGACCACGGACGGTAACCCTTTACTTATTTTCTACTTTATAAACGTTCACTTACTAAGACAACGGCCTCATCTAGAAAGAATTCCAGTTCCGTTCCTTCTGGTAAATAGATCTGCTTCCCCGGAGTCAAAGCAGCAACTCCCAATCCTACCAGGGCACCTCTTACAGCCCATTTGAATCCCCCTACAACAGCCCCTAAGCCTGCACCTACTCCTGCCTTTAATCCTGTATCGGAGGAATTTCCAGTAAATCCTAAGCGATCTGTTTGAATAGGGATCCACACATCTTCGTATGCTATTTCCTCCAATTCAAGGGCTATATAAGCTCTCCCCCCCATATTTCTCGCTCGCTCCGAAACTTTTACAATCCCATTAATAGGAGTTCCTTCTTGAATTACCTCCTGATCACCCACACGTATGGATTCAACCAAAACTGCCTCAAATCCTTTTCCAAAATAACTAGTAGATGTTCCAAGAAAGTCCTCAGTTTGGACAACAATTCTGGTTCCTTCAGGTAAATACAGCAGGGTGTCATTACTCCCTTCAGGTGCTATGGCCAATACAGCTGGAATCTGAGAGAATCCAACGCATATCATTAAGAAGCACTTGATGTTGTGTAGAATACGTGTGTTTAGAATCCGATCCATAGTATTTTTTCTTAGAAATTCCTCAATTTGCAGTAGTAGAGCAAATGAGAAAGAATGAAGGTGAATAAATAAGGGATAAAAGCGAATAAATAAGGAATCATGTTTACAGGAATTATTAGACAAATAGGAACCATTCGGGACATAAAAAAGGAAGGAAGTAACGTGATATTTGACTTGGAAGCCCCATTTGAGGAGCCCATACAGGTCGATCAAAGTATTTCCCACAATGGAGTTTGCCTCACAGTAACCCGCCTTTTCCCAGCTTCTCAGACCCACATGCAGGGATACTCTGTAACGGCTGTTGAAGAAACATTACAAAAGAGCAATTTTGGAGAACTGCAGGTTGGGGATACCGTTAACCTCGAATTGAGTATGAAGATCGGAGATCGCCTGGATGGCCATTTTGTTCAAGGCCATGTAGATGATACGGGAATAGTGAAATCCATTTCTGATCATGAGGGTTCTTGGTCATTCACCTTTGGCATCGACGCGAAATGGGGCTACCTATTAGTCAATAAGGGCTCTATCTGTATCAATGGGGTGAGCCTAACGGTCGTAGAAAGCCACCCAGATCGCTTTTCTGTAGCCATTATTCCTTATACCTATCAGCATACCAACTTTTCTACTCTACAAGCAGGGGACAGGGTAAACCTGGAGTTCGACATTTTGGGAAAATACCTTGCAAAAATGTACCGCAGGAGCGAGGTATGAGGCGTAAGAAATCTCCTATTTCAAGGAAAATGCAAGAGCTAATGGTCCTCACTCCTGTTTACTGTTTCGCTAATAATGCTTTGCCCTTTGATTATTCACAACAATACACGAAATTTGAAGGCCTTAATCATATATAGTGCGAAAACGCGAAGAGAGTAAAACAATCTCATCATGTCAGCTTTAAGTAGAATACGTAATAATATAGGTTTGGTAGCGGTAATTATCGCTGTCGCTTTGCTCGGGTTTATTATGACGGACCTGTTCTCAAGTATGGGAAACCAGGTAAATCGAGTTCCCGATGTGGGCACAATAGGAGGGGAATCCGTTTCGATTCAGGAATTCTCTGACCGATACCAAAATACCCTATCACAGTATGGTGGGGCCCTCAACGAGGCACAGCAGGCCAACATCATGGATAACGTCTGGAACACCTTGGTATCTGAAAAGGCGCTAGACCAAGAGCTAGACAAAGTGGGTCTGGAAATATCAGGGGATGAACTCCACGATATGTTCACAGGGGAAAATATCAACCCTATTGTCCGCCAATATTTTGTTCCTCCAGGAGAGCAACCCGACCCTACCAAGATTCAAAATCAGCTTCAGACCATTATCGAAAATCCCGATGCCATCGGACAGTTTAAGGAATTTGAGGATTACTTAGCTAATCAGCGCTCTAAAGAAATTTATGAGAATATGCTGCGAGCTGGGTACCTAGGTTCAAAAGCTGCTTCGAGAAATCGATACATTGAGCAAAACCGAACCGTGGATCTAGAGCTTGTTGGGATAAATTATGCAACCGTTCCCGATAGCTTGTTTGACATTTCAGATTCTGAACTGAATGCCTACATCGGAAATCATTCTAATGAGTATAAGCAGGAAGCTGCTACCTTCATTGAATACGTTTCTCTTCCCATCAATCCTACTGAAGCAGATACCCTTCGGGCATTTGAGGAGATGGTTAAAACGCGTCCTCGTTTTACGGATACACCAGATGACTCTACCTTTATGGCAGGGCTTTCCCAAACTCCCTATAATTCCTCCTTTAGAAATATTATTTCACTGCAGGAAAACCTCCGGGATAGCTTAGTTAACGCAGAGCAAGGTCAAGTTCTAGGTCCTATTGCATTTGGAGGACTATGGAAACTATTCAAAGTCGTAGATACCCAGGAAGGAGAGGATACTTACGTTAAATTAAACCACATTTTTATCCGTCCCGTGGGGAGCGATCCATCTGATACTACCGAAGCCCGAAGTGAGGCTAGGAATTTACTCTCTCAGGTTAATGCAGGGAACTTTTCAAGTATGGTGAACGAACACACCCAAGACTATGTTTCCAAACGTAAGGATGGAGAGTTGGGTTGGATTGGCAAAAATAATCCCTATGGAGAGGCCTTCTTCGAAGCTGTACAGAAATTACCAATAGGGACGACCGTTCGTGGTCCTTTTAAAAGTACACAAGGATTCCATCTGGTACAGGTTGTAGGGAAAACCCAAAAAGAATTTGTACTAGCAGAGGTAGAGAGCGAAATTTATGCGAGTAGTGAAACCCGCAATGCCGTATTCAGCGACATCAACCAATTGGCCAATCAAGCTCAAAATGTTTTAAAAGGAGACTTGGACAGTGCCGCAAGTGCCGCTGATGTACAGCTTTCTCGCAGTAATCCCCTTGATGAAAGCACAAACCAAATCACCGGTCTACCTGGGGGAAGAAAGCTCGTTCTCTGGGCAATTGAAGCGGATAAGGACGACTTTTCTGAGATTACTCAAATTGGCGATAACTTCGTTTACGCAAAAGTTACCGACAAACGGTCGAAAGGCGTCCAATCTTTGGCCGAAGTTCGTGCCATCGTAACGCCCAAGGTCCTCAATGAAAAGAAAGCCGCATACATTTTAGATAAGTTTAAGGGAATTACCCTAGGAGAAGACCTTCAGGCCGTCAAAGATGCCCTAGGAGATGGAGCATTCACTAGTAATGCAAATGGAATCTCTTTTCAAAGCGCGTCCATCCCTGGTATTGGTGCTGATCCCTATATCATAGGGAAAGCTTCTAAGCTCAATGTAGGCCAGCTCAGTGCTCCACTACAGGGTGCAAATGGCGTCTATGTCCTCAAGGGGGTAAATGTACAGGAGGCAGTAGAACTAGATGATGAGTCTCTGGCTACAAAGCGAGATACAGATGCATCTAATGACAAAACTTCAATTCTTCCTAAATTCCGCCAAGCTTTAGTCGAATTGGCGAATGTCAAAGACAACCGGCATAAAGCGGGGTATTAGGTATGATAGGTGTACTTTGATCTCCAATCAAAGGTTACTATGGACTACCCTATCAAAGGTTAACTAAAACCTTGTTCCAACTTTTCTCGATCCTTTTTGGGAAGTTTTGCAACGACCAGTTTATAAGAATGATCTATTAGGGAGGTAATCAAATCTTGATCAAGGCCTTGGTTCAAAAGGATAGTATTCCAATGCTTTTTACTCATATGGTATCCAGGTAGGACATCTTCAGGGTGATGTTCCCGTAATTCCAGCGCATAATCTGGATCACACTTTAGGTTCGCTCGATTTCCTTCATCCAAACTGAGCAATGCATACATTTTCCCCATTACCTTAAAGACTAAGGTTTGCTCTCCAAAGGGAAAGCCTTCGGTTGTTCCTGGCTTAGACAAGCAGTAGAGACGAAAGGATTCAATATCCAAATTGGGTTATGAGTTTGTGGATTCCAGATACAGGGTTACCCCTTTTCAATATAGCTAAATATAGCAAATTAACTCAGAACTCAGAACTCCCGTCTCTGCACCTAGGCTCAATTCCAACTATTCATCGGCCACTTTTATGACGACCTTCAACGCTCGTTCCTCCCAGCTATTATTGAGCAAGTACAGTGCACGCTCATAGTGCTCTAGGCCCTCTAATTCATGGGTGATAAATTTTTCCATCCAACCTGAATACATATTCATCCCATGTCCCAGGTCCCTTACCGCAAGCATAAAGTGGAGATAACTGGCATTTACAGTCCCAAACATCACTTTATTTCCCAACACAAACTCCATATTGAGTTTAGCAAGCTCTACCTCTTTGTAAAAGTCTTTGGGGGTAATGCTGGTTAGAATTACCACTCCATTTTTAGCAACCACATGCGCAGCGTCCATCCACATGGGGGGATAGCCCGTTGCTTCAAATACAATATCAAACTTGCCCAACTTTGAAGGAGCTTCGGCTACAGGTAAATCCTTTACACAATGATATGTTGCACCTGTCTCTTCCAACAGGTCAGATTTGAAATTCGGGTAATCTTCTAAGCTAAATACATGGGTTTCTAGGCGCTCGAGCCGAAACTTCCATGCAGCCAGCATTCCCAGTGGTCCTGCCCCGGTGATGGCCACTCGCTTTGGCCGCCAAATCCCCATACGGCGCTGTATATCCAAGGCATGCTCCCAGCCTTTCTCTACAATTGAGATGGGCTCTGTCATCACTCCTAAGGTGCTAAACTCGTCTGGAACTGGGACCAAAAAATCGGGCTCTTCTACAAAATATTCCGTAAAGTACCCATGTAAGAGATTAATTCCCCGTTCGTAATAGGTTTCGTCTGAGGTAAGGTCTTGTAGGCCTAACTGGTCGTAGAAAGAGCGACCGGGTCGGCGAACCGTAGGTACTACGTATTCTCCAACTTTCAGTTCCGTTACATTTGGGCCGACTTCTTCTACTACACCAAATGCTTCGTGTCCCATAATCAGGTAATCTTCTCCTGGAGGTGAATCCCCATATTTCCCTTCGTGGATATCCCTATCTGTCCCGTCCAAGGCTACTTTAAGCACCTTCACCAATACTCCTCTCCCATTGGGGATTTCAGATATCTTAGGTTTAGGGACATCGATTAAACGAGCAGAATGTTCAACATGAGGGGTAATTGCAACAGCTTTCATTGAGTAATATTTAGGGGTTAAGGGAATAGGAGGTAAGAATAATTACTTGAGTATGGTATATGATTCAAAAATTTTTATGGAAGGCTATTAAGCCTAATAGGCCCAAAGTCTCAAGCCTATCCAGCCGTGTAGGAACAGATAAAAAGCAAAACTCACATGAGCAAAAGCTATTACCAGAAGGACTCTACGCAATCCTTTACTAGCTATCTTTTTCCAACGACCCAAAAGCCCTAGAGTTCCGAGCAAAGACCCTACACCTAGCATAAGTGTTCCTAGATAAATCAGGCCCGTATAGGTATTAAATTGCCCAAAGGCTGGCAATCCCTCTGCTGATTGCAAACTAGAAAAGGAAAATAGGACCAGGCATACTCCCAATCCCCCCATGGTGAATCCCAATATTGAAGGAAGTGCTGCTTTAGGTATTCGCCCAATCAACATTAAAAGGAGATAAATCAACCCTACAGGAAGAAATAGCAATACTGCAACAACAGCACAAATAAACCAAGCAACTCTTGCCCATACTATTCCAGTAGGGACCTTTTCGAAATACATATCTCCTACTACCACAAATCTCTTCCCATCCTCGTTAAGTCCAAGCACCATTGAAGGATGTAGCCGTTTTGTCTGTTGGAAAATGCCTTCCCCCAAATGCACGTATTTTCGCGGTATATCAAAGGGCTTTTTTATGAATAAAGTATCCTTATCTAGGGTCAATTTCCTATTTGAAAAGATGGACTCTACAAAATAGTTGATCTGATTCCTAGGGCTTTTCATTTGGTAATATCCCTCAAATCCCTCCTGAAGAAAAGGCTTAGAATCAGGAAAAATGGGTTCTACCCTTGTAGAATCCCATACCTGATCTACCAAAAATTCTATGATGAGCTTTTCGATTTTGTAGGTAGAACCATTGATATTATTCGAAAGGGCATATCCTACCCCTAGCTCTCGACAGTACTTCATGACAGAGCTAAAACCATCAATTCCTCCATTGTGCCCATGAAAAAGGAATGGTTTTTCAAATTGAGAGGCATAATTTCCCTTTGCATAGGTCGTCTTCAAGCCATGGCGTGCAGCGAGACTGGAGGTAGGAAGTTCCATCTGATCGATAACCTCTGGCCCTATCAAAGGGGTATCAAGTATGCTTCCAGAATTGAGAAAAAATGTTAGAAAATGGCCCATATCCATTCCGCTCGCATTAAGGGTTCCTGCTATCCCTCCATTGACTGGATAAAACGGCACAGGAACGGCTTGCTTTCCCTCAAGCTTGTAGCCTTGGGCATAATTATCTTCCAGGTCCGGAAAGGATTCGAGATTGGCATGATCCATTCCAACAGGCTCAAAAAAGGTTTGCTGAATGTATTCGTGGTAGGATTTCCCACTATATTTTTCTATAAGATAGCCGATGATCACATATCCAGGGTTGGAGTAAGACATGCGCGTCCCAGGTTGCCACCTACAAGCAAGGGAATTCTTATGTGCCAAAACCATATCTATCATGGGCAGTTCCGCATCCGCTTCATTATAGATAGCAGCGAAGTGCATATCGTCAAACCCTGTGGTATGTTCTAATAAATGGACCAATTTCACAGGGTGCTTGTCTTCCCAAGAATTCTTAAACGGAATTTCTGGGGCAAGGTCCCTGAGATTATCATCAAAAGAGATTTTCCCCTCAGAGACTAATTGAAATATGGCGAGTGAGCCCAAAGTCTTAGTAATCGAACCCTGGCGAAAGCGCGTATGAGGAGTTACCGAAATACCTTTTTCGAGATTTGCCGCTCCCAATCCTTCTGAGTAGATGATTGAGTCTCCTATCACCATACTCATCATGAGTCCCGGAATGTGCGCCTCTTCCATCAAAACTTCTATACTATCAAGAATAGGTTGAAGGGGCTTGTAAATGATGGCTTCGGAACCTTGATCTTGGCCAAATGCACAATAGAGACCCAAGAAAATCTGGAGGCTAAAGAATGCGTATTTCATGTGAATGAATATAGGACTTTTCCCGAATTAAATCTCTGGAAGATCTAAAACTGTTCGCTCCCCTCCAGTATCTCCTGTATTACGAGTTCCTACAGGTTCAAACATCATGATATAGGTCTCTTCCTCAGCAAAAGGTCTGTGTTCCACTCCTCTGGGAACAACCACCATCTCACCTGGAAGGAGGGTTACCAATTTATCCCGAAATTCTAGGTTGAGCTTCCCCTTTATGACATAAAACAATTCGTCTTCTGCTTCATGCGCATGCCAAACGAAGTCGCCTTGGATTTTTGCAATTTTGACATGTTGCCCATTTAATTCCCCAATAATATGAGGATGCCAATGCTCTTGAATTAGGTCAAACTTTTCTAACACATTGATCGGTACCATATGTGTAATGTTAGGTTTGGGAGTTCTCAACCCTGGCTTCCAACCGCTTAAAACCCTTGATCATCCCTTTTTCAATTGGGGTATATAATTGAATATGACGGGGTTGGTATTTGATCAAAAGCACAAGGTTTTTCCCATTCTGAGTCAATACCTTGTGTAAATCATGCTTATGCAAGCGATAAGCCTCTCGCATTCGTCTTTTCAACAGGTTGCGGTCTACCGCGCGCTTAAAGTTTCTTTTGGGTACAGCGAAAGCTACTGCACAATTGCTATCTGCAAAGTCTTCTGGTACATCTAATGCATAAAAAAATTTGAGCACATCAGCATTGAGAGACTCGCCGTGCTCAAATATATAAGAAAATGCCTTTTTGCTACACAATCTTTCCGATTTAGGGAAAGTGTTCCGCAGCATCAAATTATTTGTGAATCTTTGGCCTACCTTCGTCACTAATAGAAAGCTTGTGGCGGCCTTTTTTCCTCCTTGCAGCCAACACCTTTCTACCACTTACGGAGGCCATACGAGAGCGGAATCCGTGCTTATTTCTGCGCTTTCTGTTACTGGGTTGGAACGTACGTTTCATATCTATCTTTTTAAGCGTCCGCAAAGATATAAAAATCCTTGTAAATTTGCCGCATGCTTCCAATAAAAACCGAAATACAAGCACAGGCCCAAGAACTATTTCCTGAAGTGCTCGGGCACAGAAGGCATTTGCACATGCACCCTGAACTGTCTTTTAAAGAGGAACAGACAGCAGCCTACGTTGCCTCACAACTCCAGGAAATGGGGATTCCCTACCAAAAAGGTATAGGTGGACATGGCATCGTGGCACATATTGAGGGAGAGCAAGGAAAGGGTAAACTCCTAGCTTTACGTGCCGATATGGACGCACTTCCCATTCAGGAGGAAAATGAAGTGCCTTATGCCTCTACCCAGCCAGGCATTATGCATGCCTGTGGACACGATGTTCATACAGCCTCTCTCTTAGGAGTGGCAAAGATCCTAGTCTCACAACAATCAAAGTTTGCAGGAACGTTTCGACTGCTATTTCAGCCTGCAGAAGAACGCCTACCTGGAGGAGCCTCTTTGATGATTCGAGACGGGGCCCTCCAATCCCCCCAAGTGGAATCCATCCTGGGGCAACACGTACTTCCCTACATAGATGCAGGTAAGGTGGGTATCCGCCCAGGGGTTTATATGGCTTCTGCAGATGAGATTTATTTGACAATCAAAGGAAAAGGAGGTCATGCGGCTTCTCCTCAGCTTTGTGTGGATCCCGTTACGATTGGAGCCCAAATAATTGCTTCCCTCCAGCAAGTCATCAGCAGGGCAGATCCTCGAGAACCTTCGGTTCTTTCCTTTGGCCGATTTATCGCAGAGGGAGCTACCAATGTAATCCCAGATGAGGTCCATATTGCAGGGACCTTTCGTGCCATGAATGAAACCTGGCGAAAGGAAGCCCATACAAAAATCCGTTCAATCGTAGAAGGCACCGCTACTGCTTTTGGAGCAGAAGCAGACCTAGACATCCGAGTAGGATATCCTGTCCTCAAGAATAACGAAACCTTGACAAACCGGATACGAAAGTATATGTCCGCATATGTTGGTGAAGAAAATATCGTTGACCTAGGTCTATGGCTTGGAGCTGAAGACTTTGCCTACTACACCCATGAAGTCCCTGGATGCTTTTATCGCCTCGGCACCCGAAATAAAGCCAAAGGAATTACCCATGGCTTACATACGCCTAAGTTCAACATCGATGAATCTACGCTAGAATTGTCCATAGGGCTCATGAGTTGGCTTGCTTTAAATGAGCTAGGAGTAGGGTAATAGAGTGGTCCGTGGTAAAAAAATAAGCGCCAGTCGGGGAGACCCACACAATTTCCTTAGGAATTAGCTGCACATAAAGTCATGGTCGAAATGGCCGAATAGTTAAATAGTCGATAGTCCACAGTTTAGGTTTTAAGTCCAATTTTTCTCAGTGTACGTCATAATCCGTCCTATAAAGTCAGTGTCGAAATGGGTTCTGTAAAGGGGTTGGGTAGTCGGTGGTTCGTAGTCCGTGGTTCCTCAGCGTCTCTTAGCATGCGCTAAGTCCCTAAAATTCCGTGTCCTTCTGCGTCAAAAAGGGTTCTGGGGAATTCAGTGCCGAAATGGCCGG
>JBCCTX010000262.1:0-10823 GCA_039197765.1 Bacteroidota bacterium
CAAGACTCTCAAAGCTCTCATCCCGCAGCACTTGATCGCAAAGATTTGTTGAATAGGGCGCTAGCCCAAAAGGGCAGGGTAAGAAGTAGCAAGAAAGATTTTCTCGTGGGCAAGGAATCCTTTGAAAAAATCCGAGAAATCTGTCGATTCGAAACCTGTTTTTCTCTACTAGCAGAAGAACAATACGAGAAATCTCTGTATTGGTCCTACCTACTCTCACTGGAACATCCCAGCAATTCCTTTTTACAGAGGGCCATGGTGTATGCCTTGTATGGAATCAGTAAACACAAACTTTCTGGTAGATTTTATGATATACACAGCAACTACGAAGAAATTATGGGTAAGGCCAAAAATTTATTTTTTGGCTTTGAGCAATTAAGTCCCGAGGCTTCTCTTGGATTGGCCCTAGGTAATACCTGGAAAACCCTGCAAAAATATCCTAAAGATCCCGAGTTATTGGCCATACAAGCAGACCTTAACAGGGAATTTGTTCAGTTGTATCCCGATCAATTAAAAAGCCTATTGAATGCTGATTTTTCCCATAGTAGATCTACCCTATCCGAGAAGATATTCTGGAGTTTATTCAAAAATGAGGATTTTCTGAACTCTTTTAAAGCTTCCTTAGACACCGTACAGCAGCAATTACTTATTTCTCAGCAGGCAGCCTTCAAAAAGCCTAATGCGATTACCGGAACTTCTTTAGGGCTAGAAAAAGTAGCAATTGTAAACCCCTCTTATTTTAAGATAGACGAGCGCTTTTCCCGCAAAGAACAAATTACCTTAGCAAATAGACAAAAATACCACTTAGAGTCGTTCTTACTAGAACACGCAAGTGATTTAGATCTTGAACTCATTATATTGAGTAATAGTGGGTTAGAAACTCCAAAAGAATTTGAAGTGGAAGATCTACTCCTCTTAAGTGAGTGGTTCGCAGAGAAGAATAGAAGAGCCAACTTGAATATGGTCAGTCTCTATCAACAAGAAGTACAGGATTTAGTGGAAAAATATGGAACCCAACATTTCATGTGGGTAGAAGCAGGGAACTTGGCGAGGTCTCCTTCAGGAAAAGGATTAATACTATCCGCTGGTATTTTACTCCCTGTTTTACTACCCTACACTATTTTATATACAAGAACCCCCAAACACCTTACCTTTCTCTATGCCAAAGTCTATGACTTATCCACGGGTAATGAATTGGCTCATTACCCTCAGAAACTATTAATGCGAGATCGAATGGACGTATTGCGATCTGCGTCTTACAATCTCTTGTTTCAAATTTCCTCTCAACCATAGGGTATGAAATTTTTTTTCCTTTGGGCTAGTCTAATTTTGGGTATACCTATACAGAGCTGGGCACAAATACCTGGTTATGAAGGAAAAAGAGCACTGATCGATCTATCCGTTGACTTGTCTCCTGCAATCCGAATAGCAAGTAGGAGAGATCTCCCTCCATATATTTTCAATGTCCAGGCCCTTCTGGAGGCTGAGTACACAATGAATCGAAAGCTATCTTTGGGAGGACATATACAGCCTCTTTTGGCTGGCGTAAACTACGAAGTGGATAATTTTGAAGGGAGAGCCCAAATCCGGGGAATGGGCATTGGCTTAAGTGCCCGTCTATACAGTTTCCAAAGAAAGGGAAACATTGCCCCGCTAGGTCCATATAAAAAGTTGGAAATATTCTATGTTACCTATTGGATGACCGATGAAGACGAAAGGTTTTATCAGGATGGTCGAACCTGGCTTGGGAGATACCACGACCTGGGCGTAGGCCTTACCCTAGGCGATCGTAGAATGTTGGGCGATGGCCTCAGTATTCACTATGGCATTCGATTCGCCACAATTTTCGGAACCTTAGATGGCTCCCGAAAGCCCGAGCGGGCCTATCTCAAAGATATTGCCACGGACCGCTTACAGGGATATTTTTTTACCAATTTCCATATTGGAATGGGGATATTAATTTTTTGAAAATTGATAGGGGTTGTAACAGTGAAGAAGGGTAATTCAACATAATGTGTTACTTTCCATGCTGGGAATAGATACGACCAAAACCTTGAACCACTCACCTTACACCTCTCAAACTTTGTTATGGCGCGCCTCATTGGGATAGACTATGGAAAAAAAAGGACAGGCCTGGCATGGTCCGACCCCCTGCAAATAATCGCTACGGGTATTGGGAGTTTCGATTCAGAGAAAATTGAAGAGAAAATTCGGGAGCTATGTTCCCGAGAAAGCGTTGAAGCCTTTGTTTTGGGCTATCCCACCCGAATGGATGGTAGCGATAGCCATGTAACTCAGGATGTGAAAGAATTTGCAAAGTGGTTGCAAAAAACCTTCCCTGATATCCAGGTCCACCTTCAGGACGAAAGATTCACCTCGAAAGAGGCAAAGGAAGCTCTGATATTAGGTGGAGCTTCCAGAAAAAAGCGACGCGACAAACACCTGGTAAATCAAATTAGTGCCACACTTATCCTTCAGGAATTTATGAATCAGTGTATCTAGTATATCCCATAAAGGAAGTTCAGGTTAACCCTAAGCCTTTACTTATTCCACTTGGCCCTCTTATTTCTTTGTTTCAACCCTCAGCATTACCTTTGTATTGCTAACTATTAAATTATTGATTGAACTTTACTTATGATTCTTCCGATTGTGGGGTATGGGCACAAAGCCCTCCGAGAAAAAAATTTGCAGGTAGAGCCAGAACACCCAGCGCTCGATTCGCTTATTGATAATATGTTTGAGACGATGTACAACGCACAGGGGGTCGGATTAGCCGCTCCTCAAGTTGGCTTGTCTCTCCGACTATTCGTAGTAGACGGAAGTCCAATGGCAGATGAAGAGGATGAGGAAGACATGAAAAACTTTAAAATGGTGTTCATTAACCCTGAAATGCTCAAAGAAGCAGGAGACCCCTGGCCTTTTGAAGAGGGTTGTCTCAGTATTCCCGACATACGGGAAAAGGTAACCCGCAAGGAGTCTATTTGGATCCGTTACCAAACACCTGAATTTGAAACTGTAGAAGCCACGTTCTCTGGAATGAAAGCGCGCATCATTCAACATGAATATGACCACCTAGAAGGGGTATTATTTGTCGACCATATCTCGGCTATGCGGAGACGAATCTTAAAACCTCGACTTGTCAAGCTTGCAAAAGAAGGAGCCCAGTCTGGCTATCCCATGAAATTTCCTCGGCAAAAGAGGTAAGATATTACTCTAGCTTAAACATTTTGCTAAAAAACATTGCTTTACATATAAAAATTTACTAATTTTGCAACCAGCTTAGGATAAAAACACCTTCAAACGTAACTTTCCAATATGACGGCGACAGATTTACAAGCTAGAATCAAGGCTACCAAGAGTTTTTTACACAGGGAGATCGTGCGCAACAAGATTGATCCTACTAATACTACGCTTACTTTCAGGGAGATAGGGGTAAGATTAGATATGATCCACGAAGCAGAACGTGTAGGCGTACGTAACCTAGGAGAGCACCAAGACAGAAAGTTGAGACGCATGATTAGAGAGCTGGAAGCTAAGGGAATTTCGAACGAAAACTAACTTCCTTCAAGGCAAAAGAGAAAAAGGGACTTTTCGAGTAAGTTCCTTTTTTTTGTGCCTTAATTTCTGGAGCATTTAGTGAAAAGGCGTATATTAGCCCACTGAAAAGTTCGGGCATGGGGCCTTAAAGAAATTTAGCCTATAGTAATCTTCTTAAGAAAGCAGGTTAATGGGTTAACTCTCTATAAAGCAACACGCCATAAACTATAATATTACCAATTATGGAGGCTTACTTACCTATATTTTTCCTCTTAGGGATTGCAATTGTTTTAGGATTTCTCCTTACTCAACTCTCTGCTTTACTAGGTCCCTTTCGACCCAACCGCATTAAGAGCATGGTTTATGAAAGCGGTATGGATCCTGTAGGTACTGCACATGAGCGTTTTAAAGTAAAATTCTATTTGGTAGGGATGATGTTCATCCTATTTGATATTGAGGTAGTATTCATGTATCCCTGGGCCGTACAGTATACGCAACTCCTTAAAGAGTTTGGATGGTTTCCCTTTGTGGAAATGCTCGTATTCATTGTCATATTATTCGTTGGATATATTTACGTCTACAAAAAAGGTGGACTCAAATGGTCTTGAACAAGCAAGCAATTCTCAAGTTATAGAAGAAAAGTATTATGGGATTAGAAAAAGCGATAGCAAAACAAGGATTTGCCCTCACCACTGTAGATGCTATTACGAATTGGGCAAGGGCAAATGCAATGTGGCCTATGCCTATGGGACTCGCATGCTGTGCAATTGAAATGATGGCTTTTGCCGGTCCTAAATACGATGTTTCCCGATTTGGAAGTGAAGTCTTCCGTTTTTCCCCTCGTCAAGCAGATATGATGATCGTTGCTGGCTGGTGTTCTTACAAAATGGCCCATGCGATTAAGCGTATTTGGGACCAAATGCCAGATCCAAAATGGTGTGTTGCTATGGGAGCTTGTGCTTCTACAGGAGGAATGCACCGCGTATATGGGGTGGTTCAAGGGGTAGATAATTTTCTACCCGTTGACGTGTATATCCCAGGCTGCCCCCCTAGGCCAGAGGTAGTGATCAATGCTTTACAAACTATACAGAAAAAGGTCCAAACAGAGCATTCTATTGCACAAGACTAAATAAAGTTATTGCTTAATATTTTTTATAATCATACGGAGGTATAATTACCTCCGTTTTTTATTGGGTAAATCCTTTTACTATCTTAAGTAGCTCTTTGAGAAGTTAACCATTGTGATTAAAAGTTCTCTTCAAGCGTACCCTTCTTTTTGAGCCTCCGACTTATCCACCCTATCTTTTCTACAGGGGATTTATGCAGCAATTTGGATTCAAATTACGTATTAATGAAAAGGAATGATAAAATTCATTTCAAAGTTTTGGGTTTCTCAATGAAAGTTGCTTGATTTTGATGAAAGGTTTTATGATGAGAAAGGTTGTTTACATGTTGGGGTTGATATTCCTGTTCACCCAGTGTACCACGGAGGACAGCATTGCTCCTACTGCTGCTGGAGCAACAGAATTTACGCTTTCGGGTACCTTAAATGGAAGTCCTTGGGAGGGTCGGATATTCGATGCCTATATTAATGAGACTGGCGAATTGATTATCAATTCACAAATAGAAAGTGATAAAGACGGAGTAGATGTCGAACAGATAACCTTGTTCCTTCCAGATTTTGAGGGGGTAGGATCCTATAACCTAAAAGAGTTAGGAGCGATGTACAGAGAATGGTGCTGTGGAGATTTAATCGTTTTTTGTACACGTACCAATACCTTAATGGGGGATTCTGTACAAATTCAAATTCAAAGCTTTGATTTAGAAAGTCTCGAAGTCCAAGGAACCCTCTCTTTTACAGCTTCTCAAGTGGGCTGTGAGGAAGAAAGCTTTCTACCACCGGCAATTGATGGAGTGGAGGTTCTTCGTTTTGAGAATGGCTACTTCCAAGCGAAACTTGTTGAATGAAGGAGGGATAAATAAGGGTGATAGTCTGCCTAAAGGTTGACAATTTCTTACGTTAACTTTCGGATTGCTTATACCATAGCCCGCTCACTTTTGATCTCTCAGCACCGCCTTCTCCCCAAAATAACACTTCCTACATCTCGGTTCATATACGTCTTTTTCTCCTACCAGTATTTGGCTTTGATCTGGGTCCAATCGGTAAGAGTAGTTTGCCAAACTTCCACACTGCTGACAAATTGCATGAACTTTGGTAACAAACTCTGCGATAGCCATTAGCTGAGGCATAGGTCCAAAGGGAACGCCTGCATAGTCCATATCCAAGCCTGCAATGATGACCCTAATACCGGAGTTTGCAAGGCTATTTGCAACCTCTATTAACTTTTCATCGAAGAACTGAGCTTCGTCAATTCCCACTACATCTACAGAATCCACTTGTGTAAGGATCTCCGATGAAGAAGAAACAACTGTGGACTTTAGGGTATTCTGGTTATGGGAGACGATTTCTTTCTTGGCAAAACGCGTATCTACTTTCGGTTTGAAAAGTCGAATATTTTGGTTGGCAATTTCGGCTCTTCGAATCCTGCGAATCAACTCCTCAGTTTTGCCTGAAAACATACTTCCACAAACTACTTCAATCCAGCCTGTCTTCGGATTAACGGTATGAAACTCGACAAACAAGGTAAATGGTGTAGATTTAAAGTTTAGAGGTAGATGTCTCTATTTCTTCAGAGTTTGTAGACTTCTCTTTTAGAAAGAGTAGCAGTAAGATACCCATTCCGAAAACAACACCAGCCATTAATATGGCAAGAGTAAGTAAACTAGCCATGTAAGTAAGATATTTAAGATTAACAATTAGCAAAGTTAAAGCAAAAAAAAGGCCATCCAAAGGATGGCCCGGATAGATTATGGTAAACGTCAAGTTTCAAACGGAAAAGCTTTCCCCGCAGGCACAGGTACGCGACGCATTGGGGTTAGCAAAATGGAAGCCCTTCCCGCTTAGTCCCCCCGTGTAATCCAATTCGGTCCCTACCAGGAACAGGAGGCTCTTCATATTGACGAAGATTTTAATTCCTTTATCCTCAATAACTTGGTCGCCAACTTGCTCTTCGTTATCAAAGTCCATTTTATACTGCAGGCCAGAACAACCTCCTCCTTCAACACTCACCCGAAGGCCATAAGACTCATCATAACCTTCAGTATTCCGTAAGGATTTAATTTGGTCAAATGCTGCAGGTGATACCTTAATCATGGGTTCTTCCATATTGCTTTCTTAGGCTTTAAATGAGTTGTTTGTTAGATATAAACTCATACAAATATACGAAAAATGACGATTCTGGTTGCTTTAGCTAAGATATTGTAGGGGATTTTCCTATCTAACGGCCTGTAAGCGGAGCTTCTCTAGGGTAGTCTTGACATAGGTACTTGCGTATTCAATCTCTTCTGTATTTGTAAACCGGCCGAGCGAAAAGCGGACAGATCCAAAAGCAAGGTTATCAGGTCTTCCCATTGCCTTTAACACATGAGAGGGTTCCATTTTTGCAGAGGTACAAGCAGAGCCTGTAGATACTGATAAATCCCTTAAGGCTTCTACTAGCTTTTGGCTATCCACTCCTTCAAAAGCCAAATTAGAAACGTGAGAGAGGCGATGAACTTCATGTCCATTTCTCCTAATCCCTATTCCCTGTAGTAAAAAGTGTTCGAAATGGTCTCTTAAGTTCCTCATTTCTTCTATATCTGCTTGCATACTCTCATGGCAAAGTTCTAGGGCCTTGCCCATACCAACGATTCCTGGTACATTGAGGGTACCACTGCGAACACCGCGCTCATGTCCACCTCCTTCAATCAACGGATAAATGCGGACTCGAGGCTTTTTTCTACGCAAGTACATAGCCCCTACTCCTTTGGGGCCATAGAACTTATGCGCAGACATTACCATAAGATCTATCCCTAAGTCGTTCACATCTACAGGAATTTTCCCTATAGCCTGGGTCGCATCGGACATCAACAGGCTTCCCTTTTCATGGACAATATCAGCAATTACTTTCATGGGCTGAATTACCCCCGTTTCATTGTTGGCCAGCATCACACACACCATCAAGGTATCCCCACGCACAGCTGATTCCAACTCGTTGAGGTCTATTAGACCATCGGCATCTACAGATAGGTAGGTAATTTCCTTCCCCTTACGCTCAAGACTCTCACACACGTCCAGGACAGCCTTGTGCTCTGTACGAACGGTAACAATATGGTTTCCTTTTCCTTCGTATAATTCAGCAACGCCTTTCAAGCAGGCATTTATCCCCTCTGTGGCTCCAGAGGTAAAATAAATCTCTTGTACATGTGCTCCAATTGACCCGGCAATTACTTCTCGAGCAGTATCTACTGCCTTAGCTGCGACCCAACCTTTGCTATGCGTTGCACTGGCAGCATTGCCATACTTCTCTTTAAAATAGGGAAGCATCGTATCTAGCACCCTGGGATCTAGCGGGGTGGTTGCGTTATAATCTAGGTAAATTGGTAAGTCCATGTTTGAAAAAATCCCAACCTTAGGCTTCAGTTGCCTGTCTTACCCCTGAGAATTAGATACACAGACCTGTCTCAATGGATTGACTATTTCTTTACAACTTTGGGGACAAGGAAAAACTTCCCATCTGTTTTAGGTGCATTGGTAAGTGCTGCCTCACGGGATAGCATTTGGTGGGGCTCATCTTTCCGCAGGTGTGAGTGCTCCTGGGTAATATGGATCAAGGGCTCTACCCCCTGTGTATCAACCTCTTGCAATTTATCAACAAAATCAAGAATACGCTGAAAGTCTGCTTTTATCTCTTCGCGCTTCGCCCCTTCAAAACGGAGTCGCCCCAGCTTCGCGACTTTATCTATAAGTTGATCTGTAATTTGCATGGATTGAGAATTAGGAAAACGAGAATTAGGCTCTCGGTCCTGAATTTCTTAAGAATTACTTTCTAAGTAAGCTCAGAACCGAAAACCCATAACTATCTTATCTACGCATCTTCAATCTCTTCTGATTTCTTTTTCTTCTTATTCAATTCCGGATTCTTTGTCAATACTACCACCTTATCCGCTTCTGCATCATAATCTACATACAAGGTATCACCTTCTTTCACAGTACCTGCCAAAATCTCGTCTGCTATCGGATCTTCCAAGTATTTCTGTAAGGCGCGCTGAAGGGGCCTTGCGCCAAATTGCTTGTCAAATCCTTTTTCGGCGATGTAGTCCTTGGCATTCTCTGTAAGAGCGATAGTAAAGCCCTTCTCTTCAATTCTAGAAAACACCTCTCTGAGCTGTAGATCAATGATTTCCAGGATATTCTCTTTATCTAGTTCGTTGAAGATAATCACCTCATCAATACGATTGAGAAATTCTGGACGGAATACTTTCTTCATCGCTCCTTCAATGGTACTACGGCGGATCTCCTCAGACTGGTCTTCGCGAGTCTGTGTACTATAGCCTACCCCAGTTCCAAAATTCTTTATCTCGCGTACCCCTATGTTGGAGGTCATTATGATAACGGTATTCTTAAAATCAATTCTTCTTCCTAAACCATCGGTCAACAACCCATCATCTAGAACTTGCAACAGAATGTTGAAAATATCGGGGTGTGCTTTTTCGATTTCGTCTAAGAGAACTACAGAGTAGGGCTTTCTACGAACCCGCTCTGTGAGCTGGCCTCCTTCTTCATATCCTACATATCCCGGAGGCGCTCCAATCAAGCGAGATACGGTGAACTTCTCCATATACTCACTCATATCTAAGCGAATCAAAGCTTCCTCGCTATCGAACATATAGCGCGCAAGCGCCTTCGCCAACTCTGTCTTACCTACACCCGTCTGTCCAAGAAAGATAAAAGAACCAATGGGCTTCTCAGGATCTTTTAAGCCTAGGCGAGAACGACGAATTGCCTTTACCAATTTTTCGATCGCCTTATCCTGACCAATAATTACCTCTTTGAGGTCTTCTCCCATCTTCTTAAGACGTGTCATTTCTCCTGCGGCAATCTTAGTTACCGGTACGCCTGTCATCATAGAAACAACAGATGCAACGTCTTCCTCGGACACTGTATATCGCTTATTGCGAGTTTCTTCCTCCCATTCCATTTTAGCGTGCTCGAGATCTTCTAGTAGGCGCTTTTCCTGGTCTCTAAGCCTAGCTGCTTCTTCATACTTCTGACTTTTCACGACCCGATTCTTGAGCTCTTTCACTTCTTCGATCTTCGCCTCTAACTCTAAGACATTTTTGGGTACATGAATATTCGTTATGTGTACCCGACTCCCTGCTTCATCCAATACATCAATGGCTTTATCCGGGAAGTAGCGATCAGAAATATAGCGATCACTCAGGCGCACACACGCATCGACAGCTTCCTTGGTATAATTTACATTATGGTGATCCTCGTACTTGGACTTGATATTTTCCAAGATGGCACGGGTTTCTTCTACTGTAGTAGGTTCAACCATCACCTTTTGAAATCTTCGCTCGAGGGCACCGTCTTTCTCAATATATTGGCGGTACTCGTCTAAGGTAGTTGCCCCTATACATTGTATTTCCCCTCTGGCAAGCGCAGGCTTAAAGATATTAGATGCGTCTAGCGATCCAGAGGCTCCCCCTGCTCCAACAATGGTGTGTAATTCGTCTATAAATAGAATTACATCAGGAGACTTTTCCAGCTCAGCCATTACGGCTTTCATACGTTCCTCAAACTGACCACGGTACTTAGTACCTGCTACCAGAGAGGCGATATCCAGGGTTACCACTCGCTTGTTATATAGCACTCGGCTCACTTTACGTTGAATAATTCGCAAAGCTAGGCCTTCTGCTATCGCGGTCTTACCCACCCCAGGCTCTCCAATAAGCACTGGGTTATTTTTCTTTCTGCGACTCAAGATTTGCGCTACGCGCTCAATTTCATTCTCTCGACCGACAATAGGGTCGAGCTTATTCTCTTCGGCTGCCTTGGTAAGGTCCCTACCAAAATTGTCAAGAACAGGAGTCTTAGATTTAGAAGGTTTTCTTGATGATGTACTCATTTCAGAAGATTCAGGTGGTTCACTTGTTACGGACATTCGCGGCGACTTCGTTTCTCCATCATCCAATTCTGCGCGAATGATGTCATAGGTAACTCCAAAACGGGCTAGTATCTGGGCAGCCACATTGTTTTCTTCGCGTAAGATAGAGAGGAGTAAATGCTCCGTCTTTATGATCTCACTTTTCAACAACTTGGCCTCCAGACGGGTAATTTTTAGAATCTTTTCAGCCTGACGTGTCAATGGAAGATTTGCCAGGTTCACTGGATTGATAGTTCC